>CAWIGF010000001.1:0-339840 GCA_963835585.1 uncultured Candidatus Woesearchaeota archaeon
AAGAAGAGCAGCCTGAGGAAAGACCTCAGCCACAAAGACAGCCGATGCCTCAAAAAGGAACCAAAGCAAGAAACCACGCAGTATGACATCTTAGATATATGGAGACAGAACATGCTCTTGATGAGGGCTAACAGGCTTCAGGACATACTTGTTATAGACAGGATGATACGAGAGATAGAGGAGATAAAGAAACATGCTCCTGGCGTGCAGTAATTGCGGATACACATCAACGGAAGAAGGCCATAGATGCCCTAACTGCCGAATCGCTTTGACAGTTATTGAGGATTAGGGTATCTTTATTTTCACTATGGAAAGAAAAGAGATACTTGAATCCATCGACATAAAGATAGACAAGATAAGGAAGGACATCGAGAACCTAAATAGGAAGCTTGTCTTTTGGAATGCGTTGAAGAAGGAGATGAATAGATGAATCCAAAAAGACATAATTTGGAATGGGTTTTGAGCCATTTCAATAGGCAACCGCAGGACAAGGGCGACAAGCCAATAATAGAATATGAGCATCAGAACCTGGATGTTTGGCTCGGCAAAGGTTACAGGATTGCCTCAAGGACACCGACATATTTCCTGCTGATGAGGTCGCAAAGCGACTATGTTGTATATAACAAAGTTCTCCATATTGTCGAGAAGCAGGCGCAATGACAAGGAAGGAGATGATGGAAGAGATTGTAAGTCATTTCAGCAGCACTCTTGAAAGGGAGAAATGGATATCTAAATTGAATCATTATGAATTGAATGGATTGCTGAGGATGATCCGATGAGCTATGACAAATTAAACCAGTTCGTTGAATATCTCAGGAAGTTGCAGGAAGCGGACTTGGATGTTATTATCGCATGTTCTGCCGCGAAGGGGATGGGAAAAAGCACGCTAAGCATGCAAATCACTAAAAGATATGTGGCCAAGTATTTCGGGGAGAATTATTTCAGTGTCGAGAAGTACACCGCCTACGACAACGGAGAGGTCATGGAAAAGATATACAATCTCCCAGAGTTCTCGCCAATCATAGCGGATGAGGCGGCCAGGTTCGCGATGGGCGAGGACTGGAACAAGACGGAGAACAAGGAACTCAAGAAATTAGCGGCGCAAATCAGGCCCAAGCACATGATATTATTCCTGAACATCCCTCGCTTCTCATGGATGGACAAGAAATACGCAAATGACATGGTTACATTATGGGTGAGAGTCATAACAAGGGGGCATGTGGTTGTCTTCACTCCTGACTTGTCAGAAGTCAAGGATCCATGGCATTTGAAAGAGATGTATGAGCTGATGGGGACTTATTCTTATTTCACTCCATTGGAGAAGGTGCTGAACAAGATACATAAGCATGCATGTTACTTCGATGACTTTCCATTCCCTCCAATCGAGGCAGAGATTTATGAAAGATATTTGTTTCTCAGGAACAAGAAAGCCTTTGAGGATGGAGCCGACAACTATGTGGACCAGAAGGAGATAGCAAAGATAATGATTTGGAATCTCAAGAAGAGATACACTGAATTTACTGGGGCGGTCTATGATGGTCGTTTGGCATTTCCTTCTTTTAAAGTCATGGCCAAGGAGCTGTGTAGGAATCCAATGACAAAGAAGCAGACATTGACACAAGGTACTTTAAGGAATTGGTATGATGAGATAGAGAGGAAGATGCCAGTGCAAATAGAGCCAAGTTCTGAGTAATATTTAATAAGTAAATCAAACTATCAATAGATTATGCCAGGCAATGTAACCTTTAGTGGTCCGTCATCTCTAAGCATACCGTCATCTCTAAGCATACAGACCTATGCGCAGAAGAAGGCAAGTGAATTGAAGTCGGCTAATGAAGCTCCAGGTGGAGGTCCTGCATTCTCGATGGTTCAAGGTTCTGGGAATCCTTCTGCGTTCAATTATACAAACAATACAAATACAGCCACGCAAATGGCCTCTGGTTCAGGCACATCAAATACAGCTACGCAAATGAAAACATTAAGTGGTGGTGGAAGTGGTGGTGGAAGTGGTGGCGGAACATCAATTATAATGGCCTCTGGTTCAGGCACATCAAATAATACATTAGGTGGTGGTGGAAGTGGTGGCGGAACATCAATTATAGTTTCAGGTCCAAGCACTCCTTCAATTCCTATACTTGCAAACCAACAGGCAAGCACAGGAGTATTCTTCCAATCAGGCCCAGGTTCTATATATGATATATTGTCCGGTCAGACACTTTATGCTGGACAGGGAGAGATAAACATCGAAGGCGGAAAAAAAGCAGGGGGAGAATCAATCAAGATATATGGGCCTGTAGGAAACTCAAATGCTGCATTCAGCGCATTGTATTTAGGAATCACAGCAGCCGATGCGAAAGTATATCAGAATCAAGTGAACCAGGCATCTAATTATTCATTGGATGTGTCAGGCTTCAATAAAGGCCTTGGAGTGCAATATACTAAGTCAGGAAATGTCAGGGCATACTTCCAGGGAGGAGAGCCTGTCTCTTTCAATAATATGTATATAAGTCCGGAATTCGCAAATAAATTAAGTCAATCATCAAAAGATATAAATAATATCTTGACTTCTGAATATCAGCAAGAACAACAAAATGTCAATAGCACTAATTCAAGTACAGTATCCAGAACTTTACCAGGCAGCAACATTCCTGGGAAAGGCAATAGCAATAATGATTATTTTGGCAATCTGTCGGAAGAGATTCCATTCATTGGCCAAGCAATAAAAGGAGTAGATATCTTAACAGGCAAAGTACTTAAATTATATAAACAAAAAGGATTTTGGCAGGCTACAAAAGATTTGCTTGAGATAGGAGGAACCGCTGCATATAATGTAGGTAATAAAATGGTTGGTTCCTTTGGAGCAGGAATTGTCAAAACAGGTTTGATATTCCAGAAAGATTTGGGAATACCAATTCCTCCTGATCCTGAAATACAATCACTGTCTACAGAAATATACAAAGGAGAAAATCCATTTTCTGATGCTGATGTGGATATGGCTTTGGCTGCGGCAATTTTCACCCCAAGCATAACAGGAGGGGCTTCGCTAGCTGCATCAATGGAAAAAATAGGAGCAAGTTATGCGCAACAATTAGTGGGAAAAGGAATAAATCTGGCATCAGAAACAGGATTCTTTTCAGGAAGCATTTATCAATTTGAAAAGAATCCATCATTAGAAACATTGCTGCCTGTGGGATTGACAAGCCTTCCACTTATAGGAGGAGCAAGAGATATTTTTGGAGTTGTAAATCCACTGTCAAATAAACCATTTCAAGTTCAATTAACAGAAGAAGAGATAGAAGCAATAAAGAATACGCAAGGAACAAGAAATAGGGCAACAGTTATGCTGACTGATAAGAACGGAAATTATATTCTTGGAACAACACCAGCAGAAAGAACAATATCGATAGGTGGAGGTATTGAATCAGGGGAAGATGCTCTTGTTGCGGCATATAGGGAAACACTGGAAGAAGTTGGGGGATATCATCCGGCAGAACTGGAAACAAAAACAATAACAAAATTAAAGAAATTAGCAAACGATATCGGAATAAAAATAAATGAAGAGGCGCACGAGGTTGTGACACCAGAAGAAATACATCATGTGTTTACTGGAACGGTAAGCGACATAGATAGATTGACTCCAAGCTCAGATGTATCTGGTGGATTGATAACAATATCCCCAGAAAATCCATTCATCAAAGGGATTACAGGACAGACGGCCTTGCAGCCAACAGGAAGATTTGCAGCCGGAACATTTGGAGTGGCAAACATAAGACCTTATGAAGTAGGAATAATAAATTATATAGAAAGCGGATTCAAGGAAATGCCAACATCATTGGCTTTGGAAGTAAAAGTTCCAAAAGGAAACATTGAAGATTTAAGAAATCCAGATTTAAAAGAATCAACTAAAAAACCAATCAATCCAACAGAAAAAAAAGCAAACATATTTTATCATGGAACTTCAATAGATAATGTAAATAAGATATTGGATGAAGGATTAAAATCTTCAGAAAGTCTTGGAAATAAAAAATCACAGGGTTCAATGTCTAATCTTATCGGAACAAAAAATATCTATTTAGGAGAAGTATTAAAAAATGCAGAACCTTATTCTTATGATATTTCAAATGGTGAATTTAGAGAAGGAGTAATATTTAGAATAAAATTGACTGATGAACAAGTAAAAGAATTACTGAAACCAATAAAAGGAAATAAAGGAAATTATGCTTCTCAAGAACCAATACCTGCTGAACAATTAGAATTATTGGATTCAAAAGAAAAAATAATTAATGGAGAACATAAAAGAGAATATTTTAGAACAGATTTAAAAGAATCAACATCTGAGGAATTTTCAATCTCAAAAAGATATTATTTGGGAATAGAATCACGTTATAATGTGTCTCCAAAAGCAACAGAAATGTATCTCAATGGAGATAGATTATTATTGGCACATGGAACAACAGATCCAAATTTAGTGAGAGAATGGTTTTATCCATTGAATAAAGAAATGGAAGTAAAGGCAGAAGCAACAAAGAGAGGAGCAAAGCAGGGATTATATGTTCAACCACCGATATCAGAAGACTATACTGCAAGAGTGGAAAAACTAGAAGGATATACTGGAGAAGGAGAAAGATTATCTGCAAAAGAAAATGAGCACGAAGTGCGCGTCTATGTGCACCCTGTTGAATGTCTGTAGCGGCTTTCGCAAGAATTTATAGTCATGTGCCGGATTTGAACGAATCTCGGTAATTTTCTTGTCTATGATGCTCAGTTGATGAGGATTCTTTTTCGCGAGCTTCTGAAATATCTTGTCAGCTTCCTCTTTGATGTATAGATCATACATCTTAGTTTAGGCCGTACCGTTTCCTGAGGTCATTGACACGTATAGACGCTTGCTTCTCTATCCGTTTCATCTTCTCCACGAACTCAGGCCGCAATTCTGGCTCCTCAAGTTCGACAAATCTACGCGCGACAAATTCTATCGCCTCTGCCTTGTCCTTGAGGCCATTTTTTGCCTTTACGACGTTCAAAATCTTGTTTGTCTCTTCATCCAATTTCACGAGTGCTTGTACCATATTAGTTCACCTAATATTTACTAAGTTATACTTATTTATATATCTTTCGTTTTAGTTGAATCTTATCCTCTACATTCGGTTTTACGTTTGTAGAGGGTATGTGATTAAAGGGATTATTACGAAGAGCGATGTCATCTAATCCAATGAATTATTTTTGAACAATAAAAAGGGAGCTGTTTTTATTTCCTTCCTCGAACCCTGGCAACATCCAGTGCTTTCTGAATCCTGCGGAATGAATCATCTTTTCCATTTGTTTTTGTGTAAATCTCAGGAGAGGCGCACGATATATTTTTTCTGTTGTCATTTTGCCATTATTATTTACAATCATCCTGCCCTTCCTTGTATCAAAATTTCCTTTTGTTATATGAAGCACTTCCATGGTGATGATTTTTCCATTCGACAGTTTCACAGGTCGCACGTAAGAAGGTTTTGTCTGTCTGCCTGGCGGATAGGAGCTGAAGTCAAAAATAAACAAACCATTTTCATTTAGCATCCAGAATATGTTTTTCAGCATTTTTTGAGTTGTTTCGTATGATTTGTTGTATCGTATCGAGTCAAAAAGACAGACCACAACATCATATTTTTGCTTGCTTTTGTATGTCATCATATTTCCATGTATGAAGTGATTACCTAGATTCTTTTTTGCGATGGATAGGGCATCCTTTGAAATATCTACTGCTTTAACTACAAATCCATCTTTTAAGAAATACTTTGTGAAACGACCGGATCCACACGCCAATTCAAGAACGGTTCTTGCCCCTGGCAGGTGTTTCTTGATATTCTTTCTAATCATTGAAAATCCGTGCAGGTAATATCTTTCAGAAAATAGCTTATCATAAAACTCCACGTACATGCTAGAATAAAGTTTGTCAGTTTTCACAGAGATATGTGGATTAAATGTATTTTTAAATTCTTCTAACTATTCTCTTCCAAACTCTTTTCTATAGAACTTACTCCAGTCCCTTTCACGCACAGGTTTCATCTTCTTAGAAACAAACTTACTATCTTTGACGACAAATCTCAAAGGCCAATCTACAGCTTTTGATATTCCTATCCTTCTTGTCGCAACAACATCTTCCTTCAATGAAGTATTTAATATGTATACGCCATTTCCTAACTTCTTTCCGCTCATTTCGGCAGTTATCTGAAGGGCCTTGCATATGTTCCCTGGTCCATTTGCAAGTTTCTCTATTGGTTTATTACCTCTATTTCTTTTCATATCCTTTATCCCTATCAAAGGCTCCAATGCGCGTATCAGTATCCCTTCACCTTGTTTCCTGTGCTCGGTTATCATGTTGAAGCAGCAGTGATGCCTGGACCTGAACACGTACATCGTTCCAGCTCCCTTGAAGAAAGGCTCCGTCCTTTTTGTAAGTCCTCTTGAAGAATGGCATGAAGGATCGTTCCTTCCGAGATAAGCTTCAGTCTCCACTATCAATCCTCCGGAAATCTTTCCATTATTATCCCTTATCAACAATTTTCCAAGAAGCTTTTTCGCTATATCAGCACTTTTGCCCTTGAAGAAATTTGAAGGCAGTTCTTTTACAGAAATTCCTTTTATGTTTACTTTTACGGACATATATATTCTTAGCATGTTTTTTTATTAAGGCTTTCGGTCAAGAGAATATAAATTCACAAGATTTATATGTTTCTTTGACAATATTGCTGGTATGCCAGATGACCTTGAGCGGAAGGTTGAACATGATCCAGCAGCGTCTTTTAGCCTATTCTTTGAAAAGGGAAAATTACTCATTGCCGAAAAGAATATGCGGATATATGAGGCCGGGCCAAATCTTAAGAAACACCTGCACGAACAGATATTATACCTTATAATGAACAGACAAGGATATTCTACATAAATTATTCTCGACTGATGTTTATTGTTAATAGATGTCATCCAATTAAAGAAACATACTTATGAAGAATTAGACCTCATGGATTAATTTAGGTGTTATTTGTTGTTCTCTTTGTTCATATCTATCCACTAAAAATTTCAGCGTCATCTTGGCATCATAATCGTTAGAAAAAACATCAAAATTACCGTAACATGCCTGGACCACTTCCTCGCGCTTTTTGTAGAATTCATCGATGACTTTTCTCTCGAACGGCCCCGTCTGGGAATAAAGAACATTAGATGCCTCGATTAGCTCTGTGCCTTTTTTTTCGGCGAGCACATTAAGAAGATTGAAAACACGAACCCGTTCATAATCGTTCAGCTTGACCACTTCGGCATCCAATCCCTTGAGAACCTTCTTAACGCGCTTTTTTCTCCAATTGCCTTCTAATTGTCTCAGCCCGAAAAGCGCGGCAACAACACCGGATACCGCCGACAAGTTGTAAATTGTTTGTATAGTATCTGGATCCATGGACAGAGAGATATAATAGTTCCTTAAATACATTTTGATATTGCTTTATTTTTAAATATTAACTGATTTTATCTTGCTTAAATATCTGGCGAGAAATCAACCTGATACTCAGGTATGTCGAGAGAAATGCCGTATTTCTTGGCTTCTTCATACTGCTCTTTATTCGACCTGTCTACCTTGAAGATTTTGTTGCGGAAGATTATGTAGTGGAGCTTGTCATTCTTGAAATCTGCATACCAGCTATGATTTGAATCAAGTGATTTGCTCAGCTCTTTCGCGATCATATCGGCTTTTCTTTCCGGAATTTCAACGATGTGTAAAGTCCACTGCTTTATCCAGGGAGTCTTATGCTTTTCAGTAACCAGCTCGATTCTTGTCCTGACGATCTTCACAAGTTTCAAGACGTCCTTTTTCTCGAGACTTTCCTCGATGATGGTGCCGCTGAAATCAGTCATAGAAATAAATTACGAAATGATGTTTATAAGATTTAGCAACGTTTAAATATAAGGCTGTTTTGCTGATGGGAATGAAAATAGACATCTCCGGACGCGTCGAACGCTTAATGAAAGCATACAACGCAGGAAATTATGAAGGAAGTTGGGGACCTATAGTCAGGTCTGTGTACGCGCAGGCGAGCTTGAATGTTATGAATACTGACCCGACCCAGATCAAGGGCATCCGCAACAATGTAAATAGCTTAGAAAAACAGAAGAATGAAGCAAAACCAAAAGGAATTCTAGAAACAATCGCTCACAAGGCAGGATATCTTATTGGGATTGCTATAGGATAATAGAGATGTCATTTATTTTAATTGAGACAGTTTTCCGACAAGAGCTTCATAGACTTCTTTTTTCTTCTGCGAGGACAATGAGAATACGTTCTTCTCTATCATCGCCTTGGCTATTGTGAAGATGTAGTTTAGTTTTATGATGCTGTCCTTTATCGCCCCGTCCTTCCTTGTCAATGATATGCCGTGCATATCGGTATTGCTTGTTATCCCTGCGACAACGATGTTATCAAATTCCTCGAACAGGACCAAAGCAGGTCTTTTTTTGATTTCAAAAGTGTCTGTGAATTGGACGTTCGCGAGCACGACGTCTCCTGACTTAGGCATTTTCCCAGGCCTCATCTTCCTTGTTGTTCCACAGTTCCTTCATCTTGGCCTGCTGGATTTTGTGCAGGAATTCATCGTACTGGTTTCCTTTTTTCATGGCCTGGAAGACCTTTATCATGTGCCGTATCAGGTCGTTATATGTCTGTCGAGGATATTCCTGGGCTTCCTTGAGGGATTTTACCAATGCCTTGTCCAGTTGGATGGTTGTATTAGTCATTATATATAACCTATAGTAAGCTATAATTTATTATATATTTAAATGTTTCTCTTTTTGGCCTTTCTCGCCTCCCTCCTTTTCAATAGTCTCTTTTGTTTCATGTTCATCCTGATCCTTTTCGCATACAGTTCTTCATGCACCCTCTTCATTCGAGGACGGACCGTTTTTATCGTCTTGAAGTCGCTGAACCATTCCCGGGAACCATCCCTGTGGTCGATCCAATCATCCCAGTACTCGGTCGGTTCCAGATTCAATCGTGGAATATCTTTGTATGGCATCCGTACCGTGGTGCCCGCTGTTGTGCGGCCGTCATGCCGTCGTGTTTTTCTGTTCATGTTTCCTCCATCCGAGCTCTGGTCCACGTGTCAAGCAAAACAGGGCTGTTGCGCATCGCAACTAATCGAATGGATGTTCTTTGAAGATAACCATGCTGTTATTCGACTGTGTTGTCTTTAAATAAATTATGACGGCATGATGCCAGAATGTATTTTTGAGAAGGGCTATGTCATCAATAACTTTTTATATCACTTCTCTATTCGATTCGAATACATGAGCACCGCACTAGGACAGGACTTCAAAATAGAGAAGGCATCTCCAGAGCTTAAACTAAAAGCAATAAAGACGTTGCCTATGGATCCTTACGAGACCCACCTCTATCTGTTCGCTAACGGCACACGGAATAGCTTGAGGGCACATTTCGATAGCGATGAAAAAAAGAAATATGTCTCTGAGTGCATAAATAACAAAGTGATGCCATTCACAGGGATAAAAATAGGCTATGACCTAAATGATAATATTTTAATCGGAAAACCCACGGGTGGCGAAATCGAAGATTTGTTGCGCGGAGGAAGATTCCAACAAGTGCTTCTTGAAACACGCCAAGAACGTGCGTTCAAGAAGTTCAAGGACACGTTGTTGAATGGCATTATAGAAAGTGGTTATCATGTCGGAAACGGATTCATTCATTTCGCTTCCGAAGAGAAACCAATACACTCTATCGTCATCGATGAAGATTTGAAATTATTGACTAATGCAAATTCCCGCGGCATCGACAAGATAATGTCGTGGTTCAAGGGATTGTCAGAAAAATAATGTTCTTTGGGATTATCATATGATTTTGGATGTATTTATGGATATATACCTACTTCTATAAGTAGCAATGGGTAGCTATGGCGCAGATATCTTCGCAAAAATAACGAAGGGCTATGTCATCATCCCTTGTCTTTCATCGCCGCGAATCTCTTCAATCGTTCGCAGACATCGATCCAATATTCCGGGGCGATGCTGTTGGGGATCAATAGTTCCGAGACGGGATAGGATTCTCCTTTATCATCCGAATATCTTTTTTTATAATAAGGATCTTTTATGTTATGTTCCAGTCGCAGCAGGAGGCGCCACGGGGTGCATTTCGGGAACCTGAGATAGCGCTCTTCCGTGCTCAGCCCGGCCGGTTCAGTCCTGCCAAACATGTTCGCATCCATCTGTCTTTTGAATTCTTTGTTGAACTCCTTGACGGCATCATCTCCTTTTCTTTTCGCTATCTCCATCCCGAGTTCCAGTCTTCTGATGGACTTGATGTATTCCTCTGCTTTTTGATTGGCTTCTTCATTTATCATTCCTTTCTCAGGGCATAGGAAATTATCAAGCGTGTTTAGTATCAAGAATCCCGGCTCCGGGCCATCGACCAAGATGTCTTTCAGGTCTTTCTGCCATCTGTTCGGAACATACTTCTCTCGTATGGCGTCCTCAAGAGTGTCCAGGCAGACTTGAAATTTCTGGAAATCGTGTTCCCAGATTGCCGGCCTATATATGAGCAGTGCCTGATATATCTCTTGCGAGACGTTCGATAGTTCGACCATGCCGTGCAGAATTAAAACAGATATATAAAGTTAACATACTCCAATGGTTGAAAAACAATGTCATCCAGGAATCAACAATCTACTTCATCTCTTTCCTTGTCTTCTTGACTTTCTTCTCCAGATAACCTTCCTCATACTGGGCTCTTAGAATCTGCTTCACTTGTCTATAGGCGAATATCGGAACATAATCTATTATCTTCGCATCCTTTTCCAATATGGCTCTTATGCCTTGATATACCTTTGTTATCTCTTCTTCGTTTTCTTGTCCGAACTCTTCGACAAGTTTTGCTATGCTCGTCCCGTGAGCCCCTTCATTGTCTTTTTTGTTCATTGTCGTTCACAAGATAAGAACTGCGTTCAGACTTATCGAGGCTGTCCAACGATAACCATTATTTAAAGATTTCTTTCATCGTGACACCTGCCCAGTTCAAACGAGGACCTGATGCACTGCCTCATGACGATGAGCATAAGGAATTATTATGGAAAGACATAGTCAATAATGATGAAGAGCTGTCGTCTAGATTAACACCATTGAACATAAACATCAGTTCGGAACGGTGACTTGTATGTCCGCGTCGTTGTTCGTCTCGTCCGATTCTGCTATGAGATTATTAGGATCCACGAGCACGGAGGCGGTGTAATTTCCTGCGCTCTGATAATTCACTTTCCTAGCGATCGTCGTGGAGTTTCCTGCAGTGATTTCTGAGACTACGCCGCTGACCGATTGTCCTTGGTCTCCTGAATCTATCTTCCACTCTATGTTCGAGACGTCATTTGTCCCTATGTTCTCTATCGTGAAAGCGATTACCGCGGGACTGCTGGCATTTATTGGGGTGACCTGCAGCACGGCATCGACTATCTTGAGATCAGTTATGTTCGATGGCGGTGTCACGCACTGCGCATTGCTGCACGCGTAGCTGCATGATTGTTGCTTAGTGAAAGCATCTGAATATTCGCAGTATGATGACTTTGTGGAAGGATTGAAGCAAGTCCATGTCCTGTAGTTCTGGAATATGTTATTTTTTGAGCAGATTGGGGATCCTATCAGTCCGTTTGTTCCGCAATCGCTGTTCTTCGTGCATGTGTATGTGACGATAAGGCATGCTCCATGAGCGCATCCGTCAGAACATACTTTATTTTGTTCGCCCGTGTCCGCGTACGAGCATGACGCGTTCTGTGCTCCGGGATTGTTGCATGTGTATGTCCTGTACGTCTGCCATACGTTTCCTGCGTTGCATGATAGATTTCCTACAATGCCATTCGTTCCGCAATCAGAATGTGTGTTGCATGAGACGCACATCCCGTTCGAACACGCAGGATCGCATGTATTCTGTAGACTTGTCATGTTCGCGCTCGTGCAATATGAGTTCAATGCGCCTGGATTCACGCAGGTATGCCCTGTCTCGGATTGCATGACGTTATTGCCGCTGCAGTATGGTCCTCCGATGGTCTGGTTTGATCCGCAATCAATGTCAGTCGAACAGTTGATCGGTATGCTCTGGTAGCCGAGTCCACGCGAGCATGGAGATGTGAAATTGCTTAGCTCAGTCCCATTTGTTGTCATCTCGTATATCCTGCCGCTCATGTCTATGCTCCACATATGCTGTCCATCCCATGCGAGACCGAACGAATAATAATTTGGATGAGTGATCTGGCCAACTACTGTTCCTCCTAGTGTTATCTTATATATTGTGTATCCATTTGCGTCGGAACTCCAGAGATATTGACCATCCCATGCGAGGGCATCTGAACTGGCGCCCGGCCGTGGAACGTATGTCGCCCAGCCATTCTCTGTAAGGAATTGGACATTAGTGTTTCCGTCGCTGGTGATAGGATATATCTCGGTAGATTCCATATCGCTAATCCATGTGAGATTATGCTGGCTGTCCCATGCGAAACCGCTTGGATATTCTCCAGCGCTGCTGAAACTATCCACGATGTTTCCGTTTGTGTCGAATTTAAATATCTCCCTGATGGACAATATGTATGGACAGACCTCTCCTGTCCACAGGTATTGACCATCCCATCCGAGGCTGAATATAGCTGGAGGGCTATAATAATAGCCAGGTATGTTGCAGTCCATATGCTCGGCGCTGAAGTTATCAACGACATGGCCAGTTTTTGTCATCTTGTATATGTCATTGTAGGTGTTGCACCACAGATAGTTCGTGTCGTTGGTGCATGTCGCGTTGTAGCATCCATATGCACAACTCTGTGTCACTGTTGTGCTTATCGTGGTGTTGGTGCAGTATGAGTATCCTTTTCCTGGATTCATGCACGTGGGATGTATTGCATTTTGTGTAATGTTTTTTCTTGCGCAGTACGGAGCGGACAATGAATTGGCTCCGCAGTCGGCATCGGAATAACAAACTGGGATGTCATCTATCTGTCCATCACAATCATCATCGATTCCATTTATGACTTCAGGAGTGGGACCAGGATTCGGACTTACGTAGACAGACTCATTTATCGGATAGTTTGCGTATGCCTTGTATTTCACTTCCGTCTCTGCGTTGCCCGCGAACCACGGACCGCATTCCGCTTTCGCACCTACCGTGAAGCTACCTGGATTTTCGACGTTTACATCGTACACCACGTTGCCCGTATCTGTGCTCCAGATGGGATCGAGCCAATGCGATGATGTCACATAGAGGTCAGCGCTTGTATCTACCTCGACCTGTTGTGCATAAGGAATGTTTATTGTTTTCTCCTCGGTGTCATAATTATCAGTCATATGTTGCGGACAGTCGGCGTCCACCTTGACATCTTTGCTGACTATATTGTATCTTGTCGTCGGCCAGGATGCCTGCGCGCATGCGCACTTTGCCAAACCATCATCGATAAGTCCGTTCTTGTTGTCATCGTAATTATTGCACACTTCTGGTTGCACACATTGCGAGCCGGAAGGAGAGCACGCGTCGCCGCATCCATCATGATTCGAATCTGTCTGGTTAGGATTATACACTGTCGGGCAATTATCGCAGGCATCTCCGATGCCATCCCCATCACTGTCTGCTTGATCTGGATTCCTTACTGTCGGGCAATTATCGATATTGTCAGGAACTCCGTCTCCATCCGTGTCCGTTCCTGTTATCGCAAGCGCATCTCCCCACATGCTCGTGTCGTTGTATGAGACTCGCACATCGCCGCTCTCTCCCCACCAATTTCCCCAGCTGTTCTTCATTATCCAATAACCGCCGGTATCGTTGTAGCCGATGAGCAGCATCGTATGGCTTCCTTCATATGGGCCCCAGCTATGAAGATATATTCCGCCGCCGTACCAATCGAAATCAGTGTATACATCGAAGAATATTATTAGCGGGCCGTTGGTTGTGAGTGCGCTCTTGAAATCATTGGAATATACGTACTGCCAGCCGGTTATCTTCTTGGCATTGCCCTGGGAATTATTCTCCATGTTGCAGGCTTCGTCCGTGCCAGTGAACTGGAGAAACGGTTCGTCGACTATTCCCGTGGATTGCGCGTAATCGAGGGCAGAATCAGGATTTCCTCCATTTACGCAGTTGCCGCAATTGGGACAGCACGAGATAAGTTGTTGTTCGGATAGATCATAATTCGCGTTCGAGTTGTTAAGGTTTATGTTGATATTTGCCTCGATGGCAGCTATAGTCGCGAATGCCCAGCATCCTCCACACAATCCCTGGTCCTTCACTGGCGTTATCCAGTTTTTCCCGTCCTTGTTCATCCAGTTTATGCTTCCGGGAATATTCGTGGAGCTCACCTTCATTATTTTGGAAGAATATATCTTTGCTTTCGGGGCCTTCGCCATATTCTGCTGCTGCTCCTCGAGCAATGTCCTGTTTATTCCGAATGTATGCTGCATCTGTCCTGGCGACAGAAGAGTTGCGTTGCTTATGACTGTCCATGATGCATTGTGAGCCGCTATTGCTGCAGTAATTGCATTTATTGTCATCGTTACGTTGGCAGTGTTGACAGAAACTACGCTATCATTAGCGGCGTATGCTGCTGTTGCTGTGCACAAGAGGAGTATGGAGAAAATCAATATCTTTCTCATTGGTACTCTCCCTCCGGCCAATTGGAACTCTCTAGTGTATCAAGTATCGTGTCGAGTTCGGAGGTTGTGCATGGATCTATCTGGCACCATGATATTCCGTATGAATCAAGTTTCGTTTTCTGCGCAGCGTGGTTGTCATCGCTCACGCCTTGGTACCATATCACATGATACGTCCCGTTCACGAGTATCTCTGCGTCTACATTTATGATCATGCCATCCAGGTCAAGTGATTGGTTCATGAAATAATCGGATATGTAGTTTTGTGAAAGATATTGCGCGAGTTTCTGCTCGAGCGTGAGGTCTCCTTCATCTTTTGTCGCGGGTATCGGAGTCTCCGTGGGAGTAGGTGTGATCGTGCAGGTGTTTGTTGCCGTAGCAGTGTTTGTCGGCATGTATGTGTTCGTAGGAGTATCCGTATTCGTGGGAGAAAGTGTCGGTGTGTAGGAGTTTGTAGGTGTTGGCGTGTATGTGGGAGTAATAGTATTAATAGGAGTCAGTGTGCTCGTCGGTGTGTTGGTGTCAGTCGGCGTGGGTGTACAAGTCGCTGTGTTTAGCGGCGTATATGATGACGTGGGTGTGTTTGTACTGATTGAAGTCGGATTGTTTGTCGGCGTGTATGTCGTGATTGCTGTCGGTGTCTTCGTATAGACGGGAGTCGCTGTTTTGGAGCTCGGCGACGTAGGATTACTGCCCAGAGAACATCCAATCTGTGTTGCTCCGAGAAGTCCAAGCAATCCCATTATTCTTGCTGCGCGCGGTAGCTTATGTAGTATCGACATGACGTTACTTTGTACCCCAGCCAGAACATATATCTTTAAAGGATATAAATTTAGACAATAGTGAATATATTCACTGTATATTTATTTGGTTTAAATATGATGTTGAAGAACTAATTTAATTTGTAAAGAGTCATAGTCTGTTTCGTAATTCTTGCTGTAATTAAATACTACGTCATTCCCTGCAGGGCCAAAATTCTTTTTCAATGTATTTTCTGCGATCTCGATGTGCGTCTCGTGCATGGGGTCGAAGGTGCCGGTCATTATCCCCAGCTGCACATCATCGCACGTGCCCTGTTGCAGGTAATGTGCAAGTATGTCCCGCATCATCGGTATTTCCATTTTTATTTTCTCCTTTGGTTTGCATATTCTGTTACTAGTTTTGTGGCCTCATCAAGGTCTCTGGCGATATGTACGTTCGGTAAATTAGCCAATGCGGGCGTAGACAACACATGTGTCGCTACCGGACTTGATGCAAGAATAACTACTGGTTTGCCTACGTCGATTGTGTACATCGCCTCTTCCAACGTTCCACTTTTACCATTGAGGATGATATGAACATCTGTCTTTTCCGAGAATACTTTTCGGTGTTCTCCTTTGTTTGCTCCATACAACAATACTTGAAGATTATCGATTCCAGTTCTATGCATAATATCGCTAGTTCTATGGTTTTCATCCATCGGCCTTACAACAATGCTTTCTTCAATATCTGGAGAGGCTCCCCTTAGAACGCAACCAGGTCCGCCCCTTTCAGTTCCAACATACAATAACTTCGTGATTCGCGCTATCTTGTGACCAAAATCTTCCAATGCTTCTGTGTCTTCCGGTTCATTCGATGAACCAGAAACTCCAATGTTGATTCTCGAGTAGCCTTCCTTTAGTTTATGCTTTGTTTTTCGCTTGCTAAAATCATAAACCACGCCATGCGGAACTTCTAAGATGGCTTCCCTGATTTCTGTTGCAGTGAGAGAAGGGACCGCTTTTATCTTAACGTGAGAATCATCACAGTAGTCCACGCCGAGAAGTTCAGGGTTATCTTCAAATGACTCATCAGGATTCAATCCCCAGTTGATATTTTTATGGAACGGCGCTAAATCCAGGCCGTTTTCGTTGCTTCCAATGACTCCCCATCCCTTGAATCCAAAGTGGCCATAATGAGACAAGGTATTCTCGAGCGCAGTAATCTGCCTTCCGCTGTCGACAGTAGAATCCACGAACAGAATGAATTTGTCTTTTAATGTTCCATTTTGTCCAAGCTTAAGCAATCTATCGGTATCTATCTTGCCGCCACCTTGATCAACTTTCAAGAAATATGCCTTGTCTTTTCCTATGGATTCCCGTACAATGAGTGCAGGTATCCTGCCGCCTCTATCTATTCCGATAAGGACAACATCGTCCATTGTCGCTCCTTTGCTTTCTACAATATCCTTGACAGCGAAGTGAAGCTCAGTGTATGGAATTGCCCTGGCGATACGATCAATTGTCTTCACGCCCGAAAGCCTGTTCTTTGCCTGTTCAAACTCCTGTTTCGAGATTTGCTGTTGCACGTCAAGCTCGTCCACGGCTGAATTCCTTACCAAGGGAACTTTGTAATATTTTGTTGTAGGTGTATTTCTCTCATACTCTTCCCGTTTAACATACACGAATCTGAATAATGCATTAGCTTCATCGATTTTTTTCAATCTTTCTTCAAGAGGCATCGCATCTATCTCAGGAATTTTTCCCTTTGGAAAATCTGAATCCTTCTTTCCTGTTTTGTATGCATCGACAAAACTCCAATTTGGCAAAGACATAGATTGCGTTTGTCTTTGTGTTTGCGATAATCCCTGCCGCATTTCCATTCGCATACCTATTTGTGTGTTCGATTTTTGTTTTTGAACGGCATGATATTGCTCGTTATATGCATCATTGAATATTCTTTCCATTCCCGGAAATTCTTTCTTGAGTTCATATTGAGTTGGATTTGTTTTGAGAAAATCATAGAAATGATCGCTATTTTCGATAAGTTTCCGTAATTGCTGCCTCGATCGGTCGCCTACGTCAAGTAATAGTCTTTGTTCCAGATTCTGCAGCATGGCGAGCTGCGGATAGAGCTTGAGAAGTTGCTTTATTGTTATCTTGAGTTTTTGAGCCAGTCTCAATGCGAGCGTCTGCTTGAGGGTCTGCGTCTGACTAAGAGATTGTTCTTGCCGTTGAGACATTCCCATACCCATGCTCATATTATTTAGTCACCCTTAGGCACATACTTTGCTTTTTCCATTATCTTTCCTGCAGTTTAACTGCATTTGACCAAGCGCCCTCTGACTCATCGGGTATGTATACCTTCGGAACTTTATCTCCGCACGAAGCCGAAGGGAGTTGGAATGAACTTCCTATATCAAAAGTGCGCTTCAAATAAGTTTGAATATCCATCTCCTTTAAGCTAGCAATTAAATCAGTTGTTTTTGCATGGGATTCGATTATGTTTTGCAATTTGCCTTCGGAAATACCCAAGTCTGAACAATATGCATCAATCCATTTTTTGGCTTGCACAGGATTATCCAAATGAGAATAAAGACCATGCGAACGCAAACATTCAGAAATCATTCTTTGCGTTTCAGATTTTACTTCTGAATTTATAATTTGATATTTTCCTAATTTCTCGTTGAGTTTAGTTGCTATGAGTTCCAGGCATGGTTTGAATGCAGATTCATTAAACTGTAGCTCTATTAGCTCTTCCCCGGCATAGTTGATAAAGTTAGTTGGTGTCATTTTTATTTTCTCCTTGTATTCAATAATACGCCGCGGGATCTGCCAAGATTGCCGCCAAACCAGAAGTCATAGCTGCTGATATGGAATCTGCCGCCTCCATAGTCGAAACCTATTGCCATGTGTCTGTCCTTTGTCCGTTGATCATATGGTAAGGTCCATAGGCAGATATTCGATGGTTCTTTGCCTGAAATATGGACGAGTTTCTTAGCTAGGCAATTCATATTCCACTCATTGAATAGATTCGCCAACAGGTATCTTCCGTCTGATTTCGACATGATCTCAGATAGGCATGTGCCTTGATACACAGGAATCCCTAATATTCTCGAAAACTTTGGTCTGGCATGACTGATCGTGTTTCCTATGTTGTGCTCAATCCTGTCGTTGCAACCATCAATATAATGAAATCCACTATTAACTATCATTCGTTTATCGAAATCTATTCTTGCAGAATCGAATGCCCTGCCTTCCAAGTCGAGGATATCGGGCGCTATGATCATCCGTTTTCCTTCTGCTTCCCCTTCTTGCTTGCTGTAGAATTCATTCCAGTTAGTGTGATTTTTTATCTCTCCATTCAATGCTGGTTCTATATCGACGAAACGGCTCGTAGAAGATAGCGACTTAACATAGTCTATGACTGCCTTCGTAAAACCCCCTTTCTTTACTTTTTCTGACGTAGCTAACTTGTGTATCTTGTCGCTGACTTCCGTTTTGAGATACAAATGAAATGTTTTCATTTTTATTTCACTTCGTTGGCGTCGGCTCGCTCAATGATTCGTTCAACAAGGTATTTATCTGTTTTTCAAGCTCCAGCGCTTTTGTCGCCTTCTCGACTTGTTCGGGCGTCATTGGGTGAGTATCGTACGAAGTAAGTCGTAGACCAGGTAATCTCCACTGCAGCTCGTTTTTCCCTATTGCGAGTGGATCATATGCTATGATTGTGCCCTGAGTAGGATAGATTGGATCCATATTGACTATAAGATTGACATTATCTGCTTCATCGCCGGTAGGCGACAATCTCCATAACTCATAGACTTGATTATTCTCCGTTGTTATGTGAACCGGAATTCTGTTTTGATAATAAGCTTTTTCACTGTTTGCCTTTTCATCGCCTGCCTTTTCGCAGCCTGCGATTCCTATTGCCAATGCCCCTGCGAGTATGATTGATTTTAGTGTGTTTTTCATTTTATTCATCTTTTCTCATCAGTCCTTGTGCCGCATACATATGCCTGTTGTATTTATCTACAGTCCTCTCTTCTACATCAGATATCTTGGCAAACTGCGTGCTTGAGACAAATGTGCCGAATAGCTTACCTGGAGGATTGTATGAGACTATTTTTCTCTCGAATATACACCCCTCTATAGGAATCTCAACTTCTTTTCTTGTCAATTTGCCTTCCATGTCATATTCTCTTTTATCTAATCTGACTAAATAATAAAGTGTGTTCATAATTTTCGCGCCATGAGATGCAGCTCTTTGAGTCGAATGATTGTATGTTGCCATTTTTCTCATGATTTTGCCTTCTTTTCGGAAAATATTATCTATTGCTCCATTGTACTCTTCCATAGGGATTGCGAGAAGACCATATTTTTCAATGCCTTTCTTAGAAGCTTCTATCTGTTCTTGGGTAAGCTGTTTTCCGAATAAAATTTTTATTTTATCTGTTAGTTTCATTTTTGTTTCTCCTTCATGTAAATTGATTGTAGACATGTTTGCCGATAAATTTTCCTGGCGGATCGTAAGATGTTATTATGTGACTAAGACGCATTCCATTGGGTTCGCATGTTTCGACTTCTTTTCTTGTCAACCTGCCGTCTTTTTCATATTCCCTTTTATCTAATCTGATTAAATACCAATTCCCAGGAAGTTCATTAGTAGCTACACATTCATATTTTGCCCTATTTCTCTTGATTTTATTTTCTTCCTGGAAAATGTTGTCAATATTCCCTTTGTATTTTTCTGGAGAGAAGAACCTGCTTATTGGTTCCGCGATTCCTTTTTTAGAAGCTTCTATCTGCTCTTTTGTAAGCTGTCTTCCCAATAAAATTTTTACAGTGTTGGTCATTTTTGCTCGACCCTCTGCAGCAGATTCCTTTCGGACATCACTCTCTTTGCTGCCAACAATTTCATTCTTGGGCGTTCGTCGAAGAACATGAAGTTTATCGTGCTGGTTGCAGAAGGATTTTTATTCAATGCATCATAATATCTCTGGACAACCTTATCTGATTTCTTCGCCAATCTCTCGTATACCCCTTGAGCATAGTTTGAGGCAGGGCTTACTCTCGGGTTCATCGCCTGCAAATCCGCTTCGAATTGTAGAAATGCATCAAGCGCATGGTATGTTTTTTCCTTTAGTTGTGTCAGTGTCATTTTTGTTTCTCCTCATATGTTCTTACGTGCTTTTGCAAGTTTCACTCATATATAAAGGTTTTGCCATGTTACTACTTGATAGTTAATAAATAAGTAAAGGTTTAAATAGAACATTACTTTAAGCGTCCCATGCCAACATTGGATGAAAAGACAAAAGAGCTTGTAGATGAAATACATTTCACGGGCGATGCTCCTTTCGGAATCGTTCATGAGCTTCTCATATATGGAGTAGATATGGTAGTACATGACCATCTTATGAAAAAGGCGCTTAAGGAAGTTGTTCCCGGCATCATAACCTCGAATGAGTTTTGCGAGAAATATGGCATAGTACCATCAGAATGGCACGGAACACCTGCTGTTCCGAAATTATTCCTGCAAAAAGAAGGCATTTATGTCAATCCGTCAATAGGAGACAAGATTGTGGAGCTTTTCAGCAGCGACTATCTGAACTACACTCTGCATGGCGACAAGGAAATACATTCCGCATTCGAAAAATTCACGTCAGAATTCCATGCGAAGAAGAAAGACGCGTTCAAGGACGAAGCGCTTGTCAAGGACGGAATAAAATTCTCTGAAATAATATGGAATGTTTGCGTAGAAAATTTCAAGGAGGACAAGAAAAATACTCTACAGGAAGATGTGAAATGCCCTTCGCCATACTCAGGATATAACGAGGATGGGATGTTGCCGAAATGGATTGACCTTGGCAACAAGTTGATAGAATATTATGAATCGGTCATGAAAGAATTCTGATTTCTTTGAGAAGAGCGGCATGATATCTATGTTCTTCATTATGTTATCATCCGCAAGTAATTACCAAAGAAATGTTTAAATATTAGCTTGACATCCATGCGAGCATGTCTAAGAAGCTCATTGAAAATTTGGAAAAATCTCAATCGCAGCAGGAGAGGGTAGCGGCACTGGGATTAATTTATCAAAAAGGAAGAGAGAGTGAATTGCAGTACTTGTTGGAAGCATATCCTCAAAATCAAGCCAACGACAGCAACTCCCGTTATTAAATAGTTATAAAATAAAATATTATTTTGGGGTGCGTTTTTAAGATTCATAATCATATTTATCAAACTATACACCCCTCCACCTATCCAAAAGCCTATTCCATACCTAAACATATTATTATTCATGTTTTGTTCACCTTTTATTTTTTTCAACAATAAAGATAATACGAATGTTACTGCAAATACTATCAACCCGAATATCAACAAATGATTTATATTCCAGCTTGGATGAACAAGTTTCGCTATCCCCATCGCCACCACTCCAATAAGCAACGATAAAAGCATTTTAATCGCGTCCTTCATTCAGTATCCCTCCAATTTTGTTCGTGTAATTTTATTTTATCTTCAGTTTTACCTTGTTCGTCAGCCCGTATCTTTCCTTGACGACAAGGTTCTTGTGTTCGAGCTTCGCCAATGCCCTCGTTACCGCAACCTTCGACAATCCAGTCTTCTGAACCAAGGAACTCTGAACCATCTCGCCATTGTTATTCTTAAGTTCAGAGAACAATGTCCGTTCATCCCCTTTCAGCAGATGAAGTATTGTGCCGTATTCTTCCTTCATGGTCGGATGCGATGGCTGTTCCTCCTTCGATGCGAAGAACAAGTACAATGTAGTCGAGCCGATCAAGAACGAGCTTACGACCAGAAGAAGAACCTGTGGTAATTCATAGTAATTAGGGCTCTGTGTCGTGACTTCCTGGCCAGTTCCAAGAACAATATGTATCGGCTGCGGCGTGAACAACTGCACGAAAAGAAGGACGATAGCGCTAATCAAGATTACTGCAGAAAGTATCAGCGTAAACCTCTTCATGACTCTTTTTGCCAATCTATTTATTATAAATCTTTCCATTGAGTGGTTTCATAAAAATGAAACTAGTTACAGAAGAATTTATATATCGTTACAGCAAATATTAACATTATGGCACGTGCTAAAAAAACAGACTCGGAAACAAAAGTATGGAAGATCATAGCGATAGTCATGATGGCAGCGTTCCTTTGCATGATTGTCTTTGGAATCATACGGGCTTACGAATTCAGGCCGCACTGCAGGACTGCCCCGCAACAAAAACTCGATATGGCGCAGAGACAAGTCGGAATCGATCTCCACAATCACAATGAGAGCATCGATACGTACAAGCAGTTCGTATTCAATCGCACGCAAAGAATAATGCAGGACGACACTTCAAAGGAAGTAATCCAGATTTCACTTTACAACGGTTCGACAATTCATTATTATTTAATCGACGCAAACACAGGGCAAATAGTTATGCATACAGAGACACAATACAGCGGATGGATGGCAAACATGAGCATGGGAATGCCCGAACGTAATATGCCAATGCCGCAGGGAGGATGCTAGAGATGATGGACAAAAGAATAATATATGTCGCAATTGCACTATTGATAGCTATTTGCGCATCAAGCGTTCATGCTGACAATTATTACATGGCAGGAAACGGTTCAATAACCACGACAAGCGTAATAAATTCAGGAGGAACAGATGTATCCCCCCAATTCTTCGTTCAAGTTCTCAAATATGAGCCATATCCTGTAAATCCAGGAGACTCTTTTGACGTATGGATAGAAGTCACGAATGTCGGCCAGCAAGACGCTCCAAACGTGATGTTCCAGTTTGTACCCACATATCCATTCACGACAAACGATTCGCTTACTCTTGATTACGGTGTCGTTGACGGGCTGAGCAGCGCATACGCTAGCAAATTGCCGCAGGATGTATCTGGCCAGGCAAATCAGATTGTAATTGAATACAGAGTCCATGTAGCGGACGACGCTCCGCTCGGGACAAACATGCTTAATTTCGAGATATACCCGGACAAGAGCAACAATGAAACATCTTACGGATATCAGCTCCCTATTGTCGTCGGAAACACGCGAACTGACTTCGATGTGATTTTCCAGCAATATAGCTCGCAGGGAACATCGTTCTCGATCGTGAACACAGGACAAAACCCAGCAGTTGGAGTCATCATGTCATTGGAGAATCAGCCAGGCATGAGGATCACTGGCGCAAATGCAGCAGTCCTTGGAAACCTCAACGTGGGTGATTTCACCACGCAGACATATACTATCGCGGCAACGCAAAGACAACTCTCAAACGTAACGATAAATGTAACATACACTGATACCGCGAACAATAGGGAAAGCATTGAGAAAGTTGTGCCAGTAAGCATCGCAGGAAATTTCTCAGCATTGGGAGCAGCAGGAGGAAGCGCATCAGGATACAGCGGATTTTCCGGAGCAGGAAGGCGAACGACAAGCAGCAGTATTTTCACCGCACTTCCTTGGTGGGTCTGGCTAGTCTTTGGCGTATTGATTGGATACCTCATCGAAGTTCTCATCCAAAAAAGAATGAGAAAGAAAAATGAAGATAAATAAGACGTTGAAGTTATCCTTCAACATTATGATACATAGCAAGATGAGGAGTTGGCTTACTATCATCGGCATCGTGATAGGCGTTGCCGCGGTAGTTGCCATCATTTCTATTGGCAATGGATTGCAGTCGAATGTGCAGAGCAGGATAAGCGGATTAGGGCAAAACATAATTACAGTAAGCTCAGGTTCTTCGCGAGCGGGCGGATTCGGCGAAGAGAGAGCCGTAGTAAACTCAAAACCTCTTTCTACAATTGATCTTGAAAACATAAAGCTCGTTCCGGGATTGGTAGCTGTCGATGGCGTCCTGAGCGGAAGGGCATCAGTAACATACAACGCCCAGACGATAAACTCAAATGTCGAGGGGATGGATCCGAGCACGATACAGGATTTTGTCACAACAGGCTTGCAGTCAGGACGGTTCATGAGTCCCGGAGAGCTTCACACGGTCGTAATAGGAAGCAGCCTTGCGACGACGACTTTCACGAGCGCACTCCAGGTAGGAAATATAATAAGCGTGAATGGAAATGCTATGAGAATCGTCGGAATTCTGCAATCATCGAGCGGACTTGGCGGTGGCGGAGATAATGGAATATACACGGACACTCAAGATGCAAGAAGCATATTAGGCTCGTCCTTGAATCTCACATCAAACCAATTCTCGTCGATAGATGTTGATGTCGCCGATGTAAATTATGTGAATCAGACAAGCAATGCTATACAAACAGTTTTAGGGAATGAAAGACATGAAGCGGCAAACAAGCAGGACTTTTCAGTCTCATCGCCATTGGCATTGGCGCAGAGATTCTCTTCGATAACAAGCTCGATAACATTGTTCCTTACTGTAATTGCAGCAGTCTCTCTTTTAGTCGGAGGAATCGGTGTCGCAAACACTATGTTCACGTCCGTCATTGAAAAGACGAGAGACATAGGAGTCATGAAAGCTATTGGGGCCAAGAATTCAGACATCCTGCTTCTTTTCCTGATCATGTCAGGAATGCTCGGCCTTGTCGGAGGATTGATAGGAGTTTTCATCGGAGCAGTCATTTCATACGTGTTGCCCCTCACAGGAATAAGTCTCGGTGTCGGTGGCGCTGGCGGCGGTAGCATCACAACATCGCTTAATTTCGGCCTCATGTTTTTTGCATTGGTGTTTTCAGTCATAATCGGCATGATTTCCGGAGCCGTGCCAGCCCATAGAGCGTCAAAACTAAAACCAGTTGACGCGTTGAGGTACGAATAAATGGAAAGGGACAGCAACATACTCATCGAACTTAAGGATGTGTGGAAGATATACAAGATAGGAAAAGTTGAGGTTGAGGCCCTTAGAGGACTATCATTGAAAGTCAAGAAAGGAGAATTTGTGGCCATAATGGGTCCTTCCGGTTCAGGTAAAAGCACGTCGATGAACATGGTCGGTGCATTGGACGTGCCGACAAAAGGAACAATATACCTGAAAAACCACGACATATCGAAACTTCATGAATCAGATCTCGCGCAGATAAGGGGAAGGACAATAGGATTCGTGTTCCAGAAATTCAATCTCATCTCAACATTGACTGCATTTGAAAATGTGGCGCTTGGAGCAATGCTGCATGATGTGGATGACGCGGAAACGGAAAAAAGAGTAAAGGAGCTAATGATTCTTGTCGGATTGGGGGATAGAATGAATCACAAGCCGAACGAACTTTCAGGCGGCCAGCAGCAGCGAGTCGCGATCGCGCGCGCATTGATCAATGACCCTGAAATAATATTGGCGGATGAACCTACAGGAAACCTGGATTCAGTTTCAGGAAATAATATCATGGCTCTTTTTGATGAATTGCACGATAAGCAGAAAAAAACGATTATTTTGGTAACGCATGAGCAGGAACTTGCTGAACATGCTGAAAAGATATTCTATTTGAAGGACGGCATGGTGCAGAAGGAATACAAGCCCGTTCACAAGAAGGCAAGAAGTGCTTCCCGGACATAAAGTCGTGAGTAATAGTATACCACGGCATTTTTCACTTGTCCCCATACTATACATTCCCTACTCAATAGTGCTAAAAGGACGAAAGATTTATATATAAGCAGAAGTTTTGAAACCCTAAATTAATACATATTGGGGGTTAAATTATAATGAAAAAAACATTCATAAGCGCTTTATTTGCAATCTTCATTCTCGTGCTAGCAGCCCATGCGCAGCAGGTTTCGGTTGGACAAAATTCTCTTTCATTCGTATCAACTTCGGTTAGCCCAGATGGCGCATTCACCAATAGAAATACAGAGATCAGCGACATATCCACTAACGCAAACGAATTCACAATCAACAATCTTGACAGCAATGGTTCAGTGACAATGGATGTTCTTAACACAGTCACGTTGAATTTCCAAGGGGGAAACAGCAATAGCGGAGTTTCCACACAATTAAATCTTAGCGTCAGCGATTCATCGGGAAACGTTCCTTTTATCATCGACTCTAACAACGGAAACTACTCACAATTCACTCTCGGGAACGGAAACGCAACAACAAATGCAAATTCGACCACATTAGAATTGATACCTATCAATCAGGATAATGTTGAAGCTGGAATGTATTCTGGAACCGTTCAACTCATCAATGTTGTCAATGGCATTAGAGGCCAAGTAATTGAATCGATGCCAGTGCAAGTCCTTGTTCCAGCACTTCAAATAAATAAGGTCGAAGTCCAGAACGGATACGGCGACACAACAAGCACATTGAAGAAAGGAGATAATTTCACGATTACCATTACATACAAAGACATTGCTCAGTCGACTGACTTGACAAACCTTGATGTAAAGGTTGGCATATATCAGGATAGCGGCTTCGGCAATCTTGCAAAAGACGCCGACGGCAACCAGCTTCAAGACGACCAATCTGCAAATGACCTTAGCTCAGGCGGAACAGATTCGCAAAGCTTCTCGTTTAACATGCCATACAATGTGAATGATGGAACTCAATATTACATCCTTGCAGAAGTCACAGCAAGCTCACAAGACACATCGGCATCGTTTTACACAAAGGATACTGACAAGACAATCAAGGCATCAGTACCAGACGATGCAATACAAATAACAAGAGCAAGCGCAAACCCATCATACTTGTCATGCGGCACAAACATAACTAGATTCAGCATTGAAGTCCAGAACGTAGGAAGAAATGAGGAAAGCTTGAGCTTCTACGTAAGAAATGCAGCAACAGGATTCGAACAAGTGCTTAATGGGGCAAACACTCTAAGACTTAACAATAATTTCAATAACGACGATTACACACAGGATTACAGCGAGGAAGTCACATTGACTGACTTGAAACCAGGAATAAATACATACACAATGTACGCATACTACGGAAGCGGCGACAATGAATACACATCCCAGGATGTTCCAATAACTTCAGGGTGCGCAGCAGCACCTGTACAGCAACCAGTAACGCAGCCACAGCAAAATGTGACTCCTGTCGTTGTCATACAACAGCAACCAGTAACGCAGCCTGTAACAACTAATCCTGTAACAACAACACCAACTACACCATACGTCACATTGAAAGACGTGTCAGGAAGTTCCGATTGGGTACTTCCAGTTGTCATCGGCGTTTGCGGATTGATAATTGGCGTAATCGTAGCGATGCTATTGATACCACGACCATAATTTTTTATTTTTAATTTAATTGATTTTTACTACCATGACAAAGACATGTCCATTGCCGCTTGAAGTTCTTGCAGATGGAAATAAAATATCTTTTGGATTATTCCATAAGGCTATACAAAGCTCATTAATCGCGAACAAAAAAACTGTAAATATAGGTGATACTGTGCTTGAACAATCGTTTGGGGAACCATCATTCGATAAATATGTCATAAAATCAAAAGGAGAGAAAGGCGTTGTTGCATTCTCAAAATTATATGAAGGTTCAATGACATCTGGTCCGTACGAGGATCTAATCGTCTTGAAAAAAGACGGCTCGCTACGACTTGGCTATAAAGTGCTTGAGAAAATAAGGAAACTGCGAAGCAAATAACATGATACATCCTTCTTTCAACAAACTGCATGAATTGAAAGAGTTCAAACGACTTTATGAAACTGCAGTCGCTTCGGCGGCAATCAACTACAAAGACAAGTCCCAGCGAATCCTTGACATCCAGGGAGGAGATGGCATTCTCGGCAGGCTTATACTTTCCAAGGGAGAAATATCATATACAAATCTAGATGACGACGAGTCAATTCTTGAAAAATCACCTGGAATAAATATAAAGTCAAGAACTGACCAAGCATCACGTGTCTTGGAAGGAGAATTTGACAGAATTTTCCTTCTTAATCAAGAAGTCAACGTTCCTCGCCTTGCTGAAGACGCTCAATATTTCAAGGGAGTTCACACAACGTTGAACTTGTCAATAGTTGACGCATACCTCAGAAAAGCAGGAAAATTTGTAATGGGAGGGATATTAAACGAAGATAATATTGAATCACTCGAAGACTATTTCACAAAGAAGAAGACAGGAATAAAGCTTGTTGATTCTAAAATAATCAATTTGTCTGAACCAACAAAGGATGCGTTCGTTTCATATGAACTAAGCAGGCTGGGAAAATATTCTGAAAATATTCCTCAAGATGAATTAAGAATGGCAAGAGATTTTTACAAAGACTTGAAAATAATAGTATTTGAAAGAAAACAAGAAGGAAATCCTAAGACTGCAATTACAGGCCTGAAAGACATTGAGAAAATAATCGATAAAATATGGGAAGAAATAATGTGGAGAGATAGATTCGGTGACTAGCTATTGCGTCTCAATTATGCGTCTCATTTCTCGTATGAAAGCCTCGGTCTGCTTCACATGCCGGTCATAGACTTCTCCCTTGATGTCTGTCAACTCGCGGTGAGCAATCATCTTTGCCGTGCGATGCAGCGTTCTCATAACGTCAACGTACTTTTTATCAAGCAAACCTTTCTTGACAAGCTTCTCGTTCAACAAATCAGGAACATGGCTTGGTGTCGGAGGAATTTCTCCAACTCTCATCAAGGCAGCATGGGCTGAATCGATTGCTGCCCAGTACAAATCGACCATCGCCTGTAGGATATGCCACTTTGAATTCTGCAGCGTATTCGGAGCACGCGCCCAATAGACCCAGATTGATTCTTTTGTGGGCCTTATCCTTCCCTGGAACAGTAATTGCTGAGCCGGCTCGAAAATACCTATGTCGTACAAAGGAACTCCGTCCCTAAGCATGTTAATACCAATAGGATCTCCTGAACGCAGGTAATCCCAGAAATTGGAGAGCTTGACTGTTGTTATATGGAATCTGTTTGATATTTTTGAAGAAACCTTCTCGACAATGATCCTGAATGTCTCGGAAACTTCCGGTGTCAGAATAATAGATACATCGTTAATGAGGAGCAAAACATCTATGTCCTTTTCATAAGTTGTATTTTCCTGCCGTGCCGAACTCCCGAACAATGTCACGGACATCAGCATTCCAGGCATTTCTTTTACGAGCGCAGCAGAGAGCTTTTTTGCGAGGTCAAATTCTTCAGCCCCGTAATTCTTGATGTTCCAATGCTCTTTTTTCTGTATTTTGAAATCCATCCAAATCCTCTTTTATTCAATTAATGACTGTCTGTTTAAAAGCTTTATTCAAGCGGCACATTGCTCCATAACGTGAAATCATTGCTTGGGACATATGACTGATAAATTCCTGTCGTGCCATAAGATGTCATTGCCTGTGCGTTTCTAATGTCCCTGAACATAGGCATCTGATTTCCGGCCCAATAACCAGTTCCAATCGGAGAGCCGAATGCTTCCCATGCTTTTGTCAAAATCCTTCCCTGGCCGAACGTCTCCTCTTCATGCCCTTCAGATGTTAATTCTCCTTTGTATCCGCCTTTTTCTTTCAGTATCTTCATATATTCGAAAATATCTTTTCCAAGAATTCCCTGGCCAGGTGGAAGATGTCCGTGCGATCCGTTTGCTGAATCGACTACTTGTATTCCTCCGATTAAATCGTATTTCTTGTTTTCTTCCGCAAGATATTCTATCTGTCCCTTGTACCATTTCTTGAATTCTTTTACTCTCTCATCCCATGGCAAATCAGTCTTGAATGACTGCAGCCACATACCCAAGTGTGCTGTGTCAAGCTCTCCTTTGATGTGCTTTTTCGCGAGCTCTTTTGCTTGCTCAGCATCATATCCTTGTTCTTTAACGAGCTTCTCTTCCATTTTTTTTCTAGATTCTTTTATTAATTCCACCCATTCCTGAGGATGACTTCCATAATACTGCGGCCATCCCATTTCTGGACCGACGCAAACAGAACCTTTTCCCTGCTGTACGTACTTATTTTTCTGACTCTCTTCCATTGCCCATATTCCTGCCTGCGCGTATGATTCTGTTGATTTTCCAAGAGCGAATTTGCTTATTGGCTCGAATTGTTCTTCCTGATCTTTGAGTTGTTTTTCCTGGATTTTCATCGCCCTTATTGCTTCTTCAAATCCTTTTATTCTTTCAGGAATTATTCCAATCATTTTTTTAGCAGATTCTACTTCTCCTGCTGTATGATTATTTGGATTATCCACAATATTTTTATAATGAGATTCTTGCATTATTTCACCTTCTAATAACTGATCATAATACGCTTTATCTCCTTGTAGTCTTCTTATTTGGTTCTCAGTCTGCTCCTGGATGAAGAATTCCTCTGGTTTTTTCCCTTTTCCCTTTACTTTCGCAAGCTCAGTTAATTGTTCCCAAGTAAATTTGTTTGGTTTAGCGGTTTCTTTGAAATTAGGATCATCCGGATCGTAAAAATAATAGAACTGCTCCCTTTTTTTGTCAATTGGAATTATCTTTCCAGATCGCTGGTCAACTAAAATTGCATGCTCATCCTCACGCTGAGTGAACAATGGCTTGCCTTCCCTCTGCTCTTTGTTATACCATTTCGCATCCTTCAGATCTCGCTGATATTCCCAAGAAACTATATCGACCTGGCCGCCACCAGCTATATCGCCTACAAATTTTATAGTGTCACGGACTTCATCGAGGACTGCCTTCCTCTGCTCTTCGCTGAATCCCTGCTGCGTGAATCCGGACATGTTGTTTATCTGCGCTGGAAGTTCGGCTCCTGTGATTTTTGCCCCTGCCGCTTTCTGCATCTCCCTTATTGCTGTTCTTACTTCGTCTCCGTAAATTTTAGTACCACCACCACCCGGGCTGAACTGGCCAGGGACTTGCATCATCAATTGAATGTTTCCAGCTCCTCCACGGAAAGCCGCTTCCACTTGCTGAAGGACATTCCTTCGCGTAGCGGGATCTATGTCAGGCAAGGTCTGCCCGATCATGTTGATTGGAAAGATAGGCTCTTCAATAGGTCCTTCAGAAGTTCGCTTGTCGGCGTTTGTTAACTCGTGATGATATGCCTGGTCCATCGGCGTATAATAAGGGGTGTCGAAGTCTGCCATTATCTGTAAGTCCTCGTCTTGTTCAATACATCATCCAAAATCTCCTGTGTCTTATTCATGAGCTGTCTTGCCCTCTCATTCGGATCATAATTTGCCTTTTGCTTCTGGTACACAGCATCTCCAAGCGTCCTTGCGCGATCAACTTCTTGCTGCGTAAGGTAGCCGCGTTCTTCAATCGTAGTCTTCAGTTCACGGACCGAACCATATATCGTGCTTATCGGCTCCTTTGCAAGCGCCGCACCATATGCCATCTGCTGAGCTTTGCTGGTTTGGTACGCAAGCTCCCTGCCATCATCTTTCTTTTCAGGGGGTTTTGCTTCCTTGGCAATTTCCTCAAGGCTTTCTTTTTTCTTTTTCTCATCTTCCTTGAGCTTTTCTTCCTCTTCCTCTAATTGCTTTTCCTCGTCAAGAGTTATCTCATCTATGCTTCTCTTGATTAAGGCTTCAGCTTCCTTCTTCTGATTATTTTCCTCTTCTTCTAATCTTTCTCTCTCTTCTTCCTTTAATTTTTTCTGCTCTTCCTCGAATTTTCTCAATGCAGGAATTCTTTCTTTGGGAGGGAGCTTCTTAATATCTTCAAGCGTGAGTGCCATGAGTTTACGGTGTGAATAATTTGTGTGATTTCTTGTAAAGCGTGTATATCTTTGAAAACACTGGATAAAACTTTTTTGTCAATTCCTTCTTTTTCTCTTTAAATTCTTCCTGCTTCTTCCGCTCATTCCTGTTTGGTTTTTTATTTTTGTTATCTTTGCTAACTGGAGAAAGATCTTTGTAAAGACCAGTAAATCCTGAGACAATAGCCGTAAAGGGTTCGAACATAGATGGTCCCTCTGGTTTCCCTTTCTTCAGCATCCCTTCCGCGCTTTTTCTCGCATCTTCCATGTTATTTGCAACGCCTGAATCATACAATGACTTTGCAACCCTCTCCACGTAAACGCTCGATTCTGTGTCCCTTGACTTGAATCCTTCAAGAGAAATCTCCGCCCTCTTTCTCGCTTCCTCCATATTGGGCGATACGCCTGACTGAACCAATGATCGCGCTATTCTGTCTATCTGAACTTCCTTCTCCCCAAATTTCTCACTGTAGCCTGTCAAATATCTCTTCAAATCATCACCCAAATAATCCATTGCCTGCTCTACCGACGAATCTATCGATTTCAGCATCTCAAAGTCTTCTTCCTGTTTGATTGCTTTGTATGCCGCGATATCCTTGTCATCCCACACATATGCACGTAATGTCACATCCATCCTTCCAAGATGAACAGGACCTCTCTGGTAATCCTGGCCCGTCTGCATGACTGGCCTAGTCCTGAACTTGAATGAAGCAAGAATGCATTGGCGTGGTTCTCCTGGCTTTGCGGGTTTCTTTGCCAAAAATTCTATCTCAATGATTGAGCCTTCGAATGCTCCGACGATTTCGGTGGATAATTGAGTCTCTGCGTTCATGCCGAGTCTTTTTACATTCACCAAGTATGGTTTTACCCAGCCCATGTACAACTTTATGCTGTTGTAATGCTGCCGTAAATATTGTACCGTGAATCTTTTCTTTGATGATATTTCACTTGAAGTGGCATCACGCCATGTCGTGTATTGAATCAATTTCCTGACCAATACAGTCTTTACCTTATCATTGAAGTCATGTAATTTGTCGTAGACATATTTCGTGACGTCTTCTTTTTTCAAAGCCGCTGGCGCGGAGAAGAACAAATCAGGAAGGACATTGTACCCAAGCTGCGATGCCAATCCGTAAACCGAGCTTGCCTTGACACCGCTTGGGCCGTTATCGATGAAATCAATCCACGTTCCCTTGAGAGATTTTTCGGCGCCGTCATCCCCTTGTGCAGCGAGCTTGTACAGTTCCTCTCGCTCCTCAAGCAATTTTATATCCCGGACTACCTGGAACATCTCCTTGACCATCTTTCCTATCGTCGCAAGATAACCGGAAACTCTATCTTGCTGCAGGCCAAGACGCTGCTGCGCGGATCCGAAAAAGGCGCTCTGTTCCGATGCGGTGAATGTGTCAACAAGTTTGTCCATCTCCACGAACCCGAATTCATTGATAATGTCTTTAATCCAGAAATAATTTTCCTCTACTGAAAGGCCGAACGATTCAGAAATCAGGAAATGCCTGCTGACTGGCTTTGGATAATCTGTCTCGACGAGAGAATTGTCCTGATACATCCCGCGCGCTGCCTCTATTCTTTCCACTTCCCCGAAATGATTTTTTATCATCTTTTTTATGTCTGTCATGTTAATCCTTTTCCACTGTTGATTTTTCCGCGAGCACATATGTGAAACCTATGTGATCTATCAATATGGAATCAGTCTCCGCGGCCAATTTCTTTGCAATCTCCTTCTTGTCGCTTCCTTCGGAAAGCGATGGCAACATCTTGATTTTTATTAGCTTTTTCTGGCGAAGCTTAGTTTTTATCTCAGTGATGACGGATGGTGTCAATCCTGCCTTTCCCAAATTCATGTCAGGATTCATTGTCTTCGCCTTTGAACGCAATTCCATCTTATCCATTTTTGACTAAAACCAGTTCACCCCTTTCGTTGAGAATTACTTTTAGGTTGTTTCCTTTTGCCCAGCCCTTTGCCTCGATTATTGCCTTTGGCAAAGTTACCTTGTATTGTTTGCTGTCAAACTGGAGCTTGACCATAAACCAAGGTTTTAGATATTTCTATTTATAAACATATCTAGTAATAGATATATAAATATACATATTTTTAGGCATATTGCATGTTTTGAAAGACTATATTAATCACAGGTCGAAGACAACAAATGAATGGAAGACATAATCAAAAAAGCGATTGAAAAAATCAAGACCAAGAAATGGAAGAACTTAGATGAAGATATAATAAAAGAAAAAGTAACAGAATATCTAACGAAAAATCCAAAAATCAAAATAAATGAACTCAATGAGAAGAGCTCTGAGTTCAAAAAAATAATAAAATTCGTGAAACAGCAACTACACAGACCATATGGCGCATTCCAATCGGATATCTCTAAAAGAAACAGGTTGTTTGAGAGATTAAAAGAGAACATAAATGACGAGGAAATAAAGAGAGAAATTCTCTTGACTCATTCCTCGACGAGGGAACGGCTCGATTTCTATGACGAATTAAAAAAAGAATTAAGCCAATATATAGAGGGAAAAACAATTCTTGATATCGGCTGTGGCCTGAATCCTCTAGAATTCGATGAAAATGAAATCATTGCAGTTGAATTCAACAAGGAAGATATTGATTTATTGAATGAATATTTCAAATTGAGAAACAAAAGAAGCAAAGCAATACTTTTGGACCTGAATAAGAAAGAAAATATGGAGAAATTGAAAAACATAAAGACAGATACTGCCTTTGCCTGGAAATTATTCGATATCCTTGGCACAAAAATAACAGAGAATATCGTAAAAAGCATCAACGGATGCTATCTAATCGCAAGCTTTTCCACCAAAACATTGGGAAACAAGCGAATGAACGTCCCGCGAAGAGTCGGATTCCAGAAAATGCTCAGAAGGCTAGATCTTGGGTACAAAACGACACAAATAGGGAATGAGATATTCTACATCATTGAGCTCAATAACGTCTCAAATGACCATAAAATGGCTTTAAACCCAACCTAAGCCAAATACATAAGCTTATAAACTAGCCCAATAGTATATACTATAGTATACAATAACGTACTTCTAGTATAGTTATGCAGTATAACTAATTGAGAACGGGTGAATAAATACCATGGGTTTTAACGAAGGAAGACGAAACAGTTTCGGACCTCGAGAAATGCACAAGGCAACTTGCGCAGATTGCGGTAACGAATGTGAAGTCCCATTCAAACCAGCAGAAGGCAGACCAGTTTACTGTCGAGACTGCTATCCAAAACACAAGAAACCACAATTCTAAGATAATATCAAGGAATTACTGATTTTTTGTCTATTTTTTATTTTTACTTTATTTCTAAATTGTTATTGCATAAAAAAGGGATAAGCACTTGTTTATCTTTGCAATGACCAATTTAAATTATTTATTTCTTAGCGCAGCCTGTGCATAGGAAAGCACAAACTTTTTAATGCCTGATTCACGCGTAATCACAATGATACCTTCATTCATCACTTGGTTTGTGAATTACTTTCTTCACCTGGACCAGCATCTTAGTGTACTGATAAGCACTTATGGAGCATGGGTCTATGCCATTCTTTTTGCTATCATATTCTGCGAGACGGGGCTTGTTGTGACGCCGTTCCTTCCAGGAGATTCATTGATTTTTGCCATCGGGACGTTCGCGGCTATCGGTTCCTTGAAAACTTCGTTTATATTTTTCCTGCTTTTCATAGCCGCAATTGCAGGAGACAACGTCAATTACTGGATTGGAAGATTTGTTGGCCCAAAGGTATTCAGGAGCAAGAAATCAAGAGTATTCAACATAGAATACCTCCACAAAACGCATAAGTTCTATGAAAAATACGGCACAAAGGCAGTAATCATAGCAAGATTCATGCCCATCATACGAACATTCTCGCCTTTTGTTGCAGGAATAGGAAAGATGGAATACGGCAAGTTCTTCGGGTTTGACTTTATTGGAGGTTTGGCGTGGGTCAGCCTATTCTTGTTCGGTGGTTATTTCTTCGGCAACATTCCTATCGTCAAAAACAATTTCGAGTGGGTCATTGTTGGAATAATTATCCTGTCATTGCTTCCTGCGATAATTACATACATAAGAAACAAGAGGAAATAATCATTATGCATCAGCGCCAGATCTTCTATTTATGACGGTAATTTTTGAGTAAGGCGTTTGGTGTTTCTTATATTCATTTTCATCGGGATTTTTATTATGTGTTTGTAAAAGTGAATTTTCTATCTTAGACATTTCATACGATTCAGATAAGGATACCATCGAAAACATATCAATTAAGCCAGTAGCCTTGATTTCAGAAATGACTTTGTTCAGGATTTCTTCGATATGGACGTCAAGAAAACACTGCGTTGTTGAGTTATTTGCATCAATCATTATTTCTTTTTCTTATGTGCCGAATGTTTTTTCCCTGCCTTGTGCTCATCCTTTTCTTCCTTGTGCAAGAAAGTTATTTTCTGATGCAGCTTGGCAATATTTTCCCTGTTGATGCTGTTCTTGATCAGGGTATATGCGGTAAATATAGAAATCAGGGCAGCCGCTATCGAAGCTACAAACAAAAGATTGTTCTTTATCGCACTACCAAGAGATGTCTGGGGTTTTTGGGAACTCATCAAAGAATCACTTATATCACTAAGTCTTGTTTGTATGACTGCCATCGTCGCGACAGCTGATTGATAATCACCGTTGATCAACGATGTCTGTGCATTTGCCAAATAAGTCGACACTTCCTGAAGGTCGTTCGCCACAAAATCGCTGACAGTATATCCATTGTTCTTCTTATCATCATATTGCTGTGTAAGAGAATTATATTGTGTGTTTAACTGCGTAAGATTGAGATTCAGCTGGGTTGCGTTGTATGTCTGAACCTGTTGCTGTGCTTGTGCGGCTACTGATACCTGGCTCACAAATCTATTCAATAAAACACCATTGGATGAAACCTTGATAACAAGATCAATCTGACCTGATTTGGTTATGTTTGTGTTCACGAACACATAATCTTTGTCTCCTGCGACAAGTTGCTGGATTGGTATCGCGCTTATTGTTTCGACACCATCCCCTGATATGTCCGCGCTGATGTTGCTCAAATCGACAGTTCCTGTATTCCTGAACAACACATTGATTTCGCTAACGCCTTGCGTAGTATCGGCTGGCGCCATTTTGTCAAGAGTTAATCCTATTGTGCATACAAATCCCGGATCATGACAATTCATGTCTTGGCAAACAACACAGCCTTTATCGCATTCATTTGCATTGCATGTAATTTGAGGAACCTGACTCTGTTGTGAAGATGATTCATTAGAAACAGAACTTTGATTGCTGACAACAGTCTCGTTTATATGTGTGACGTTCGTATTTGCCTGCGTTGCATTTGTATCATTATCCGCATGAACCAACGAGAACAATGCCAGCAGAACGACAAAAAACACAAGTGAGCGCTTCATATAATTTTGTAAAAGTGTTCAATTTAAAAACCTTACTAATAAGATTTAATAACCGAACCAGAAGAATTGCCTGTACCCGAAGAACTTGTTGGTGTACACCATCTCTGTCACGTTTTCGTTGTATGAAACGACTCTTGATTTATTCACGTAAATGTAATCAGTCACGTTCTTGAGTTCTTGTATCTGGTGAGGAACCTGCTGTATTGCATATGTAATTGGTTCCAAATAGAAGCATTTCTCCCTGTGTGGAGGAGTAGACGTTTGCAACGAGCAAGAGATCGTGTCTGAAGGAGCAAGTGAAAGTGACCAGTTGAATATTGTACTTGAATACGCATCAATAGTCTTTTCTTCGTCAGATCCATCCTCAACATTTCCGTTTCGTGTGTACTGAAGGTGGAAAATGAAATCTCCTGCAATATCCTCTTGATTTGTCACATTGAACGTGCATATTCCCATGCTCTGCCCGTTCTGGACATTTTGTGTATAGGCCGTTGTGAATGTGTAGTTGTAATTCATCTGCTCGCATCGAGTAGGTCCGTATGGCGTCTTTTCAGTCGTGTATGTTGTCTCAGTCACTTCTTTCTCGACGACGATTGGTTCCTGCGTCAAATATGTCTGCGTTTGTTGCTTTGTAACTTCGACAACCTGTGAACTCGCATACGCAGAAGTTAAAACATAAAGTATCACAATAACGACAATCCATAAAATGATTCGTTTGAGCGGAGAATTACGCGAAGGAATTTTCCTGTTGTCTGACTTGAATTCAGGTTTTTTTGCGTTTGATTTTTTTGATTGCGCCATGTGAAATACCTATATGACTGAGTAAATGTCAATATTTAAGCTTTTTGTAACACCTTGTTTATATATCCACAAATACTCTGTGCTTCTCAGTGCCTTCCAGCTCAAGGAGAATTCGCTTGATTACAATTTTCTCCGGATCGGGCATCAACTTTATTCTAGCCTTCAAATCCGCAAATGACTCGAACGGCTTTCCTCTTCGTTCTTCGATTATCTCCCACATGTGTTTTTTTCCGAGACCAGGAAGCAATTCAAGCTGGTGCATCCTTGTTGTCAAAGGTTGTGCCTGGTTGAAGAATGCAACAAATCTTGGCTCGTTCTTCTGAACGATATCTTTGATCACGAACTCAAGTTCGGAACGTGCCGTCCCTGTCAACTTGTCCAGATTTATCTTTCCTATTATGTGATGTATCTTGTCCCGTTTTCCTTCGCCGATGTAAATTTCCTCTAATGGCTGTAAGAAAATATCTTTTTTTGGAACTAATTCAAGAAGCGTAAAATTTTCCAAGCCCATGGCTTGCACTATTGGAGTCTTCTTGTGACTCGGGCGCATATCGTTCGGATATCCGTTTTTCAAAAAATCCAATACTATTGCTTTTTCTTCCTTCATGATCGGACATTCTCTCCTTACTTTTTGAATTCTTTAATGACATCTGCAATCTTAGTTATGTTTTCGTTCGTTATCGTTACTGAATATGCGCTTAACACCAATTTTACATCTTCAGGATCAGCAGGAAGCACATCAAGCAACTTAGATATGTGCTCTGGCTTTAGTCTGGAAATGGCAAGCGCCTCTATTTTTTTCTTGAGCTCGTCTGCTTGCTTATGGCTGAGCTTCGCAAACTTTTGCAAGTACTCTTCTGTCTTGACTGCACGGAATCCCAATTCACCGTCACGTGCCTTGATATCCGCTAATGATTTCTGCAAATCATATATGCTGATTGGTTCCTCGTTTGTTATCTTGACGTTCATGATCATGCACCTTGGTATTTTCTCAAATGGACTGGATGTACAATGAGGCTCTTCTTTTTTCCCATGTCCTGGATCTCAACGACATAGCATCGACCCTGCATGCCAGTGACCTTTGCTGGTTTTGCATGGAATCGCCTGAAATACATGCCGCCGTGAATTGCCGGTTCTGCCTTAAGCAGGACCTTGTCCCCCTTGGCAAACTTCTGAAAGTATCTTGTGAGACTGAACTTGCCCCTATTTCGCGGAGCCTTGCCTAATATGTCCCGTGTTTTTTTCCTGCTTCCACCCATTCGTTTCATGATTTCTCTCCCTGTAATATCTAGCGACTTAAACTACCCCTCTTTAAAAAGGATACGTACCTGTATTTATAAAAATAACGATTACATCGCTTTAAATAGTTTTCTATGGTGTTTTTAGACATAATACTAAATAAAAAAACATCCGAAAAGACGCGAATTCCTGTTTGAATTCAGGAGCGATGATTCAAGAAACACACCTTGTTTGAATCAAAACAAATGGTGCGAAAAGTTTCGACTGAAAGAGTACGAAACGAAGACTCAAAATTCGTTTAGAAACATTTATATATTAAGAGAGGCACATTTTTTTAAAGACAAGGAGGAAGTTTGGGCATGAGCATATTCCATAAAATTAAAAACAAATTGACTGGCGATTCTGATTTTGAAATTCCTGAGGAAGTTGACAAGGATTTCCTTCATGTCGATTCTGAACAACCAAATAGCAAGGCAAAAGTGGTTTTGCGACCTTATATTCTTGAAGATTTTGACGATGTAAAACCAATCCTTGACTCATTGAGAGAGGGTTACACTATTCCTTTGATAAATATAAGACCTCTAAAGGACAAAGATCTTGTCGAATTGAAGCGAGCAATAAACAAATTGAAGAAAACATGCGATGCAATCGAGGGAGATATCGCAGGATTCGGAGAAGACTGGATCGCAGTTGTTCCCGCATTCGCTCAAATCTACAGAGAGAAGAAGGAATTGCCTGTCGCCGAGAAAGCTGAGCGATACGACAGATACTAATTTTTCTGAAAAATTTTATTTGACAGAAATTGTCATGATAATTTCCTAATCACAACTTTTATAAATTTAATTCTTGGTATTTCGCTTATGGCAGACGAAGAACCTGAAGTATTGTCCGGACAACCGTGTCCTTTCTGTCACCAGAGCACGCTTACATTAACTGAACAAAAAAAAGAAATCCCTTACTTCGGAGAAGTCTATGTATTTTCCATGAGCTGTGAGAACTGCAAATACCACAAAGCGGACTTGGAATCTGTTCAGAATCATGAACCGACGCGATTCACTCTTGAAGTCTCGAGCGAGGAAGACATGAACATACGGATCGTAAAAGCATCAAGCGCGACTGTAAAAATTCCTCACGTCGTCACAATAGAGCCGGGAGAAGCTGCCAACGGATACATAACAAATGTGGAAGGGCTGTTGAAGCGAGTGAAGTATCAGATTGAAACCGCTCGGGATGCTGCAGAAGAAGATGAGGAGATCACTAAAGCAAAGAATCTTCTTAAAAAATTAGGCAGAGTAATGTGGGGACAGGAGAAAATAAAGATAATACTTGAGGATCCTGCTGGAAACTCGGCAATCATTTCTGAGAAAGCTGTCAAGGAACCTTTGAAAGGAAAGAAAAAAGAAGAATCATAATCTCTAATTAAAGCGGGATTGCCGGAGTGGTCTAACGGGCGCGATTCAGGGTCGCGTGGCTTAGTGCCTTCGCGGGTTCGAATCCTGTGTCCCGCATCAATACCTTTAATAATTAGAACATAGAAAAATGATTTACGCGGGATTGACAGAGTGGTCAAATGTGCTTGGCTAAGGACCAAGTGGCTTAGTGCCTGCGCAGGTTCGAACCCTGCATCCCGCATCGCACTATAAGTTACATGCGGCAGAAAATAGCACTGGTTTGGAGTTATGGGTCAGTGCATGCATCCCGCACGATTTATAAATCTTGGTTTTACTTTTTTCTAAATGCCAAAATCACAAAATATATAAATACCAATATATTGGTATAAACATACCAAATAAATGGTTAGCATGATAACAGACAAGAAATTGCGAATATTAAGCACATTCGGTCTCCAAGAAGTCCTGACGTTCAAGGACATCAAGAAGCGGGCAAAGCAGAAGTCTAACAACGCCATACAGCTTGCTTTGAAAAACTTCATGAAACAAGGCATCATAGCGAAGCGCCATGCAGGCAACGTATTGCTATATTCTCTTAATGCTGGCAATAGCACGGCACAGGCATACCTTGAAGTATTGAACAATGAGAAGATTTCATCATTACCTAAAGAAGCATTCATAATACAAGACAGGCTCTTGAAGAAGACAGCATTATTTATTCTGCTGGTCTTTGGAAGCTATGCGAAAAAAACAAACACCAAAACATCTGACATTGATGTTGCGGTCATAACCGAGCAAAAGAAAGATATCGCTCCAATCTTGGAGACAATCAAACGACAAGAACTGCGACACATCGATTATCATATATTTACGCAGGATGAATTCATAAGCATGCTTCATGAAGACCAGGAGAATCTTGGAAAGCAAATCTATAAAAACTGCCTAATCGTCTATGGGTACATCCCTTACATCAATCTGGTGAGCAATGAAAGACATCGCTAAACTATATTTGCAACGTGCAGAGAATGAACTGGCCGCGGCAGAGATATTGTATACCATTTCCAGTGATGCAAAGATTCAGAAAGAGCAGTTCAAGCTTGAAGAAAATTTTACATTTTATAGTGCGGTCATAAGTCATGCATACTACTCCATTTTCTATGCTGCAAAAGCAATCCTTGCAGAGAACAACATAAATACAACTGCTCCTGAAGTCCATAAGAAGACGCTTGATGCATTTGAAATACATCTTGTTAAAACGGGAAAACTTGACGTTGACTTGCTGAAAATCTACAAGGAGTTAGTTGTCAGGGCCGATGATCTCTTAGGAATCTTTTCTTTGGAAAAAAAGAAAAGAGGAGAATTCACATATCAGAAATTGCCGCAGGCGAACAAGGAACCGGCAAAAGAATCGTTCGACAATGCATCGTCGTTCTTCAAGAACATCAGGAAAGTCCTTATTGGCTGATTTTTAATTAATCTAATGGAGCAGACTAATGCATGCTACTTAATGGATAATGTTTCCTGTGAGTTCATACCAAGAAGATTCAGAAGGCGCTCTCATATTGTTACGTTTAAACTCAACGAAAAAGAATTCTTGCTATTAGAAAAACTGGCTCCACACGGCGAAAAATCATCTTATATCAGGGAGAGGGTTTTTCAAACAATTTCTTAGGGTAGGGCAATATAAAAAAAATTAGGAAGTTTTCTCGACTGTGTGGATATTGATATTTGCACCTGCTGTTGGAGAATATGATGCAGGGATAGTTATATTCGTTCCCCATTGTGCATATGAGATAAGCCCAGAATTATCAAAGCAGAATGTCTGTGTCATGTTGGAATACATGCCTTCATAACACGTTCCAAATCGTGTATCATTGTGTGTTTCAAGTGTTTCGAGTTGAATGGAATTCAGGAATGATGACGTTTCATTCTTTACAGATGTATCAATGTTGGGAGGCATTTCTTGAACACATGAGGGCGGAGCTTCTGTTGAATTGAATGAGCATCCGCAATCATAACCAAATGTTTTATCAGTACAATCGGGGCTTTGTGGATCCCGAACTACGGAAGGCAGGCATACAGATGATGTCATCAAATCATATGTGCAAAGTCCATTATTTTTCTCATATATTATGTTCTGTTCTCTGCTCTCATCAGGAAACCCGTTGAAATAAGAATACCGTTCTTCGAAAGCGGAGATTTGGTCGTTAGTAACTTCTATTGAAATTATTGATTCATCGTCGATATTTGTAGAACCAGATCCGAATGGTTCCCATTCACGGATGTATTCCCTCATTTCATAGTTGCTCACATAATTAGATGGCGATATACTGAGTGCAAGTTGTAAATTAGAAAGCATTGTCGAGTCTATGGAACGTGTACTTACGTTCTGGCTTGCAATAGGGATTATATTTGTTTGGGTGCAAGCCATCAAGAACAACACAGCAATGAGAAATAATCGTTTCATACAATGCCATCACTGAACACATTATATAAAAGTAACGGCAGTTTGTAACTGCTAAATCTGAGCAAAAACCACAAGATATAAAAACTCCAGCACAGTCCATATCATTGAAATAAACCATTTATAGCCTTTGGTGGTTTATACTTATGAGCCAATTCTATTCTCTAAAAATAGAAAAAATCATCAAGATATCAGCGAATTATTTCACTTCAAGAACAATATGTTTCACATCAGGAACAGAAAGAAATATTTCTTCTCCTTTCTTCAAATCAAGGCTATTAACCACATTGCTGTTGAAATAAATTCCAAGTCGTTTTCCAGATAATTTGACGATTTTTTGTTTTATTTTAAGCGGACCTTCGCGCAGTTCTGAAAGAACTTTCTGGGATGAAGATGGTTCAAATTCGAAATAATTGCAGTTAGAACATTGATAGCTAATTGCTTTCTGTGAAGCTCCGTGTACAGCGACTTCTACTTTTCTCAATTTATTTCCGCAGTTTGGGCATTTCATATTCAGTTCACCTTTTTTGCATTTATGACAATTAGTGTATTTTTTCTGATTTCGAATAGTATATAATATTCGCCATCTTCAATCTCATATTTTGTTCCCTTTTTTCTCGGGTTTTTCGTCTTGAATATGATTTCTACGACTTTACTCCAAGGAACATCAGTGGCATGATGCTCTAAATAGTGTTCGCCTGGTTGTATGCCTGTAAAATAAATCACGTCAACACCGTACTACACTTTTGTAGTACATTATACTATATAAAACTTGTGTTTTTCTTAAGTTGCCAAGTTAATGTCAGTTTTTTGCAAAAAACCATAAGATATAAAAACTCCAGCACAGTCCATATCATTGAAATAAACCATTTATAGCCTTTGGTGGTTTATACTTATGGGCTGGTTCCTGCATCCCGCATCATACCATAAGTTTAATGCGGTGGAAAGTAGCACTGGTTTGGATTTATAGCCCGGTTCCCAGTCGTCGCATAATTTTTGAACAGTTGCTTTTTTAGAAATTTCGTTTGTTAAGGATCAAGAAAAAGTAGTTTCTTTTTCTACGACAGAATCAATTGAAGTAACAGGAACTATTTGCGAAGAATTTCTTTTCTTCTGGTACCATTTATATCCAGATTTAAATCCAGGAATTGCATATTTTCTTGAGATATAAATCACATAATAGCTTACTGCAGCCCAGCCACTGATATCAAAACATATATCTGCGGCATCATGCAAAAAAGTAATTCTTATGGCATCTGGCAAGTGCCGCACATAGTCGAGATTTCCAACAAGTAATTTTACAGCGGGTTCTACTATATTATCAATAGCATACTCTTCTGCTTTCTCGAAAGCTTTTGTATAACGTGCGCTAAATGCGGCAGGAAGCATACCGACTTTAAGCAAAATCGCCGGCAGTCCATGAACTGGACAACCAAGCGCATGGAGCGCATCAACTCGTATGGTTGGTAGACCAAGACGCCTAGCTACACTTCCCACAAGACCGATCTTCTTTTTTTGAGCATCATGATTAGTTTCACATGCCGATATGTGTATATGTTTTTCTGCCATCATAAATCGGAAAGAAGACACACGCGACATACAACGAAGGAGTCAATCGCCAACATATGTGTCAACTTAAACATTGAAACAAGTTAATAATATTTAATGCTTTTCTTAATAACAAATATGGATATGTTTATAAAAGAGTTAATAATACAATAAAGCATGACAATCATCAGCATGTCATTAAATGATAAGCTTCTTGCCGAATTGGACAAAATAGAAAACGAAGCAGGATTCTCCGGCAGAAGCGAGGTAATTCGAGCAGGATTGCGTCTATTGATGCAGGAACGCAAAGAAAAATCCAAGATGAAAGGACGTATAGATGCTGTTTTGCTCGTCATACATCATGACAAATATTCGGAAGAAGTTTCTGCGATACGGCATAAGTACCAATCGCTAATCAAGACACAAGTCCACAACCATGTCGAAAATCATAGGTGTCTTGAAGTGTTCATTCTCCATGGAGATGCGAATGCAGTACTCAAACTCGAGGAAGAATTCCAAACAAATAGAAAGATGGAACTAGTTAGATTGATAACAGCATGAAAAACCACAAGATATAAAAAATCCAAGACAGTCTATAACACTAAAATAAACCATTTATAGCCTTTGGTGGCTTATACTTATGGGCTGGTTCCTGCATCCCGCACTCCTTTTAGATCTTAGTATTACTTTACGAATAAATTGCACAAAATGTAGCGAAACAAAATTTTTCTGAATCCATCAACAATGGTTTTGTTTTCTTGGAAAAATACCATAAAATCTTGATGCATACGTATTATCCTTACAATATACTCAATAGGGTGTATATTGATAATGCTTATCAACAATAGGGCACTACGTGCTTTATTGGGGGGAAAACAATGTCACTAAAAGAATACATGCAAAAAAAGAAATCAACATTAACTGCAATCGTTCTCGGGGCGATGATTGCCGGGTGCTCGCAACAAAACACACCAACCACGCCAGCTCCAGACGGAAACCAATTGGTCGGCGGTGCCGGAACTCCTGCAATCAATGTGAGCTATGTGCCCCCGATCGGAAATGGCAACAATATTACTGGAAAGGTCAATCATGTAATCCCTAACAAGACAATAATAACCGGGTACATATACGTGCCAGGTGAAAACTGGTGGATAAAACCTTACGCCTCACCACCATACTGGACAATAAACCATGACGGTTCATTCAGTTTCCCTTATGATACAGGAGGAATTGATCAAGAAGCGACGACAATCGAACTTTATCTGCTTCCGTTAGCTAACGAATCACAAATACCTATCGTTGAGTATGCAATCAGCCCACCTGATATGAGCGGCGTTGGAACTGAAGCGCAGACAATAATAAGCAGACAATAGTAGGCAAAATATGTCAATGCTGAACGGGCTTGAAAGAAAAGTGATAAGAGGGTTGGCAGCCATCGTTCTTGGTTCCGGTCTTGTCACTGCAACGATAAATTGCAGCGGCAAACCAACAAGTTTTCCAAATTCAAGCAAGCCAACTGCGACTCAAACAAACACTATCACAAGTACGCACACCGTAACGAACACACCCACTGTAACTCCCACACCAATAACAGTTCCTCCTCCCGGATATAGTTTAGTCTGGAGCGATGAATTCGACGGAGCAATAGGAAGCGCACCGAACGCAAGCAACTGGACATACGACATAGGCAACGGGACCAACGGTTGGGGAAACTTTGAGTACGAGAACTACACAAACAGCACAGACAACGCCCAGATAATCTCGGATCCTAATGCAACTGATGGAAAAGCACTTGCGATAATCGCGAAAGATACTATGCCCGGAAGTTCCAATTACATCCAAGTGGGAAGGTACACGTCCGCACGGCTAAAGACGGCAGGGTTGCAACAGTTCCAGTATGGACTTCTCGAAGCAAGGATACAACTGCCATACGGCGATGGGATATGGCCAGCTTTTTGGACGCTAGGGAATGATTACACTACCGGAACGGTATGGCCTAACTGCGGTGAAATAGATATCATGGAAAATTTTGGAAATGCATCTCAGCAATCGATAAATCACGGCTCGATGCACGGACCAGGATATTCAGGAGGCAATGCGCTAACAAGCACATATGCTCTTCCTAATGATCAGGTGTTCCATGATGGTTATCATCTCTTTGCCGTCCAATGGCAGCAAAATGAAGTCCAGTTTTACGTGGACAACATATTGTATGAAACTCGCACTCCTGCCGATATTGGCTCTAACGCATGGGAATTCAACGAACCATTTTTCTTGTTGCTTAACACCGCGGTTGGCGGAAGCTGCCCGGGAAGTCCAGACCCTTCAACATCATTTCCGCAGACGATGAAAGTTGATTATGTAAGATTTTATCAGAATTGATTTGCCAATATTATTTTATTACATCACTTTCTAATTCTTGCTGCATTCGCATGAGCTTCAAGTCCCTCAAGCGTTGCTAATTGCTGCACGATGCCATATAATTCACCAGTGATTGCTTCTTGATTCGTCGCTATCTTCACAAAATTGAAGACGGACAATCCACCAGTGTATCGAGCGCATCTGTTTGTTGGCAGTACGTGATTTGTTCCGCTCGCGTAATCTCCAAGCGCCGTCGGAGTTTCTCCCAAGAACATAGAGCCATATTCAGTGAATCTCGGTTTGAGCTCATCGACATCTTCCAGCATGAGTTCCAGATGCTCGGGAGCATATCTGTTCGCTACATATGCTGCTTCACTTATGTTATTTACAAGTATTATGTTGCCGTTATCCAAAGATTTTCTTGCTATTTCAGCTGTCTTCGGTCCCTGTAGTTGCTTTTCTAATTCGTCTTGCACTTTTTGTATCAATTTTTCTGATGTTGTTATCAAAATGGGTTTTGCGTCTGATGCATGTTCCGCCTGCGCAAGAAGATCTGCCGCTATGTATTTGAAATTCGCTTTCTCATCCGCTATTATTATGATTTCGCTTGGTCCTGCGATGAAATCAATACCTACTCTTCCGTACACTTCCTTCTTTGCAAGATTTACGTATTTGTTTCCCGGACCGACGATGAGACTAACCGGTTCGATGGATTCGGTTCCGTATGCCATCGCCGCTATGGCCTGTGCACCTCCGACTCTGTATATCGTGTCGATTCCTGCTATTTTTGCTGCGGCCAATGTCAGAGGATGCACATCTCCATCATGGCTTGGCGGAGAGCATACTACAAGTTTTTTTACGCCAGCGACTTTTGCAGGAATTCCTATCATGAGCGCAGTGGAAAGCAGGGGATAATTGCCCCCAGGGATATAGCCTCCAACAAAATTAATTGGAGTGATGCTCTGTCCCAGACGAACTCCCTTGTTCTCAATCTCGAAGCTCTTCAATTGCCGCATCTGTTTTTCAGAAAAAGCCTTTATGTTCGCGGCTGCCGTGTGTATGGCCGTAGATACCCCGGGATCAAGCGTGTTTAAGGCATGCGCGATTTCTTTCTCGGAAACCTTGATGTCAGGAAGATCAACATTGTCAAATTGTTTGGTATAATTCCTTACAGCACTGTCTCCATCTTGTCTCACATCAGCTATTATTCTCTTGACTAACTCAGATTCTTCAAGTTCCTGGGAATCAAAAAAAGATTCTCTCAGTTCACTACACTTTACAACTTTCATTTTCCAAGAACCTCTTTTTTGATGCAATCCAGTACACTAGGTATTTTATAAAGGTATGTCCGATGGAAACACAGTCATCCTATAAGAAATATATAACAAATACTAAATACTTCCAAATCAATACTATCTGTGGGGTGTGTAACATGAAAGAGCTATCGCGTTTCAAGCTTGAAGACTTGAAGAGTGAAGTAGAGCTGATGAAAAAGCAGATGTACCAGGAAAAGTACGGCAAAACACGAGATAAGAAAATTATTTAGGGACAATCTTTAATTTCTTGCTAAGGCCGTCGCTGAGCCTGACTACGTCGTATTTCTTTATTCCCTGGGAATCCGCCCACTTTTTGGCATTTTCCTCAGTCTTGAAAGTCCTCGGTCTCTTGGCCCTGTGCCTTCCCCGATGGACCAGTTGTGGTTTCTTGTGTCCTATACCCATATCTGTTCTAGAAAATAGGCCATTTATAAAGGTTGTCATTGACAAAAATTTATAAGAAAGCATGTAAAAGCAGTCCTGAAATTGGAAGATTACACAAAAACGCAAACAAAGGAAGTAAGATACAGAAATATTCCGCTTCCCGTTGGAAAAGTTCCCCGCAATCTTGGATTTGCAAAAGCATACATCGACAATGTAGTTCCAAAGCTTTATTCAGTTTTCAGAACAAGAAATTTGAATAAAATACGGCTGGTTGCAAGAAAAATCGCATACTCCGATGTCGACCTGGTTGCGCGAGCTAGCGAAGAACCTGATGCTTCATACCTTGAAGGAATATTAAGAATGAAGCCGCCCACGGCAAAACGCCTTGGAAAGATTCTTGTAAAGAATTACCATGTCCACTTCAAAGAAGCCAAATAAATTACTTCAGTTTGTTTATCCTTCCAAAATAATATACATCCTTGTTTTCTACAATGAATATCTCGAAGTTCTGCATTTTCAGCAAAGGACTTAGGAAATTTCCCTGCAATACATCAGTTCCCTCAGTCAACAGATTCATCGATGGAATGACTATCAAAGTGCGTCCCTTGTACTTTCCTTTCAGGAAACATTTGAATTTCTCCGCCTTCCTTTCTTCGCGCAATGTTATCGCGGGATGCTCATGCCCCATTATTATCGTCTTTATCTTTTTAGGCATCTCGGGAACATGATCGCCGTGCACGAACAATATGTCTCCTGAAGAATATTCTTTCACAATCTCTAAATTTCTTTTCTTCGCAACAGGACCGAGCATAGGATCGTGATTGCCCTTCAACATGATTATTTTTTCGCAGTGCTGCGAGAGATAATCAAAGAATCTTAGCAAATCCCTCCACTCCTGTTCTGATATCCTTCCGAATTCGTGCTTTAGATCTCCAGTAATCAGTATTGTCTCAGGCTTCACCTTGGAGAATATGAAATCGAAGTGCTCCAGGAGATCCTTCAGATGAAATTTTGGGACTAATGTGCCCCTCTTCTGATGTTCTTCCTCTATTCCAAGATGTATATCAGAAATCACAAGCAGCTTCTGCCGTCTTAGATAGAGCGAAAGGTCGACTATTTCTATGCCTTTTATTATTTCCATTGCAATATTCATGTCACTTTTATGCATTTAAAGGCTATGCTTTTATTCAAAGGTAAGCTTTATAAAATGACCAATTATTCGCTGTCCAAATGACAGGAATCACATACTATAGCACAAACGACAAATCGAAAAGGGTCAATTTCAAGACAGCCTTACTTACAGGACAGCCGGATGATTATGGCCTTTACATGATTCCAAGATCAGAAATTCCAAAAATCCCTATTGAAAAAATACAAGAAATGCCCAATAAAACGTATGCCCAGATTGCATTTGATGTTTTAAATCCTTATCTTCAATCAGAAATTTCTCGAAAAGATCTGCGTGAGTTGCTCAGGGATGCATACAGTAGAACCATCATTCCGACGTACATCCGAAAGATTGATTACAAGACGAATGTCATGTGGCTTTCGCAAGGTCCGACATACTCATTCAAGGATTACGCAGCACGGTTCTTCGGAAGAGCGCTAAATTATTTCTTAGAAAAGGAAGACAAAAAAAAGACTGTTTTAGTGGCGACAAGCGGAGATACAGGAGGAGCAGTTGCCGATGCGCTTTGTGGCTTGCCCAGTGTAGATAATATAATTTTCTTTCCAAAAGATTTGATAAGTCCTGGTCAAAGAAGACAGATGACTACCTTACGCAAAAATATATATGCATTTGAAGTCAATGGTAATTTCGACGTCTGCCAGGCTCTCGTCAAGAATCTTCTTGGGGACAGAGAATTTGCAAGAAATACATTTGGAGATTATGACAGGATAACTTCCGCGAATTCCATAAGTCTTGGAAGGCTGCTTCCACAGGCAGTATACTCTTTCTTTGCATATTCACGGGTTTCAAAAGGAGATCCCATATTAGTTAGCATACCATCTGGAAATTTTGGCGACATGATGGGAACGGTCATAGCAAAAGAAATGGGGTTGCCAGTAGAAAAGATTGTCTGTGGTGTAAATGAGAACACGGAATTTCCTGAATTCCTCAAGACATGAAAATATGAAGTTAGACCTTCAAAAAAATCTCCTTCATCAGCAATGATTGTCGCTCATCCTAGCAATTTAGCGAGACTGATTGATTTCTACGGCGGACACATGTTTGACAAAATACATCCAGTTACAAAAAAACCTGTGCGAAAGGGTATTATTGACAAGATGCCCAATATGAAATCAATGAGAGAAGATATTTTCTCTGTCGGAGTTGACAATAATCAGCACTACAAGACAATGAAAGAAGCGTACTATCAACACAACATCGTCCTTGACCCCCACGGAGCAGTCGCATGGCGGGCACTTGAAATATTCAATTCAACAGGGCCCCAAAAGATAAAGAACTTTTACAGATTTCTCAAAGGAGAATATGAACGGCATTCAGTGATATATGAAACGGCTCATCCTGGAAAATTTCCAGAGGATATCAAAACAGCTATTGACTTATCTGTTATTATTCCTGAGAGGATGAGGGAGCAAGCGAAATTAGAAGAAAGATTGTACTCGATCAAAAGCAATCCCCAGGAAACAGAAAACGGATTAGAGCCAAGCGATGAACAAATAAATGAAGTAAAGAACAAGATAAGAGAGCTAAAATTAAAATAATTTCTTCAAGATATCTATTGTGAATAAGAACGTCGCATGTGCCTGCTCTTTCGAAGGCTGGAAAGGAGATTGCTTTTTATGAACAGAAAATATTCTCACATTATTGATGAGATGAATCTGCTGCGTCAGAGAAGGATCTATCTCTATGCCTGATTCCCTTAATTTGGATATTATGTTTCCCAACCCTATTCCTGGACTGGTTTCAAGCAGGTCTTTTCCAGTCGCGTCGAAATATTTCCTGTGCAAGGCAGTCTCAAGAACTCTTGCGCAAAGAATCATCGAAGATCTGAACGCGCCGGCATTGAAACATTTTTCAACTTCCGCAAGATCGAAGAACACATCATCGCGTATTTCAGAGGGAAGGTTCAGCGATAATGACGCTGATTTTGCGTCCGTCTGCTCTTGTTTCGGGATGGACAAGGCTCCGACAATCCCCAGCATGCCTTTCGAATCCCCTTTGACAAACATGCTTTCGAGTTCCACCACTTTTTTCTTTATCTCATCATCAGAATCTATTGTAGCTTCCTTTATTTTATTAAGATTGTTCTTGATGATTGTCCTGTAATAATCGCCCCTCTGATCTTTGTAGTCAAGGACCTTCTTTTTTGCAATGGATGATACTAAAGAAATGTTGTGATTCAATACTGCAATAAGCGCCATTTTCAGGTCTTCTATCGGATCAAAGCTCACGAAACATCATGAAGCAAAGCAGTATTTAAAGGTTATGAAGAGGGCAGGTAACAAAATATTTAAAGAAAGTTACAAGAATATATGCATGAAAAGAATATTACTAGTGCTATTGCTTCTTTTGATTCCTTTTGCATATGCCCAGAAGAATCAGAACGATTCCATACTGCAGGCACAGAAGGCAAATCTTGATTTCCACGCTGCAACGTTCATATCTGAAATGGACAACATAATACAGTTCGCGGCATCAAACAACATAACAACCGATGACCTGAATAAAACCGAATCAGACTTTGAAACTAATCTTCAAAAAGGACTGGGCAGCCAAACAACAGCTGATCTTGCCGCGATAAATTCAGAAATGAAGACATCCGCGAATGACTTTGTAAATGAGACAGATATTCTGCTGGGCAGTTATTCGTATGAAATAAACACAGTTGCATTGAAATTCTCCGATAATCAAAATAAAATAATAACTGAAAAAGAACAAGCTGCGGTATTGGCGGACAAAGGAGTGCTAAAAGATGCATTTGACCAGAAAATACAAGACCTGACTGCAGAAATTAATAGTAACACAGAGAAAGGCAAGAGCAGCGTCATTGCTAATTATCTTCTTGGAAAGTTCAAGGAGCAGGAACAGAGCATAGATTCTATGAACGTAACAATATCAGGACAGCCGACAGCAAACTTCATTACGAGCTTATTTTCTGTAATAAGTCAGAAGTTCACGGAAATAAAAGCATATTTTGAGACAAACAAAGTAGGTGCAAAATAATGAGACGTAAAATTATTCTCATTGTTGTGTTGGCAATCCTTGTTAGTGCGTGTACAACTGTCGATCTGAGCAAAGTGAAAAGCATTGAAACAATTGCTGCAAATGACACTGGAAAAGTCATATCACAAGTGCAGAATAGTTCTATTGTAAATACAACCCAAACAATAGTATCCAATGTTGAAACTGACGTAAATCAGGGATCAAACTACGATACGCCAAGCATAGTGACCAGCAGGATACTGAATGAAGTTGACACAGGAAGCTTCGGTGACATAAAATAAATGGATCACATCGCAATAATGAAGAAGTCGTGGGGGCTTACCGAAAAGATTCTTTCCGGGAAAAAGAAAGTAGAATCTCGATGGTATAAATTCAAACATGCTCCTTGGGATAAAATCAAGAAGAATGAAACCATTTACTTTAAGGATTCTGGAGAGCCAATCACAATAAAGGCAAAAGTTGAAAAAGTCATCCAAATTCCAAACTTGACCAAGAATAAAGTCAATGAAATTTTATTGAGATATGGGGAAAATGATGGACTCACGCAAGATCAGCTTCCTAAATTCTTCGAGATTTTCAAGGACAAGAGATATTGCATGCTTATTTTCCTCAAGAATCCGCAAAAAATAAAGTTATTTACAATCAATAAGAAAGGGTATGGCATTATGAGCGCATGGATCTCAGTAGACAACATCAAAAAAATAATCAATTAATCTCTTTGTTCGCCCTTATCAGGAATTTTATCAACTCATCGGGCCATACTTTTGGTATTGCTCCCTTTAGAAGCTCATCAAGCCACTTCTTGAATGAGATGTGGAATGCCTTCCTTTCTCCTGCAATCAATCTCCTGATTTCATAGACTATGTCTGCATCCAGCTTTACTTTTCTTGTGACCTCGTTCAATTGCTGGTTCAGGAAATCCTCTTCCCTGCTTATTTTCTTACTAGGAGTTATTCCAAGCCTTGTGAAAATGAAATTTCTCAGTTCTGGAGACCAGCTCTGCTCTATTTCTTTCTGGTATCTTAGAATACCGCGCTTCAAATCATCTCTTGGTTCATATACTGGATCATCAATCATCCTGAACATCTCTTCCTTTGAATTTCCAGGAACATGCTTTAGATATCTCACAGCCATCTTCAACTGACCTTCTTTGCTCTCCATCTCCCTTCTTCTCTTTTCCTCGACATTCTTCCAGAATTCGTTATAATCTATTTTTTGCAGTTTTCCCTCCGGCTTTAATCCGCGCTTCATTTCTATTGAAGTTATGACCTGCTCGTGCATTCGTTTCAGGAATTCCATCCTGTCTTCAACTCGCAAAACATCCAGATAACCCTGCAAGACAAGCATGAACGAAAATGGAGATGGGACGTTTGTCGTTATCTCCTGTATCTTGACTTTCTTGTCGTGTATCCATTGCAACACTAATTTCGCGTTATTTACATCCATCAAGTCTTCAAGAACTTCACGCCTTGCTTCTTTTAGGATTGGAAAATCTTCTGAAATCCTCTTAACTGCCTGCAACAATATCATCGAACTGACCTGCTGCCTTCCGACTCTTCTGCTTTTCCCCTTGTAAGTTCCCAATATCATTAATGCACGGGCTGCGCAATGCCTAAATCTTCTCTTAAGAATCTCAGTTTTTTCCAATGCAGCCTTCATAAGCTCCTCAAACCTTTCTGATTTCAGCAATTCAAAAGCGCGGACAGCCTGTATGGGATGCATTGATGCTATGTAGAATCCATTATCAGAAATTCCAATCTCTACATCCCTGTGCTGTATCTTTGAAATCACGTACGCAACGGCCCTTGCCAGGCAGTCATTTACGCGCCTTCCGTACAAAGTATGAAACACCGCATATTTCTTTCCGCCTTCATCGTAATGTTCAATTAATAATTTACTTGAAGTTGGTATTATCGCAAATTCAAACTGCTCCTTGAAATATTCATAGATTGCTTCCGCGGCATTGTCATCTACGTACAAATAATCGTTGATGAACTTCAGAATCTCGTTCTTGGTCTCTTTTTTCGCGAAATGCTCCTGCATCAGTTTCCTGAACCTTCCTATCTCGTTTGCCAGATCAAAGCTTAACGGAAGGCTTTCGGAATACCAGCTTGGAACTGTTGGTCTTCTTCCAGTGGCAGCCACAACTCGCGCAACCATTCCTGATGCATTCCTGAACTCGTATGTATTTCCTCCCAACAGGAAAACATCTCCTGTTTTCAATTTCTCCAGAAATCCTTCATCAATGGAACCGACAACGATATCTCCAACTTTCACAGAGACTCCGGACTCGGAAGGTATCGTGCCTATGTTTGTCATGTATATCACGCGCGCCATCATTCCTTTCTTTCCTATCATTTTTGTTTTAGGATCGTACCAAATCTTAGCATAGATGTGCCTGTCTTCCAATGAGGCATATTCTCCAGCAAGATATGATATAATCTGGTCGAAATCTTCTCTTTTGAGATTTCTATAGCAGTAACTTGAGGTTATCATCTTGAAGAGATCTTCAACATTAATCATTTCCTCGAGAGCAATTCCGAATATCTGCTGGGCTAGAACATCAAGAGCATTTTCAGGAATATGCAGCCTGTCTATTTTCTTTTCCAACGCAGATTTCAACAACACAGAACATTCAACCAGATCATCCCTGTCCATGACGATTATCCTTCCCTTGGTTGTATCATGCAGACGATGTCCGGATCTTCCAATTCGCTGCAGGCATCTTGCAACAGATTTCGGGCTTCCCAATAAAATAACCAAATCTATGAAGCCTATATCTATTCCAAGTTCTAATGAGGTAGAACAGACTACACATTTTAATTTTCCTTCTCTTAAATTCGATTCCAGCTGGGTCCTGTGCTGTTTCGACAGAGAGCCGTGATGGGCCCCTATATTCTCAGAATAATTCTTTGGAAATCTTGTCTTAAGATGATGGACAACACGCTCCGTGCCTGATCTTGTGTTAGTGAAGATAAGTGTTGTCTTGTGCTGCTGGATAAGTTTGTCGATTAACGTGTAGGTTTCGTTGCTTACGGTGTTGTAATCGGTTGAAATGAGATTTTTTACTGGGCTTATGACCTGCAAATCAAGTTTCTTTATGCTCGGAATATCTACAACTTCGCAGCTTCTTCCATTTCCTACCAGGAATTTCGCAACTTCATCCAAAGGTGCAACAGTAGCGGACAATCCTACGCGTGCCATGCTTGGGCTTAATCTCTGCAACCTTTCCATAGAGATGCTAAGATGAACGCCTCGCTTGTTCTCTGCCAATGCATGTATCTCATCCGCAATAAACCAATCGACGCGCTTGATGTGCTCTATAAATTTTATAGACGACAGCATTATTGCCAATGACTCAGGAGTTGTTATGAGTATGTGCGGAGAGTTTTTGAGCATCGCCGATTTTTCTGACTGCGTCGTGTCTCCTGTACGCACTGCGACTCGTATTCCGAATTTCTTTCCAGTCTGCTCTTCCATCTCATGCAACGGCTCAAGCAGATTTTTTTGGACGTCATTGTTCAGTGCCTTCAAAGGAGAAATGTAGACGACATAGACCTTGTCTTCCAATATTTTTTTTTCGCTGCAGTCTATCAGATGATTAAGAATTGATAGAAAGGCCGTCAACGTCTTACCGGAACCGGTACTTGCAGAAACTAATATATTCTTCCTTGAATTTATGTCTATGATGGCAAGCTTTTGCGGATCCGAGAACGTCTTGAACTTGTTCCTGAACCAATTCGAAACGATAGGGTTCAATGTAGAGAAGATAGAATCATCTGTATCCGGCTTTTGCTTATATGTTATCATTCAAGTACGCTAATGACAGTAAAAACTAATTAAGAAGTAATATATAAGGATTGTGACGGGATTATTGGCCTTCTAGATTTTTCTGAACAATGGCAACTAGTTCTCTTGCCATGATGCAGTCATCAAATAAATATTCATGTCCAAGTTGTTCTTCAATCGTTTTTGGATCGACACCGACTCTCCTTATTGCACCATAAACGCTGTTTTTTGTACTTTCTCCAGGAGCATAAACTCCGGAACCATGCCTGCCGCCATCAGTAAATATGCAATTAAGACACTGACTTTCAATAGCTTGACGTGAACCGGCGTTTTGATAAATTAAAGCCAATTCTCTCTGAAATTCACTAATTTTCTGTTCTATTGTTTTTTGTTCGTTTGTCATTTTATTCTCCTTGCACTTTTTTCAAAAGTCCTTTTTTGTTTAAAATGTCTGCAACAACATAAAATAAATCATCTTTACCAATACATCCAGAAAGGTTGTTTGTTCCAAACCGCGCATCTAATCTGTACGAATTTATTTCTTCTCTCGTTACACCGAGATTATTCAGCTCTATCAATACACCAAAGTATTCTTCTCTATTTTGAAGTCTGCGTTCTTCACTTACACAATTAAGACAAAAATCAGTATAATCTGTCGCCCTAATCAACCCCTCTAATTGCTCTCTTACTTCTTTTCTGTCCATGTATTTTTCGTTTGTCATTTTTCATCACTTTTTTGTTTTATTTGATACAAAGAAAAATCTCCTAACTGAAGACCTTTGTCTGATTTTATTCTCTTTTCTTTAACAATTACCAATCCATATTTATCAACGTGTGTTGCAGGGTCATTTTCTTTTCCAGCGAAATGAAAGTACGGAGTAATATATATGCTATCTTCATCAGCAAAATGAGTTCTTAGTTCTTTGAGAAATTGTTTGAGCGTATTCGTTCCGCCAAGCATACTTTTTCTCAACATTTCGTCCTTGAAAATACTTTTTCCAAAATTTTTGGCCTCTTCAGGGAAGAATGGATGATTAAAAACAATTATGTCATATTTTCCTTGAATATTTTCAAATAAATTACTCTTGTATGTCTTGCAGATCTTACTCAAATTATGTCTTCGTATGTTTTCTTGCGTATTTTTGATTGCGTTTGGATTTATATCGCTAAAATCAACATATTTTGCACCATATATAGCCATAACAAGCCCCTGAGTTCCAGCACCGCATCCAACATCAAGACATGTTTTTCCCAGATACAAATCTTTATTTTCATATAAATATTGCGCAAGAAGAACTCCTGAACTCATAATATCCGAGGCAAAAACGCCGCGTTCAATAATTAAATCAAGATCTGGATTTTTATCAAGCACAATTTTGCAGGTAGTAGTAGATCTATTATGCCTCTCTAGTTGTATCGCAACTTGTTTTTTCTGCGCTTCAGTTAATTTCATTTTACCTTCTCCTTTTTTCTCATACGCTTCATCAGTATTCTCGCAATTTTACGTCTCTCTAGTTCTTTGACAACAAAATCAGCCAATTTATCTCCTTCTAAGATAGCGATTGGTTTCTCATTTCTGTGATAAGCATTTGCATCAACATATGCTTCAAGTTTATCGAGTTTATCTCCTGTTTTGACATCTGATTCTTTTATGTACCCTTGTCTAATGTGTTCTTCACTAAGACACCATGCATCCTCGTTCTTAATAACGGGAATCATAGCATCTTCAGGAGAATCGGCTTTAATGAATCCCTTCAAAAGATTTTGATATGCACCAATACAACCATAAGTTCGTATTCTTTCAACGACAAAATATTCATTCATTTTTGTGCTTCCTTTTCGTTTTTCCCGAAATCAAGGTAATCCTTATTTATTCTTTTTTCTAACTCATCATACCAGAAACATTTCCCGACCTGTATTTTATTTATTGGAAATTTACGTTTGAGCTCATTCAGCGAATCGTATAATATATGGAGACAGATAGTGTTTTTTTCATTTCTGTCTTTCTCCATATTGCACATATCTTCCAGAGAAATACTGATCGAGGCGCATATCCTCAGAATTTCCTCTACTTGCCTTTTTGTATAAATTGGTTCGGTTGAAAATGTGAACCTCATTTTATTTCCCCTCATTCTTCAAGATATAGTCAAGCGTTACATACTTGTCTGGACTGTCCATAAATTTATCATCACCAATCGATACGTTTACATCGCCACGTTTCAAATCAAGATAATGTCTTTCCACTCCATTTCCGGAAAACACTTGATGATTTCCAAAACAGTAATACCCAGTACGTTGTCTGAATTCATTTTCTATGAATTCGGAAATGTCACTTGGAGTTTTATCTTTAAATTTGAAATTAACAGAAAATTTATGATAATTGACATTTATTTTTGTTTCAGGTTTCAGTTCGGACAATATGCTTTGAACCTCTGAAAAATCAATTTTTTCATCAAACACTTTCTTTCTTTTATCAATCCAATTTGAAATTGTTCGCATCATTTTCTTTCTCCAAATCGAGTTGGCAATTGCTGCCCGTTCGTTTCGACATCAAATGCGCTACTCATTCCTTCGTAATTTCCTTGTTTGTCATAGATTATTTTCTGCGTTCCTTTTCCAAACCTAGTCAATGCAACATAATAATCTCCTTCGCGTACTTGTGCAAAATCAAAATGATTGCTATTGCAGTAGTTCCTCAACATATCCAAATTATGCAGTATTCCTTTAGGAAAACCAAGAGGCACAATTATTATTTCACTGAATTCTGCTTTTTGCTTTGCCTCTTTTGCGAGTTCCTCAAGGTTTTTCATTTTTGTTCACTTCATTTATCTTCTGATGTTTCTATAAGCAAAAACTTTATTTTGAACGGGAAGATAGTTTTGCCTTACTGTTCTGTACTTATCTTGCGGTTTCTCGTAATTTTTTACAATTTCCGTAAGTGGTTTTTGCAATGTTTCCTTTGTTTCCATTTTGTTTCTCCGCTAAACACTCATTGATTAGATTTGAAAAGTTCGCTTACTTTCTTAGTGAGATCGACTACGTTCACTCCGAATTCTTCTCTTTCTTCTTTTGACAGAGAATCATATTGCGGCATGTATTCCCCAAAAAACTGAAATGCCATGCTTCTTACATAAACGCGATGTGTATTGAAGTATTCTCCTGCACTGATTCTTTTATCTAAGTCAACAAATTTCTCGCGAAGTTGCTGTGGTGTTAATTTATCGCTCATCTTTTCCTCCTCAGAACCTCGCCATTATCGATGGACCTATGTTGCATTTAGGTTTTGTTCCATCTGCGAAGTTTATGTCCAATCCCATAGATAGTGTATATTTTCCGATATCCACTCCAACTCTGTTCTTGGATACTCCAGATTTGTTTCCGTTGTTTGCAATATTAATCAAGGATGAATCTGATATGTCAAGTTTAACATCGCCAATCTTTGGCTTGTAAACTATCATTGGATCTATCTCTACTACGTCATGCGTGCTTGCTGTTGCCTGCACATATCCGTAGAGATTTCCTTCTGTTTGCTGTGCGAAAACTCCAAGTCTTGGAAGAATTCCAAATGCTGTTGGTGCTTGAAGTTCAAGTGTAGGACCCAAGTCCTTTCCATACATGACATCAAAGCAGTAGGCATAGCTATCGTTGAGATTTCCTTTATAGTCAAAGACTGGCTTTGCCTCAGTCAAGAGAAGTATGTCCTCAATCTTGTTGTTTGTCTTCAAATCGATAAAAGCAGTATTGTTTCCAGTAAGTACTTCTATCGAGTTTCCTGCGTACACAGGAGTCGCTATCATCACCAATCCGAATAATGTATTTTTTATTGTGTTTTTCATTTTGTCCCCCATTAGTTACTATTTTCAAGTAGAGAATTAATCAGTTTAATATTTATCTGATATGAATGATATTAATAATATCAATTTCAATAAATTTATATATAAACAAACCATAAAAACAGCCATGGAAAGAAAGCTAATCAAACAAGGGCTTGGAGGCTATACTATCTACCTGCCAAAGGAATGGGTCACAAAAAAAGGCCTTAAAGGAGGAGACAAAGTTACAATAGACGAGACAGATACCACTTTGACAATAGGCAGCCAGGTGAAAGGAAAGAAGGAACTGACCATAAACATAGACAACCAAAACAGAAAGAACGTGAGAAACCTGCTCACTCATGCATACAGGAGAGGATTTGACAAGATTCGCTTGACGAACATAGACCCAGGTGTTTTGAAGGAAGCTCAATTTGCCGCGCAGAATCTACTTCTTGGCATGGAAGTCACGGAACATACAGATAAATCATGCACGCTCGAGAATATATCTGAACCGACCGAAGAGAAATATGAAGTCATGTTGAGGAGAATATTCCTGATAATAAAAGAGATGCAGAATATCACCATAAACGATTTCGCAAATTATTCTTTCATTCATATCAACGAAATCGAGACATTGCGAGACCAGGAAGACAGATATATCTTATTCTGCAGGAGAATCCTTACAAAAGAGAAGATAGAAAGAAAATCCATCCTGGAGTGGGAACTATTCACATTCCTTATGCACATAAGCCATTCGACGTATTATCTGTATAAATATGTTGCAGAGAATAAAATAGAGAAGGATCCTTCTCTGGCAATAGTGAATGATATCACAAAATACTTCGACATGTTCTATAATGCTTATTTCAACAAGGACATCAAGTTAATTCATGACATAAACAGGACAAGAGATGAATATTACTTGAAAAAACTGCCAAAACTGATAGAAAACGGAAAAAATGCTATGATTTATGCATCAATTAGAGAGATATTCAGGTTGATTCAGATTGGAACGAGCCCGATTCTCGCTGAAATAATTGAGACATCATTTTGATCGTTCAAATCTCTCCTTAACTTCATCGTATTTCTCTTTAGAATGTTCTTTTGCGTCTTTTAGAGTGGCCAATTCAACGTCATCTATTTGTTCTTTTCCCATCGCATATGACAGCCAAGTTTTTATGAATTCACTGTCTTTTTGATTTATATTGCTTGCATTAATGTAATTGGCAAATTTTGGGCCTTTCTCTTCAACTGCTTCCGCGTAAGCAGGCAATCCAATTCTTGCAATAGTCAGTGCTTTTTCCAAATCAACATAATTTATTTTCTTATCTGTCGCCCTATTTGCATAAACGCTGCTTGAATCTTTAATTTCGCCTGCACTAAGTCCATATTCAATGGATTTCTCGGGCATTGCAAATTCTGGCGGGACCTGAGAAGTTCCGATTGCGTCATGAGGACCGTATGATTGCCACATTTGATATTGTGCATCAGTAATCATCCCATTCCTATCCATATAAATTCTTTCGACTTTAGCTGCTTTTTCATATGCATCCAATAAATTTTCAATGTATTTTTTCCCTTCGGATGACATTCCCACGAACAAACTTGGAGGTCCTTCGAACATCAATCCCAAATATCTTGGATGGGAAGGAATGTTCTCTTCACTATAGACAAAACTAATTGGCTTTTGATCCGTATTCGGCGCCGGCATATAGATCGCTCTTGATGGATTTGAAGGCATAGAAACATTGGTTGAAGTTTGAATGAATTTCCCCCAAGCCCATAGGATTGCTATGGCAGCAGCAGGATACCCAAACATTCTTAATTTCTTTGCCATCTGTTTGGACAAATTCATGTTTTCTCTTATTTTCTGTAGTTCGCTCTGCAAGCGCTCTCCATCGCATTGTCTCTTATCAGGATCAATATTTAGCGCTTTTTGAATGAAAGACCTAAGTTGCCTAGGAACGTTCTTTTTTATCTTTTTGTTAATTTTTTTAACAAATTCTTCTCTGTAGTCCTCATCGTTTTCCAGTTTCTTGTTCAATTCAATCAACGTGCTCTCAGGATTATCACCCTTCCTCAATTCGTCTTCAAGAATATATTCTCCCGAGAACATCCTGTACATCAATGAACCAAATGACCAGACATCAGATTCCTTCGTCGGTTTCGAAGAACATGATGCGCATTCTGGTGCTCTTGTACATATTTCTCCCATATTGTCCCTAGGAGATCCTGTTCTTCCGAATATGCTTTGCGACGTTCCTAAATCATTGATGAACCAGTGACCATATTTCTTTTGCACATTTGCTGGCTTCAAATCACCATGGACCCTCTCATGCTTTTCATGGATTTCAGCTAATCCGGTTGCAATATCTGTTGAAATCTCGAGAATATCATCTAGTTTAAGTGATTTGTTATTTAATGATAACCTGAAATCATCACCCTCTTTCTCTCCTAATTCCTCGGCAAGATCATTCTCATAAACATCCATGACGATATAATTATTTCCAAGTTTATCTTTTCCATACGATCGCGGAACGACATTTGAACAAGGAATAAGTTTTCCTGCTTCATTTTTTACAATTTTCTCCATGTTTAGTTTTCTGTGTTTCATTTGCCTTTTGGCCAATTCTGTTGGAGCAAGAATTTTCAAAGCGACATCCATATCCAAAGTATTATCATGTGCTTCACATACAACTCCCCATTGTCCTTCTCCCAAGAATTTTGTTAATTCGTATCTGTCATCGCTGAATTTCCTAATGCCCCTTTCTTCTAATTTATCAAGAGCATATTTTATTTTACTTCCATCTCTTTCTGCTTCCCAATCATTTAATAGATGAGTTTCCTTTAGTTCTGTTTGTTTCTTTTCTGAAACTTCGACAGGCGTCATGGCGCATCCTCCAATATGTCGATTGTTACCTTGACCAATGTTTTTGGCTTAAGATGCTGCTCAAGAACTCGTGGAACTACTATAATCGACTGTGAGCCGTGCTTGGCTACTTTCTTCGTTATGATAAACTGCTTTTCCCCCATTTTATACATACGGTATGTATGGGTTATTTATATATTTTACTACTTTAAAGAAGTAACAAAACAACCGAAACATTTATAATCTATAAATTATAATATATGAAATATGACAACATCAATAGCGGTTAAGGAAGAAACAAAAGATATGCTTGAGCAGGTAAAAGAAGAGCTTAACTCACCTAATTTTGACGACGTAATCAGGACACTGATTGCAAAAACAAAAAAACCTGAAAAATCTATGTATGGAGCCGGCGGGAAGATGCCGTTGAAAGAAATATTGAAAGACCTGAGGGACAAAAGTGACAGATACTAAATGCCTTGATTCGTCAGCATGGCTTGCATATTATTTTGCGGAAAGCATCGAAATGAAAAACATAATCGATTCGGAATCATCAATTGTCACGTCATCGATTTCGCTCTTTGAGATAAAAAAACGCCTTAAAAAAGCAAAAAAAGACTATGAAACATTCCTGACTTTCTTGAAGAAAAGGAGTTCTGTCATAATTGCACCAGGGATTATTCTTGCAGAAAATGCAGCGGATGTATCTATCGATCATGGACTTGGAGCTGTTGATTCATTGATTTATGCTACAGCGCAATTTGCCGATGCAGAATTGATAACGGCAGACAATGATTTCAGGGAATTGGACAATGTCAAGATAATATCATGAAAAAGGCTGCAAAATATTGGTCAGGAAGAGTAACTACAGAAAGCAATTCGCTTGATCTGGAACAGGGAGTCTTCACGAAGTCAAGTCCTCGTGCAATCGCCATGTCATTGAAACGCTCTGCAGAAGAAAGCGCAAGAAAAAAAACAGATTCGTTCCGTTCAGCCATGTCTATGCTGAATTTCTACATCAACCGAGCTGGAAAGAACATCTCTGCGAACAGAAAAAAAGTGCTTGAGAAAGCCAAAGACGAATTAAGAAAACTGTTCAAGCGAGATTGAAAAATTCAAAAGGAGAAATCCTGCTCTTCGCTCAATGATGCTTTCTGTTTCTCTAGTTCGAAGATATGCTTGCATAATCCGTCATATTTCTTGTTCGCAGCAGGTGAATTAAACAAGGAATTATTTACTATGAACTCAACAGGATCTTTGTTTTCAATTAATATCGAATCTATGTGGTTTGTTCTTCCGGGAAAAGAATATTTTCCTTTAATTGAAGAATTATCATCCTTCGCATAAACTTCTACATCAGTACTTGGAAATCCTGCATTTAGTCTAATGGCTCGATAAAGTGGAGCGTTAGTTGCGAAAGAAAGCAATCCTTCTCCAATTCTTGCGCCAAGATTCGAGTTCTTATCTTGAGAAGCGCCAATGTCGTTGCGTTGGGATATTTTCACATGAGGTGAATCATATATCATAAGGTTATGTTCCTTATGCTGCAGAACACCGACAGAAAGAACATTAACTATAACCCATCCAGCAAAAGCCCCAATCAATGGATTTTGTTTTTTCTTTTTCTTTCCTGCAACATATCCAAAATAAACAGGAAGGGATATTGTCGCTGCTGCGGCGTGCGCAAGACCTATACCGAAACCGTATGCAAGTGATTTATATTTTTCAGAAGAGGTAATGGGTGTCTCCACACCAGGTATGTTATCCATGCTTCATCGAAATATAACATGTATATAAGATTGACTGCCAAAACCTTTATAAAGAAGCACTAGAGCAAAAGAACCATGGAGATTATACACAGTGTTAATCCAAATGAACTTATCAAAAGGCTTGCGCAGGAGCTACAAAACAAGGCTGAATGCAAACCTCCAGTATGGGCCAAATTCGTAAAGACTGGCACTCACAAAGAGAGGCCGCCGATGGACGAAAACTGGTGGTACCAAAGATTGGCAGCAATTCTTAGGACAGTATATATTCAAGGTCCTGTCGGCGTGAACACGCTAAGGACAAAATATGGCGGAAGAAAAAACATGGGCTATCAGCCTGAAAGATTCAAAAAAGGTTCAGGAAACATAGCAAGAAAAAGCCTTCAGCAACTGGAAAAGGCAGGATTGATCAAACATGTCCAGAAAGGATTGTACAAAGGCAGAGTCGTTACTCCTGCTGGAATGAAATTGCTTGAATTAGTAGCGACGCAGATATCAACAGAGGCAAAGAAGACACAATAATGGCAAGATACATGACTTCAGGAAGGAAAATGAAATTAGCCAAAGAAGGGCGAAGGACAAGATGGGCTCCTTTCTGGATCATACCCAAGATTTTTGGAAAAACAAGGAGAATCCATCCAGGAAGAAAGACATTTGTAAAAAGAAGCTGGAGAAAGACAAAATTAAGGAAGTAAAATGGCAATATTAGAACGAACATACATAATTCCGTTGCGAAAGCAGGTGAATAAATCTCCTAGATACAAGAGAGCGAAGAAAGCAGTGAGTACAGTGAGAATATTCCTTGAAAAACACATGAAGTCCAAGGACGTGAAGATTGGCGAAGTGTTGAACCGCGCTATGTGGGAAAACGGGATAAAGAATCCGCCTGGCAAGATCAAAGTAACTGTAACGAAAGATGATAAAGGCATTGTCAAGGCAGAATTGTTCGGACACCAATACATCGAGAAGAGAAAAGAAGTAAAACAGGAAAAATCAAAATTAGAGCAGCTCAAAGAGAAGATAACTGGAAAAGAAGAAGTTGCAAAGGAAGAGCACAACAAAGAAGCGATAACACACGTTCCTCAGGAAGAGCATAGCCATGAAGGACACGATAATTCCAAGGAACTAAAATCAACAACAGAAAAAGAACGAAAGGTGGCGACCGGAACTCAACAGGCGCACCACAAGAACAAGAATTAATTCTTACTGCTCAAAAACCCATACGAGAGTGTAAGATGAGTGAATTACCATTTGAAACAATCAAGAGAACTGTTCTGATAAAGAAAGAAACAGAGACATCTGGAAAATTTGGAATCAATCCCGAAGAAAGGCCGATAGAAAAACTAATAGAGTACGGGGTCGTAAACATAGACAAGCCTGCCGGCCCGACGAGTCATCAAGTTTCTGCATATGTTAAGCAAATCCTTCACATCAACAAAGCCGGACATTCAGGAACGTTGGATCCTAACGTTACCGGGGTGCTTGCTGTTGCTCTCGGAAGAGCGACCAAAGTTGTCCAAGGACTTCTCACTGCAGGAAAGGAATATGTTTGCATAATGCATCTTCATACTCCAATTTCCGAAGAACGCATAAGAAAAGCAATCGAAAGTTTTTTGGGGACAATATCGCAATTGCCTCCGTTAAAAAGCGCAGTGAAAAGAGAAGTACGCGAGAGGGACATATATTACATAGATATTCTCGAGATTGACGGCCAGGATGTTTTGTTCAAGGTCGGGTGCGAGGCAGGAACATACATAAGAAAATTATGCACTGACATCGGGAAGAAATTGGGGACGAATGGGCACATGGCCGAGCTTAGAAGGACAAAAGCAGGCCCGTTCAACGAGAGCACGCTCGTCACATTGCAGGAGCTGCAGGATGCTTACATATTCTGGAAGGAAGACAACAACGAGAATTATTTGAGAAAATGCATACAGCGCATAGAAAATGCTGTTGCGCATCTTCCAAAAATGTGGATTTCCGATTATGCGGTGGATTCTTTGTGCCACGGATCCGCATTGAACGCTCCAGGTGTCGCAAAGCTCGAAAGCGAGATAAAATACAACGATATCGTTGCAATAATGACATTGAAAGACGAGCTTGTCGCGATAGGAAAGGCAAAGATGAACTCGAACGAGCTGATGATGAAGGAAAAAGGAGTTTGCGCATTAGTTGATGCCGTGTTCATGGAACCCGGAATATATCCGAAGATAATAAAGAAAGATTAGATAAGTGTTTTTTGGGAAAGTTCTCCCTTGACGATGGCCATGTCCTTCTCCCATTCGACGATAAGATTCCTGTTGTAAATTATAGCTGCCGGATGGAACAATGGGATCAATTTTATCTTCATTCCGTCTATTTCAATCATCTTTACCTTTCCGTGGACCGTTGTAATTCCTGGCTGCTTGTCCATAAGATCAGGATTGCAACCTGCTAGGAAGAATTTTGTCGCATAATTCCCCAAAGAGCATATTACTTTCGGCTTCATTTCCCTGATTTGCTTCATCAGCCAAGGAGTGTGTGCTTTTATTTCATCTGGCAACGGATCCCTGTTCTCAGGAGGCCTGCACTTCAGGATGTTTGTTATGTATATATCATCAAGACCTAATCCAACTTCGGCAAGAAGCTTGTCAAGGTTCTTTCCAGCTGCGCCAACAAATGGAAGTCCTTGCTCATCCTCGTTTCTTCCTGGCGATTCGCCCACGAAGAGTATGTTTGCATGCAAATTTCCTTTTCCAATGACGATATTCTTGCAATTCTTGCATATTTCCGTGTTTTTTGCCAGCTCTATCTCGTCCATTCATACATTTACATGAAAAAGGTATAAAAACATTACCAAAAAATGATTAGAAAATGCTGCCGTTCCAGGCAGCTTCAAGGATTTATCTCCTTTTCTTTGATTTTCTTCGTTTGGACTTCTTAGAAGCCTTTCTTTTTGCTCTTTTCTTAGCCATTTGTTTTCACCTCACGAAAAAATATTTCGTGTAATGCACGTTAATTATCCGAAGTATAAAAACATTTTCATTTCTTGTGCTGTTAGGTTAAAGGGATCTATTTAAAAAAATAGAAAAAAAGAGGAATTATTTTTTCCCCCAAAAATCAATAAATGCACTTACAACAAAACCAACTGCGGCTATGCCACAAGGTAAAGCTGCTGGTGGAAATGCTACTGATGCACCCACCATAGTTACTGCGGCAAGAATCTTGTTTGTTCCTTTTTCAGTTTTTGATTCCATTAAATTCACCCCCAGAGATTATAGCTGAAATAAGTGTTAATAAAAGAATCGAAAACCGAAAGTTTTATTACTATGTATTGCTATGTAAAACCATGCAAGATGAAAATGTAACTGCAAATTTTGATTCTGTTTTTATTAAAAAAGTAGTAAAATCACGAGGGAGTTTTGTTATTTGGATTCCAAAAGATGAAGCAGAATTTTTACAAATTAAAGAAAGTTCATTTTTGAGAGTTGGATTAAAAAAACTTGAAAAAGAAAAAGATTTAAAAAAAGAAGGTTACTAAAATGTCTATAGAGGTGATATTTTTGTCAGAAAAGGGTGTGACCGGTGGTCATAATTTTAATGCCCCTTTACTATTTACGAGTGAAGATATTAGCATAAGATTTATATATATGTTAAAATTACCTCTATTGTGGGGGATGCAGTTTTAGTCAAAAAAATAACTCCACATGACAGAACTATCCACTTCGCTTTCACGAACAAAAAAACTGGGCGTCCGCCGAGATTTGAACTCAGATCTTCGGCGTACAAGACCGAAATCCTACGATTGGACGACGGACGCCATATTTATTCGAAAAAAGTAGGCGGCAGGGGACTTGAACCCCCGATCTCCAATTTAGCGGACTGGCGATCTATCCAACTAATCTAGCCGCCCTTTTTCTTTTTTTCAGGAATTTAGAATCAACTCTAAATCCCCCATTCACTCGTCGCGTGAGCTACTTAAACATTTTCACACATCGGTTCGTGCAAATAATCCCTACTGGTTTGCCCTCGCCGAATCGGCGAAACTATTTTTGTGAATTGTGATACTCGTGAGTTGTGAATAGGCAAACAGTAGGCGTTTCGTTTAGAAATCGCCATGCTGTTTAAGCATTTTTTGCTTGAAAATATAAAATCATACTGAATTCAAAAATGTTTCTAATTATTCTTTTTGACATAATCCCGACAAAACTTCTGTTCAGAAGCCAATCTAATCAAACCCAACCACCTATTCTCGCCTGTTTCAAGTCTTAATCCTGCTAATTCGCAAGGAACTCTTCCTGTTGTTGTGTGAGCTTCAATAAAGTTATGCTGTAAAACAATTCCCTGCATTAAAATAGGAGCTGACCAAAGCGCTTTTAACGTTCTAAAATTTCTTACTCTGTCTTTTATCTTGCTGAAAACTGTTTCAATTCTAACATTATGAACTTTTGATTTTCTGACATTATTTACTCTATGTTCTACCTTAAGTCTTGAGCCACCATGGTCAACACGTGTTGCTCTATTAGAAGAGAAAATTCTTCTCATGGCTTTTGGATAGAATAATGCGGCATCAGTTTGAATATATCTTGGCAATCCATTCTTTGTTGTCTTTTTTAAGAAATCTACTGCTTCCTCAACATTGGCAGTAATGCTATAGTGTATTCCTGAAATAAATCTCGTTCCATAATCAATAGCACACCAAAATTTATCTTTTCTGCCTTCGCAGTCCAATTCGGTTTCATCGGCATAAAAATTACCTTCAAGAATTGGTTTTAAGTTATCAGTATATTTCTGAACTTTCAAAACATACTTTCTACACCAATCCAATACGCTTACATGAGAAGCATTATGTGGGTAATGCCTTCTGAAATGATTTCTTACTTTCCTGCTTGAAAGATTGCTGAAATAAAGGTCTATGCCGTCAGTAATCTTTTCAGGGCTATTTCTCATTCTAAAGAAACCATCATCTTTTACAAAAGCAGTTTTACAAGATTTACATTCATATCTCTGTATTAAACCCCTATTCTGTGTCTTTCTCATTCCTCGTTTCTTTATGTCTTTGCTTTGACATTTTGGGCATTTTGTTTGGTTTTCCATGTTATATACCTTATTAGTATATTATTATATAAGTATAGCTTATATATAAATCTTACGTTTCTAGTAATATACGAAAGATTTATATACCATATTAGTATATATGATATTATGGGATTAATAGAAATAAAGCAAAAAGGCTTTAAATGTGAACGTTGTGGTCACGAATGGGTACCACACGACATAAAGCAAGAACCAACAGTATGCCCAAAATGTAAGTCACCTTATTGGAATAAACCAAGACAAAAGAAAAAGGATTAGATGAAAACAGAACACAAGATAGTTTACGGGGATTGTTTAGAAGAATTAAAGAAACTACCTGATGAATCAGTAGACTTGATTTTTGCAGATCCACCTTATGGACTAGCAAAGAAAACAGGATTAGACTCACCATATAGCAAACACGTAACGCTTCAAGAAGCATGGGATATTTTTTCAAAAGATGATTTTTTTAAATTTAATATAGAATGGATAACAGAATGTTGGCGAGTTTTGAAGCATGGTGGCAGCTTCTGGGTATGTGGTTCATTCCATAATATTTACCAACTAGGATTTATTTTACAGCATTTAGATGCTAAAATAAATAATAGCATTGTTTGGTTTAAGCCAAATGCACAGCCAAATATAACATGCAGAATGTTCACAGAAAGCACAGAGCATTTAATATGGGCTGTTAAAAATCATTCCAAAACAAAATGGACATTTAACTACGAAGATACCAAAAACAAGATTTTTGATAGCATAAATCCAAAAGGAAAACAAACTAGAAATGTCTGGAGTATTGCTCTTACATCGCCAAAAGAAAAATGGGCAGGAGTTCATCCCACACAGAAGCCGATTGAATTACTCAGAAGGATTATTTTATCATCTTCAAAACCAAATGACTTAGTTCTTGATCCTTTTGTCGGCTCTGGCACAACTTCTGTAGTGGCTAAACTGCTTGGGAGAAATTCAATAGGTATAGACAATAACAAAAAATATCTAGAGATAGCAAAGAAAAGACTAGCACAGGAAACTTTACTTCTTAGGTAATGGAAGCCCTAGAAATTCCAATGGTAATTCTTCAAAGAAATAATGACAATCAACTGATTTAATATATTCTAAAACATCTTTATATTCCGCTGATTTAAACCATTTGCTTAAAATATAAACATATTCAATCTTAATTCCTGTATTTGAAAATAGTTTAATATATTCCTTCTTTTTAAAATCGCAGGTTTGTAGCTTTTCATCAACAGATCCTGCAACCTCTTGAAACTTCATTTCTATTATGAAAAGAGTCTTAGCTGAAAGAACAAAGATTGTTTCATCAGGTAGAAGTTTTTTTGAAAGTCTTGACTTTGCATCATAAATTTTCAATTTAAGACCTAACAACACATCATATACTTCATGTTTCTTGTAAAATGAAGCAATTAATTTATCATTAAAGAATAAGTCATTTCCAGCAACTTTATACCCATTCAATTTACTAAAAACAGTTCTAAGGTCTAATCTTTGCTCAAATTTTAATCCAGACAGGGTATTTGATCCCCCTTCACCACCACTAATCATATTTAAGCAAAAGAATAAGAACTATTTAAATAGATCCCTTTAACCTAACAGCTCATCATTTCTAAAATTTTTGTGAAAAGTTTTTTTAATTTCTACAAAACAAAACATCGTGACAAAAAAAAGTTTAATAAAAAAATATCTCGTCGTAAAATAAATGAAATAAAATTAAAAAAACAAAATTCACTTTTTGAATGTGATTTGAAAATACGAGCATTTAAAAATAAACAACACAAAATAAGAAAATATGAAAGTACAGCAAAAGAAACCAAACAAAGTAAAAAAATGGTTCTTGGCGATAGGAATCGCTATAATCTTCGTATTATTCGTGAATTATGCAATATCTGCTGTGTTTAACCAGCCGGATTACAATAAATATTGCAAACCAAGCGCACAACCAGTCATCAATCAAGGTACAAACGACACTTGCATAGCAAATGGCGGACAATGGATAGAAACAAATTCTAATGCATCACAGCAGCCAACAGGATACTGCAATTCCGATTTTGTTTGCGGAAATCAGTACAATTTAGCCCAAACTGCCTACGATAATGCTGCATTCATCACAAAAATAATCGCTGGATTGATCGGATTGGTTCTTGGTGTTGCGATTGTTGTTGAAAGCGTCAGCGCAGGATTCCTTCTTGGAGCTGTCATTAATCTGTTCTTTGCAACGGTGCAATATTGGGACAGGTTCAGCAACATTATCAGAGTGATAATACTTGGCGTTGTGCTTGCTATATTGATATGGGTGGGTTACAAGAAAATCAAATGAAACAATCAAAGTTTATTCAAGGTTTAGTTCTTTTTATGATTGTTTTGCTAATCGCTAATATGGTTCTTTTTGCACTGAAAAAGATATCAGTTTTGCTGTTTTGGGTGATAATAGTCATATTCGCCGTTGTTGCATATTCTGGGTTGTTGAAGAAGAAATAATGCCTTAAAATATCTCTAGTGGCGGTTTTATGCTAGTTTGTTTAATTACTTAATAGTAGTAACAAATAGAAAGGTTTATATAGGAGTAGTACCTTCCAAGGTATATGCCCGTTTAAGAGGCAAAGAGGACTTAAAATGAATGTAGAAAACGAAACAAGACAAAATCTGACTGAAATGGTCGCTATTGGTGATGCTCACGTTACTTACATAACAGATAAAGATGGAGAAAAACTCCCTTCATATATGATAGCGATAAGGAAAGAACAGGATATCATCGGCATAGGTGGTTTCAAATGGAAAGAAGTCTGTGTCTATGGTGTTTCTGACAATATTCGTGTCTCAGAATCCATTGCAGACAAATTTTTCAAATCAAATACACCTTCATTAAATCGAGTCCGGTATGAGCCAGGGGAAGGAAATCCTTTCCTATCGATTCAAAGATATTCCATAAATACAGTACGTAACCCTGTCGTTTTGAGTGAACAGATAGAACAAAAACTTGCAAGACAGACTGAAAAAGACACCGTTTCATATCAGAAAGCATTGAAAGAATATGAGATAAATCAACGAGAATTGGAACAAGTGCTGGCTCAATACGCAAACGAACTGAGGAAAAATCCAAAAAACCATTTCCGCAAAGTGCGGCAGCAGCATAGGTGAACAAACAATGAGCACATACTACAAAGGGAAAAACCTAGAACAATACGACAATACAAAAGTTTCATTGAACAAAATAGCATTTGGAACAGGAATAGGCATGCTCATAGGAATTGCATATTTAGGAATAACAAATTCGAACAGATTAACTAACAAATGGGGAAAACTTCCATACGCCGTTCAGCAGCAGACAATACGCCAGCACGCTAATGCAGAAAGACCAATGCAGACAGGATGCCCTGACTCGATTGATGCGAACATCATATTAAACAACATAATCATGAAAAATATCAACAATACAAAAGAGGCAAAAAAACAGTGCCTTGAGTATCTAACAAATATTGAGCCATGCGTCGGGAAGAGCGACATTACGCAAAGCAACATAGATGATATGATAAAAACAGTCAACTCACTCAAATGAACACACATTATCCAGTAGACAATCTCGAAAACAGATATTTCATGAAACAGCCGAAACTATCGCCGCTTGAGAAAACAGTTCTTGTGGCAGGCGTATTAATAGGTGGTGTTATTCTTTATGCAGGCATAAAGCAATCAGAAAAACTTGTAGATAATTGGAAAAAACTCCCATATTCTGTTCAGCAACAGGCAATTCGCGATCATGCGAACAAAGATTTCAACTATTAGATAATGTTTATAAACTTCTTTTCTCATTCTTTTTGTTATGATTGTAATTCCTGTCAAGTTCACATCCGTCGTCATACAAAAATATGCAAGAGACAGCATAACAATCAGGATTAATTTCACTGATGGTTCAAAAGAGAAGTTCATCGACAAGGATCTAAATTCTGATTTTAACACAGAGGAGCTTACTGAACAGATAATAAGCGAAGTGAGAAAAATCGCGAAAGAAAACAACGCGAAAACAGGAACAAACTTTCTTGACGACATAGTGATGGTGAGATTTGAGCATGACGAGGAAGAACTCCCTGAGCGACTCAATAATGCGTTAAGGCGAGTAAAAGAAGAGATAAGAAGAACCACTGGCGCAAAGACGTCAACAAACTACCTTCAAAACATCGCAAACATACAGGGAGCAAAATTCCAGATATAAGAAACTATTCCCTGCTGTCAGAAGTAAACTCATCAAGGAGCTCACCAGCTGTTTTTTGCCGCTCAACGGTTTCACGCTTGTTGCAGTACGGACAAATCTTTGGAGGCATGCTCTTATTTTCCCCTTTTGGGGTAAAAGAATATCCGCAGTTCGTGCAGTTAAATTTTACCATGTAAATACATATGTTGTTTTATTTATAAACATTTTGAAAGCAATTTCCCAGTAAATTTATAAAGAAATGAGGAGACAGAGACACCATGAAGATAGACATCAATTCTAATAAGGGAGTATTGGTGCTTCCCGTTTATTCTGAGAAGGGAAAACTCTGCTTTTTTGACGACAAAAAGAACAAAGAAGTGAAAGAAAAAGCAAAAAGCGAAGCAAAGTCATATAATTTTGAAGGAAAGAAGGAAGAACCATTGTTTTTCAAGATTGGGAATGAAAAAATCCTTTTGATTGGATTGAAGGAACGATACGAAGCAGAGGATTTAAGGCGTTCCTATTCTGTTGTCTGCAGAACTCTCAAGTTAAAGAAGGAAAGCATTGCAACAATTGAAGTTCCTCTTGAAAGCGAGACAGAAATAAAGGCAATTGTCGAAGGACTTGATCTTACGGATTATAAATTTGACAGATATATCAGGAAAAAAGAGGAAAAGGACGTTGAATTGAGCATTTCTCTTGATGTAAATAAAAAATTCACAAAAATAATAGAGGAAACACTGCTTGTCGACAGGAACGTCAAATTCGTGCGAGACATCGTCAATGAGAACTCAAACATAATAATTCCAGAGAGACTTGCGGAATATGCTTCTGATTTCGCGAAAAAACACAAATTGAACATCAAAATCCTTGATGAAAAACAAATACAGAAAGAAGGATTGAATTTGCTCTGGGCTGTCGGCCAGGGCTCGCATCATCCGCCACGATTGGTAATTGTCGAGTACAATGGAAATCCACAATCAAAAGAAATTATTGCGCTAGTCGGAAAGGGCATAACGTTCGATACAGGAGGAACAAACCTCAAGCCGGCTGGTTCCAAGATTGAAGAAATGAAAGAGGATATGGCAGGAGCCGCTGCCTGCATGGGAGCATTCATGACCGCAGTCGAGTTTGGGATGAAAAAGAATCTGATTTTGGTAATGTCCTGCGCAGAAAACTCAATTTCTGGGCATTCATGCAAGCCAGGAGACCTCTTTGTCTCATACTCGGGAATTGGAGTTGAGATAGGAAATACGGACGCTGAAGGAAGATTGGTGTTGGCGGATGCAATAGGCTACGTTCAGAAGAATTACAAGCCAACAAAAATAATCGATTTAGCAACATTGACCGGAGCAATACTCATCGCTCTTGGAAAAACGCTCATTGGATTGTTTGGAAATGACGAAAAATTATTAGAACAACTATTCAAGGCAGGAGAAGTTACCGCTGAGCGAACCTGGAAATTACCAATCTATGACGAGCACAGGGATGAGATGAAAAGTAAATTTGCGGACATAAAAAACAATGGCCCAAGAGAAGGCGGCTCAATAACCGGAGCTGCATTCATCGAAAGGTTTGTAAATGAAGGCATTAAATGGGCACACCTTGATATAGCTGGCGCAGTGAGAGGCGAAAAAGACCTGTTTTACGTCCCTGAAGCTGCAACTGGAAAGGGAGTCAGGCTTCTTCTTGAGTTCTTGAAAAATGATTAAACACAAAGAACATCACAGAACAAAAACTGGAGAAAATCTTCGTGATTTCATCCTTGGTGCACAGGATGGCATAGTAAATATTCTCGGCTTGGTTCTTGGCGTCGCATCTGCGACATTGAGTTCGAAAGTGGTAATAATTTCTGGGCTTGCAGGATTGTTTGCCGAATCCATATCGATGGGAGCTGTCGCATTCACTTCATCTACCGCTGGGCGTGATTTCTACAGGCGCGAGATGATAAGAGAGAAGCATGAAATGAAAACAATTCCTCATGCTGAGCGAGATGAGATAAGGGAGATCTACAGGGAAAAAGGGTTCAAGGGAAAAGAACTTGAAAGTATTGTCTCCACAATAACATCAAACAAGAAAGTGTGGTTGAACACAATGATGACAGAGGAACTAGGATTGTCCAAGAAAACTTATGAAAATCCCGTATCAAGTTCGTTGTTCGTTTTGCTGGCAACATTGATTGGATCGGCAATACCTCTCATCGCATTCTTTTTACTGCCTGTAAAACAAGCAATACTTACATCGGTTGTGATAAGCGCGATTGCTTTGTTCGCAATGGGTGCAGTAAAAGCCAAGATAACTATAGGCGACTGGAGAAAGACAGGAGTTCAACTGCTGATCATAGGATTGACTTCAGCAGTCCTGGGTTTCGTATTCGGTTTGCTGATCGGACATCTATTTGGAGCTTCACCAATCATCGGTTGACGTTTTCTTCAAATGAACTAGCAAAAATAGGCGTCAAGACATAAAGAATCACATTATAGATTATCCATAAAGATTTTGTGAGCGTGAAATATCCCTTGAATCTTAGAATTGTCTCGGCAACCTCGTGTTTTTTTGCATGGAATACACAAGGATATGTTTTGCATTCTGGAATAATCAACGAAAGCGCCTTCATGACCCTTGGCATATGCCAGTACTCGGCAACAACAAGTATTGAAGATATTTTGTACTGCCTTATTATTTTTCTAAGCTCAAATATCTCCGTATAAGTATCAGTTGCGCCAAATGAACCAGGAATGCAATGAAGAATTTTTGAGCGTGGAATTTTAGAAGCATCTGTTATTTTAAATTTCAATTCCATCTCCTTCTTCCACAATCCTTTGAATGCTTCAGAGAATACAATAAATGATCCTTGCTTTTTCTTGAACCTGGAAACTGCAACATCAACTCCTTGTTTTCCAAAAATTGTCAATCTTGACCTATCTTTCGACAATGCAAGGGAAGGAACATAGATTGCATCAACCTTATTCGAAGAAGGACGTGCATATTTTCTAGGAATAAAATCAAACAAAAAAGAAAAGAAATCAGAAAGCATATTCTCAGTAATATCTTCGCTTTCTGTTTGCCATCTTGCTTGGTCGCATTTTTTCAGCTCCCTTGCCCTTGTTCAACAAACCTCTGCTTCTTTTTGCAGATGAAGTAAGTCCTCTGAATGGTCTTCCACGGTGAACGTCTTTTGTTATCCATGACAGACGAGGATCTGACTTGATCGCAGGATGAGAAACATCTACCATGATGACTTCATACCATAAATAATGTCCATCTTTCGCAACTTCATATGAATTCAAGACCTCGCAGTTTGGATAGTTCTGAAGTGCTCGCTGTTCGGCGATTGTCTGATAGTTGAGAACCAATGATTTTCGTGTCGTCCATTTTTTCGAACGTCGTCCTGCGGAAGGAAGTGGCTTTCTATGTCCGCCTCGCTGCACTCTTTGACGTACGACAAATATTCCTTGCTTTGCTCTATATCCCAAAGAACGCGCTCTGTCAATTCGTGTCGGCCTATCCAGCTTGACTGTTGCCGGCTCGCTTCTCCATTGTATTTTTCTTGCCTTCATCAAATCAGGCATTGAGTCTGTGGGTTGTGTCCAGAGATCTCTAACGTATTTGTACATTGACATTGTGTGCCTCCATTGTTTTCATTCCCTCCTAAGATTCAAGGAAGCAAATCCTCACATCTCTTGGGAGTATACAATACATAGCGGGAATATGGCCTGTTTATAAATATTGCCTTTAATGACTGCCTAGTAGTTGTAAATCTATTTATAAAAAACCTCTCCGATACTCTCAGGGGGTAATAAAAAGAGATGGACAGGGAATTCCTTATTGGCGTCGAGGTTACAAGCAAGACTATTACCGCAGGCCTTGTTGATCTAAGCGGGAAGATAGTCAAAAAAATCTCACTCCAGACGGAACTTTCAAAAGGGAAGAAAAGAGTCATAGATAACATATCATCCGCCATCAACAAAATAAAAAAGAACAAGATTCTCGGCGTCGGCGTCTCATTGCCAGGTGTCGTAAACAGAGAAAAAGGCATGGTAATAGATTCTCCGTTCCCGGGTTGGAGCGGATTGACTTTGAAGAAACTGCTTGAAGATCAAGTTCATACACCTGTTTTCATTGAAAATGAAGGTAGGTGTTTTGCGTTGGCCGAGTACAAATGCGGTACGTTCAAGCGGACAGAAAATGCAATTGGTGTCTTATTCAACGAGTCAATAAGTTCTGGTCTGATCATTGACGGTAAGCTGACAAAAGGTTCCGCATGTGCAGCAGGATGCCTCAGTCATTCCATTGTTGATAACAAGAAAGGAAAGCTCGAGGACGTTGCTTCGCCAAGCTCCATTGAACGATTATTCAAGGAGAAGACAAAAAAGGCAAAACAAATTTCTGAGATTGTAACAATGGATAAGGATAAGAACGCAAGGGAAATCCTTTCGGCTGCCGGGACGCAATTTGGAGCAACCATGGCCCATCTTGTCAATGCGTTGAATCCTGAATTGATTATTGTCGGCGGAGTCTTGGCACGATCCGAGACATTCATGGAAGCCACGCAGCGTGCTGTGCTCAGCAAATCGAACGAAATTTGCGGAAAGCGCGTCAAGCTCATCGGATCAAAATTAAATGACTCGGCAATACTTGGTGCCGCAAGCATCGTCACCTGATTAGAATAATTTCTGAACTGTATTCCTTGTTTCTTTCATGACATCTGATGGTAATTTCTTTCGCTTCCACTCATCCAAGCCATCCCCCTTGAATCGAGGAATCACATGAGCATGCGAATGCATCACGAACTGCCCGGCTGCCGCCTTGTTGTTGATTCCAATGTTAATCCCGTCCGCATTTACTGCCTTTTGCACAACCGATGATGTTTTTTTTATCAATGACATCATATCGCGGGCAAGCTCATCAGGAATGTCAAAAATATCGCTGTAATGTTTTTTTGGAACAACAAGACAATGCCCCCTGTTAACGGGATTCAAATCCAGAAAGACTATAAAATTTGATGTTTCATGAACGAGGTCCGCAGGAATTTCCTTGTTAATTATCTTGCAGAATATGCAGTCGACCATGCAATAAAGCAAGGATAAATTATATATAAGCATTTCCATCAAATTTATATAATCAGTTCTTCGAACTAGAAACATGGACAAAATCAAAAAAGACATACGAAAATTTGCCTTATTGAACGGCTCGAAATTTGATTATGTCAATCCAGGTTCTGTTATTTCTGCGTTGATTGCCGAGCATCCAAGCATAAAGAAGAACATGAAAGAAGTCCAGACAATGATGAAGCCCATCATTAATGAAATCAACAAGATGAGCAAGGATGAACGCCTGCAAGAATTGAAAGATGTCGCTCCTGAACTGCTGGAAGAAAAGAAAGTCGAGAAGAGAGAAGGATTGAAGGATTTGCCGAACGTCAAGAGGGCAGTTGTGGTGAGAATTGCACCGTCTCCATCGGGGCCGCTGCACATAGGACATAGCTACATAACTGGACTCAATTACCAATACAAACAGCAATACAAGGGAAAATTAATCTTGAGAATTGAAGATACGAATGCGGACAACATTGATCCTGATGCATATTCAATGATACCTGAGGATGCAAACTGGCTTACTGAAAATGGGATTGACTCAATCATCATCCAATCAGACAGAATGGATTTGTACTACGGATATATACTGCGACTTATCGAGGAGAATCACGCATATGTATGCACATGCGAAACAGAAGTGTTCAAGGAAAAACTCAGCAAGAGTACACCTTGCATGTGTAGAAATCTTTCTGTGGATGAACAACTTAAAAGATGGGGTAAAATGCTGTGTGGTTACGATGAGGGAGAAGCGGTACTAAGATTCAAATCTGACATTCATCATAAAAATCCTGCAATGAGGGATTTTCCGTTGGCACGCATAAATCTCTCCGAACATCCAAGAAAAGGAGAAGAGTACAGAGTATGGCCTTTGATGAATCTTGCAGTCGCAATTGATGATATGGAAATGGGAGTGACGCATGCAATACGCGGAAAAGATCATGCAGACAACGCGCTGCGCCAGGAAATGATTCACAAAGTGCTCAAAGTAGATACTCCTGAATCAGTTTCAGTTGGGAGAATAAATTTTGAAGGATTCGATTTGAGCACGACACAAACCAAATTGAAAATCAAGGAAGGAGAATATGACGGATGGGACGACATAAGATTGCCTTTCCTGCAGTCATTCAAACGAAGAGGATATCAGCCAGGAGCATTAAGGAAGTTCGCTGTTTCGTTGGGAGTAACACAGACAGACAAGACTGTATCCCAGGAAGAATTCATGAAATCGTTGAATTATTTCAACAAAGAAATAATCGATCCTGTTGCAAACAGGTATTTCTGTGTGAGAAATCCTGTCGTGATCACGATCAAAAACGCGCCGGAACTAGAAATCGAGCAGGATTTGCACCCCGACAACAAGAAAGGCGGGAGAAAATTCAAGACTAACCAGAATTTCTATATCGAGAAGGATGATTATGATCAATTGCAGAACGGACAGCTCGTCAGATTGATGGGTTGTTTGAACTTCAGGGTAATCAAGAAAACCCCAAAGGAAAATATGTTTGAATTTGATTCAAAAGAATATGGAATATTCAGGGATGATGCAAGCAAGGACAAGAAACAAATTCACTGGCTGCCACAGGATCAGAGCCAACTTACAAAAATAAAGATAAAATTAGAAGACAATACTGATGTTGATTGTTTCGCGGAGAAGGGAGTTGAGAACGTTAAAGTAAATAATGTTGTTCAATTCGAACGGTTTGGTTTCTGCAGGTGCGATTCAAAGAATAGTTTCTGGTACGGGCACAGATGAAGAATAACAAATTATGAAGAGTATTATAACAAATTATGAAGAGTATTGCCTGTCAGGTTGTCGAGTATAATTCGGCTGATTACATCTAAGATATATCTCGTTTAAATGCTGAGTATCTACAGGTCGCGTTTCATTTGAATCAGGTATTCTTTTATAATTCGAAGAAGAAGAGAATAAATGAAATAATCCCGAAAGCGTGTCTGACAGAACAGGCTTCTTTCCTAACCGAGCAGTCAAGTCCATAACTTCACCTTTGTTCGCCTTGGGTAAGGCTAATACTGATTTAATTATCAAATCTATATAAATATTCTGATTCCTCACCACCAACAAGGGACAATATTATTCATTTTATAAATATCCTCGAAACATTTTTAAACAGAAATGGCCTAAATAAGCGTTATAGGCGTTTAAAACGCATAATAAGCGTTTTTGACAAAAAATGAGAGGTGCTAAAAATGGGAGATAGTTTGGTTGTAAAGGCAAAGATCAAAGACGAGGCCAAGGGATTTAATGTTTCTGGAGATTTCGCTGATGCTTTGAGTGAAAAAGTGAGCAAAGTTATCAAAAAGGCCTGCGAACGAGCCGAAGCAAACAGCAGAAAAACAGTTATGGCAAAAGATCTGTAAAAGATCTTTTACTTATTTTTTTAATTCTCTTAGCTTTTCCTTTGACGCAGAAATTCTCTCCTTGATTCTTTCCAATAGTGATTCAGGATATGAAGGATTATCTTTCAGTTCATAGTATTTTGCCTCAAGTGCGTATAATTTGTCTTCCATTTCCTCAACCAAGGATGGCTTTATTTCCTCATTGAGTTGTTCTTTCAATGATTCTTCGTTTACTTTCTTCCCAACCTTTTCCAATAACTCGTTTAATTTCTGTATTTTCAAATCGAGCTCTTCCTCTTTTTTCTTCAATTGTGCATGTGATTCATACTCTTTTTTAGATATTCTAGAAACGCCCAGTTTCTTGTCAAGCATAATTGATATGTGTTTCTCCAATTTTTCTAATTCTGCGGAAATTACTGATTTTTTCGGAGATTGCGCAGCAACAATCCTTATCTTCTGCAAATAACCACGCAATTTATCCCGAGAAATTTGCTGCTCGTTGACTTTTTTGGCAGCAAGAGAAAGATTGTAAAAAAGTTTTTTCATTCCAGGATGCATCAATTACCTCGGTAATTACTTAATCAACCCACCAAACATCCCTTTCTTTTCATCTCTTTTGGGAGGCATTGGTGGTGCTGGTGGCATCGGCATGCTCATACCTTGTGAAGGTGATTGTGGAGGCATTCCCCCTAGTGGTGGAAGACGTGGAGAAGTGGGTGTATTTTGTTGTTGCGGAGCGGCCATTGCTGGACGTTGCATCGGTTGCTGTTGCGGTCTCATCTGAGGAGGTTGCTGCGGTCTTGGTCTCTGCTGTTGCTGTTCTTTTGCGGAAACCATATCGGCAACCGCCAAAATTCCTTTAGCTATCTTTTGGTTTTGATCCGAAAGATCATCAAGCCTTTGCTCTATCGGCTGTATTCGCTTGGCAATGACGTCCGACTCCCGTTCCTCTGCTTTCATTTGATCAGAAGCCTCTTTGAATATTTCAATTAGCGTCTCCATGTTATCATTCAGTTTATCTATGCTTTCCTGGAGAGACTTTCCGGATTTGGTTCCACCAAGAGGATTTTTCTTTAAGTAATCAACATCCTGTTTGAGCTCAGAAACTTCCTTCGAACTAAGGAGAGTATATTCGTCATCAGCCATCAATCCACCTCTTTGTTAGAGTGAATTTAGGCTTGATTTCTTTATAAAGTTTGCGCAGAAAAGCCCTTAAACCGCGTTAAAACAAGTTATTGGGAAGAGGACCCATTTTCTTCGATTAGCCTATTCTTGTTATTTTCAGAAGGAATCACTTCAGAAATTTTGCAAGTCGCGAATCCCTTTGTTTTTTCATCATTTTGCAATACAAATGAACCGTTATAGGCAAAAGAACTGCCATTTTCTGTTTGATGCGTCTCGATTGGATCACCAAAATTGTAATCAACTCGGCCATGTGGAGACATTACAAGAAATTCCAAACTTTCGTCAGAAAGATTTCCCAATAGGACCAAATCTGAATCACAAGAATGGCATGAAGCCTTTCCTTTGCATGCAACTGTACCCTGTATTCTTTTATTGTTGAATAGTTTGTAAAAATTTCCGGAATAAGCCATCCGTATCCCATGTGAATTTGACTCAACTTCAATTTTATATTCTGTTCTTGATGGTTGTCTGTGACATGAACCTGAACTGTAACACACTTTAATTCCCCATATCATCCATGTTCATTGGCTTTTGCATCGGCTGGTTCTGTCCTGACGCAATAACATCATCGATTCTCAGAATCATCTCGGCAACTTCCGCTGCGGAGGAAACAGCCTGCGTCTTTATTTTCAACGGTTCAATTATTCCTTCGTCCCATGCATCAATTATTTTTCCGGTGAACACATCGATTCCTGCCCATTTGACCCCTTTGTCATGGGCAACTTTCAGATCTGTAAGGACATCAATTGGATCGAGCCCCGCATTTTCCGCGAGCGTTATCGGAATGATTTCCATCGCATCGGCGAAAGCGAGTACTGCCAACTGCTCCCTGCCGCTCAACGAAGTAGCGAATAATCGCAGGTTTCGTGCAACTTCAACTTCGCATGCTCCTGCACCTGCGACAACTCTTCCTGATTTTATTGCAGCGACCAAGTCACCTATCGCGTCTTCCATTGCCCGCTTAACTTCCGCGACAATATGCTCAGTTCCTCCCTTAACTAGAATCGTTACTGACTTTGACAAGCTTGTGCCGCTCACGTACGTTACATTATCATCTCCCATCTTCCGTTCCTCGACAATTTCTGCATATCCCAAATCGGATGAGCTCAAGTCAGAGAGCTTTGTTACAATCGCTGCTCCTGTTGCTCTCGCTAATTTTGCCATGTCCGATTTCTTTACCCTTCTGCATGCATAAATGCTATGCTTTGCGAGATAATGCTGAGCCAATTCATCTATTCCTTTCTGACAGAACACAACATTGACATGCAATGAGGACAATTTGTCGACCATTTCCTTTATGATCCGTTCCTCAGTCTCTAGGAACGAGTGCAGTTGCGATGGGTCCGTGATTTGTATTTTCGCTTCTATCTCAGTATTCTTTATTTCAAGAGCAGAATCAATCAATGCTATCTTCGGATTTGCCAGTTTCTGGGGCATTCCGGAATGAACTTTTTCCTTGTCGAGAATAAGACCCTCAATTATCTCTGAGTCCTCGACACTATTCCCTATCTTCTTCTCTATCGCGATATCGTCGCGCTCGATGACAAAATTTCCTTTTTCATCTTTTTCAATGACTTTTATAAGTGCCTTCAGGCACAGCAGGGAAAGTTTTTCTTTCGCAACCTCTGCCCCCTTTCCAGTCATTGCCGTCAATGCTATCTTCTTCAATAAATCAAGATTTCGCTCGTCAATATGCTCGGAAATATTCCTCAATATAATCTGCGTTTTTTCCTCCGCAATCCTGTATCCCTTTACAATGATGGTTGGATGAATATTTTTGTCGAGAAGAGTTTCTGCCTGTTTGAGCAATTCTCCTGCAAGAACAGCTGCCGTCGTCGTTCCGTCTCCAACAACTTCTTCCTGTGTCTTCGCAACTTCGACAAGCATTTTTGCGGCTGGATGATCCATCTGCATTTCCCTCAGGATTGTCGCGCCATCATTCGTGATGGTGATATCCCCAAGCGCGTCAACAAGCATCTTGTCCATTCCTTTTGGACCCAATGTTGTCCTGACTGTTTCCGCTACTAACTTTGCGGCCGCAATATTATTTCTTTGGGCAGACCTTCCTGTGGTCCTGGTTGTGCTTTCAGGTAGAATGAATATTGGTTGAACGTCTTTAGCCATCTTTCCCTCAATGAGTACGCTAACCACCCTATCCTTATTTATAAAGGTTATCATGGTCAGGCTCTGTCCTAAAAGTCGGTAAAGCCAAGAAAATAAGTTATGGCAGACTAGCCGCAAATATACTTCTGTGCGGATTGTCCGCACAGTTTTGGAGCTGACACTAGCTCCAAACTTGCGTTTTATACTGCTGTTGCTTGATTCAACAAGCGATCTTCGATGATACGTTCTCAATCGATACTGCCTCGCCATTTTCTTACGATAACGACCTCGCTTTGCGTTCTTTTTCGCTGGAACCATGAGCACCATGTTGTGCTCATGCGCAAACTTGAACAAATACTCGGCAGAATATCCTTTGTCTGCCACAGCAATCCTCGGATTACTGTTTTTTAAGAGAAATTTCGCATCCTTGATGTCGTGTGCTGGAAGCACACGAATCTTCGCAGCGCAGAATTTCTTTTTTCGCGTGTCGAATGCTGTGCTTAGTTTGATGGGAATACAAGGGAAATTCCCGTCGATGCGCTTCAGATAATGATAGCTCGGATTTGTCCTCGACAAACCTGTGCTGTCGATGGCAACGAGATGCGAGTTGCCACAAGTTATGCTCAATATTTTCTGCCAGAAAGCTGTATCGAGTTTTGCAGCGGTATACTGCAACGCTGATTTGCTTGGGCATCGTATGCCAAGCAAATCGCAGTGTTCCCGGACCCTGCGATAGGACAATCTGCAATATGCCTTGATGATCAGTGCGTGCAAATGCTCCAGAAATTCATACGTCTTCGGTCCGAAATGGTGCAGCCATCTCGGACAGCCCAATCTCCTCAACAAACGCTTAAGTTTTTGTATTAGTTTTGTTTCTTTTCCCATGTGGGGGTTCACTCCCCACCCCAGAACAGCCTAGCGGCTGTCTGGGTTATTAGTTTTATGAATTACAGAGATTTAGGACAGAGCCTCATGGTCAATAAAGCTTAAATATATCCCTCCGAAAAAGAGAAATCCTATGGGGAAAAACTCAGTACTTTCCAATATTGTTATCAAACAAGAAGAAGAAAAAATCACAGCACATGCAGACTATATGCCACTTCGTATTGATTCCGAGAACTTCGTTCGTCTTACACATGATCGAAATCCAATCCACTACAAACTTCCTATATGCAACGAGGCAATTGCTCCAGGGTTCATGCACACGACAGCTGCGTTGGCATTGCTCTCAGAAATCATGCGTAATGATAATGACCATTTCCCCAGATACTGGATTCAAGAAGTTAACATGAATGGTGTGGTCATTACAGGTATTCCACACAAAACGGAGACGACATTCGACCCAAAAAATAAGATACAGATTTCAAACATCTTAAATCCAAAGAATAGTGTGCAATGCAGCATTAAAAATTCAGGCTACGATATATGGCAAGACATTCCTTTACCATCCGCAACCCTCATACATCAGGATCACATAGAAATCCCAGACGAATCAGTACTTTCAGATTTTGGAAGCATACTAAATCCGAATCTCAACGGCATGCAAACTCCATTCTATGCGCTCGCTTGTGCATCATCAGTTGTCTTCTCCGCGATAGATGCCAAAAAAATACGTAATCCTGCACAAGAAGTGATGAACATGTATGCTAGTCAGCACATTCAAACAGATATGGAAACTCTAAAATCCATAAAAAAAAGCATGACACTGGATTTTTACCTCTCTGAACCAGACAAGTTCGGCGTAATCTCTCCTTCGACGATAGATATGTGCGTCATAGGAAAAAATGAGAACGGAGAGGTGGCATACATCGTCTCTGCGCCGCTAGCATTCAAGGAAGAAGCCCGCATGATGAAGTTGATAAGACGGTATTTGAAGCAGATAACGCCCACGCAATGAAGCGATGATTTCCTGTCTCAAAAGATACATGCTCCTTTCATTCAGAATTGTTATAAATTAGCGTTTATGTTTCAACACATGCAAAAACCAAAATTCATGCAAAAACCAAAATTGGAATTACCGAATGATCCATATTCTCTCATAGACAATAAGGGCGGAATACATCCCTATTACTTATCGCAAATGTATATTCGCATCCATAAAACAATAGCAGAAAAAATTGGAGAAGAAACTCTTCAACACAGATTGTTCTTCGAAAATGACAAGAAAAAAGATGATTATCATTTTAAATTAAGCAAGCAATATAAAAAATATTTTTATTGTGCACTAAAAGACAAGAAAATAAAACAAGAACTTGCCTCTCTGCCAAACATAGAAGCGATTCTTTCCATAATAGGAAATGCAACGTCCGGACATCTGAAAGACAACAAGAAAAAATACAATGCATTGGTTCACGAAGCAATTCAAAATTATTCCTTTCCAAGCGAAACACATCCAAATGAAGGACAATCAGAAGCAGGCGAGCACAACAGTTTAGTATCATGGAAGGGGGTCAGAAAAATAAAATTCAATACAAAACCTAGAAAGATAACTGAATTACTGCAAAGATGCGACCCAAAAAACAATCCAGATCTGAAGAAACAGTATGAATAGAATGTCTCATATATTTTTTCTATATTGAAAATAATTAGCAAAAATCAACAGCAACGTTTATAAACAACCCCTATAACAAAAGGAATAAATCTTCTATTCTGGTTTAAATCGGAAGTAGAGGGGTTTCGAAAAATGGTTCAAGTGAAAAAAGGCGATTTCATCGAAGTTGAATACACAGGCAAGGTAAAAGAGGATAATTTTGTTTTCGACACGACATCGGAAAAAATCGCAAAAGAAAAAGGAATTTTTAATCCATATGCATCATACGGCCCAACAATAATCTGTGTTGGAGAAGGTCAGTTGCTGAAAGGACTCGACATCAAGATACAGGGCAAGGAAATCGGAAAAGAATACGAATTTTCATTAAGCCCAGAAGAAGGATTTGGAAAGAAATCAGCGCAGTTGCTGAAACTAATTCCTGCAAGCGCATTTAAGAAAGGAAATACGCGACCAGAAATCGGCATGCAAGTCGAGGTTGATGACCAAATTGGCGTGATAAAAACAGTTACTGGCGGAAGAATCGTTGTAGATTTCAACCATCCACTGGCAAGCAAAGATCTTGAGTATACAATCAAGATTAACAAACTAGTTGTTGATGATGCAGAAAAAATAAAATCAATGGTTTCATTGACGCTCAACCTGAACAAGAGCAAGATTGACGTTACCATCCAAAATGGAAAAGCAACGGTAAAGACACTCAAGCTTCCTGAAATATTCCACAAGGAACTTTCAAAGAAAATAATGACAGTTGTTCCTACCATTAAGGAATTAGTTTTCGAAGAAACACCTCAGAAAAAAGAGGAAAAGAAGGTTTAAATAGAAGGAACCACTGAAATTGTCATTAACCCTTAAGAGGTCAGACGACAAATGGACACTACCATAAACACAGTAAGTCAACAAGAAAGACATTCTGATAGCGATGCAGAACTGGAAGCATTCATTTCAAAACAGCAGGCATCTATCAAAGTCATTGGTGTCGGTGGTGGCGGAAATAATACAATCAATAGAATGAGTGAAGTCGGGATTAAAGGTGCCGAAACAATTGCGATAAACACCGACGCCCAGGATTTGCTTTACACGACCGCTGATAAAAAATTACTGATTGGAAAAGAAATATCAAAAGGACTTGGTGCAGGCTCGATACCGAAAATAGGAGAGGAAGCGGCACGAGAGTCCGAAAATGAAATCAAAAGAATGCTAAGCAATGGCGATATGGTTTTCATAACATGCGGCCTTGGAGGAGGAACAGGTACAGGTGCAGCTCCTATTATTGCGGAAATAGCAAAAAAGATGGGAGCATTAACTGTTGGTGTCGTGACACTCCCTTTTTCAATGGAAGGAAGCAGGAGATTTGAAAATGCAACCATCGGTCTCGAAAAATTAGAAAATATTGTTGATACGCTCATCGTAATACCTAATGACAAGTTGCTGGAACTAGCTCCAGATTTGCCATTGCACACTGCATTTAAGGTTGCCGATGAAATATTGACAAATGCAGTTAAGGGAATTGCAGAATTGGTAACGAAAGCAGGACTGGTCAATCTTGACTTCGCGGACATAAGAACTGTAATGGGCAACGGCGGAGTTTCGTTGATTGGAGTCGGAGAAGCAGACGGAGATAACAGAGCACAGGAGGCAGTTGAAAAAGCTGTTCACAACCCATTGCTTGACGTTGATATTGCAGGAGCAACAGGAGCTTTGATCAATGTATCAGGCGGCCCTGATATGACATTGGACGAGGCTCGTAAAATAGTTGAGACTGTCTCAGAGACGCTTGATGAGGATGCAAGAATTATCTGGGGAGCTCAGATATCAGAAGATTTAACAGGAGTAGTTCGCGCATTATTGATAATCACAGGAGTGAAATCAAGCCAAATCTTTGGACCTATGAAAAAAGTATCCAAGGAAAAGAGAAGAGAAATCGAAAACGAGCTCGGCATTGATTTTGTTGACTAAATATGGAAGAAGGTCAGCAAAAAGCAACAATGATGCAGAGATTGAAGCGATTTTATCATGAGTGTGTTCGTGTCCTGACAATAACCAAGAAACCAGATGGCACTGAGTACAAGACCATTGTCAAAGTATCAGGGCTCGGCATTGCGTTGATTGGTTTGATAGGATTCATCATACAGATGATAAGCCAAGTATTGTAGGAAGACTATGACAGAAGCAGAACAAAAAACAACAATTTACGCTGTACGAACAACAGCAAACAGGGAAGACCAGGTAATGGATTTCTTAGAAAGCAACATAAAGAAAAAGAAGCTTGGTGTCTTCTCAATAATACACCCTCACGGCATGCGAGGATACATTTTCGTTGAAGCACTTACGAGGAGCGACGCGGAACAGGCGACACAAGGAATCCCTTACGCACGAGGAATCCTCGACAAGGAAGTGCAGATGAAAGAACTGGACCATATGTTCGAACAGGCTCCTTCCGAAATGAACATTCAGAAGAACGATATTGCGGAAATCATATCAGGAACATTGAAAAGGGAGCAATGCAAGGTTCAGCGAGTCGATCCCGTGAAAGGAGAGGTCGTTGTCGTGCTATTGGATGCGGCAGTGCCAATCCCAATCACATTGAAAATGGATGCGATCCGCGTAATCAGAAGAGAAGGCGAAGAAGACAACAAATAAATTTTTATTTTAGGACTATTTCTCAATGTATATGCAATGACTATATTCTTTTAATATTTCTTCAACTGGTTTTAATCGGGCTCCATCTATTCTTTTTATTCTCATCGGATTAAAATTACTCTTATGTGGATTGAACGGCTCTCCGTCGACAACGAAACATGCCTTGAAATGCTCTTTGAAATAATCCCGCACATCTTTGTTATTTGGATAATATCCATATGCGTATGCCCAATATTTAGGAGCGGGAATTCCATGTTTCTTGAATTTTTCCAGAAGGGGTTCGACTTCTGCCCTTGCTTGTTCAACTGTTGCGTTTCGCAAGCTGCAATGCTTTGTTCCATGTCCTTCGATAGTTATATTTAGTTCTGAAAACTCTTCGAGAATTTCATCGAGACGGGTTTTAGAAGTACCAAGATTTTCATAAGGAGATGAGACAAAGAAAACTGCAGCCCTTCCGAAATCTTTGTGTACCTCAGTGAAATTTTTGTAAACTTGTATAAATTCTGGATTCTCAATACAATCGTCTACAGACAATACAACAGGCTTCTTTCCTTTCGGTAAATGCATCGTGCCGTTGACTGCGTCGTCAAGAGGAACAAGGAAGAAATCATCCCGATATAAATAAGACAACATTGCCTCAAAGACCGGCTCAGTAAGGTGATTTCTTGCGCCTGGTTCTAATGAATGGTATATCGAATGAAAAAGCAATATTGGAATGAATCCTTCGTTTTCGCATTTTATGTGCGATGTCTGGGCAGGAGAAGAAATTTCTTTTGAAACCATAGCGGGAGTTGATTGTTGGAGAGGGACATCTGGCAAATATATCTGAGGTTTGGAAAAACCGATTGGTGTAGGTGTGTCGACAAGAGATGGAGTTGGTGTTTGTGAGAATAGTTGTGCAGAAGAAAGTATACTCGCTGCCAATAGTCCGCTAATGACTGTTTTTTTCATGACGAAACGTCCAAAGAACCTCCCTTATCATATTGTTCGACGAGATATTTAAGCCTTATTAACGCCAACAGCAATCTTTATAAATTAACCATAAGACCAAAACATCATGGCAAAGCAAACAGTTGAAGCTATGATTGCGGGCGGCAAAGCTAGCGCATCCCCTCCACTTGGACCAGCTCTTGGACCTACAGGACTCAACGTAGCTGAAGTCATAAAAAAAATTAATGAAAAAACAATAGCATTCAACGGTATGCAAGTGCCAGTAAAAGTAGTTTTTGATCCTTCTGATAAAACATTTGACATAACAGTTGGAACTCCTCCTGCAAGTTCATTGCTGAAAGGAGAAGGTAAGATCGAATTGGGTTCCGGTTCCGCGAAATTGGACAAGGTTGCAGATTTACGAATAGAACAGATAATCAAGGTCGCAAAGATGAAGGAAGATTCTCTCGCAGGACGAACACTCAAAGATAAAATAAAGGAAATCATTGGAACATGCTTGTCTATGGGAATTTTAGTGCAAGGAATGGACCCAAGAGACGCTATCAAGGCGGTAAATGCAGGAAAATATGACGCTCAGATCAAAGCAGAGAAGACAGAATTGACAGTTGAGGAATTGAAAGCAATAGATGAGGAAAAGAAAAAACTCGCTGCAGAGTCGGAAAGACGACATGCACAAGAAGAGGCAAACGCAAACCAGATCATGAAGGAAATGGAAGGCAAGCCAACATCCACAATAAAGGCAAAGATGATAGAAGTGGGAATTTCGCGAATGGTTATCGACAAATTGCTCGGTCTTGGAAAAGCAGCAGCTGCGCCAGGAGCACCGGGAGCACCTGCACCAGCGGGCGCAAAACCAACTGCAGCAGCACCTGCTAAGAAATAATTATCTTCTTTTAATCAGATATTTTTGTTTAGTTCATATCCTTTCCTGAACCGAAACCTTTCTCTAAAAATATAAGTATATTTATAAGTATTTATATAAGATAATAGATATATATTTAAATAAGCATATAAATAAGTATAAAAATATGACCGAACTCAAACGAAAGCTCTACAAGAGAGGCAGCTCGTACGAGACGACAATCCCCATGCCGTTGCTTTTCGCACTGGACAAGAAAAAGAAGCACAATGTTGTTTTCAAATTTGACAATCAAAGAAACAAATGGTATATAGAATTCGAGGAAGTGAAATGAAACTTATTTTCCACGGCGGAGCGAAAGAAGTCGGAAGGAGCTGCATAGAGATAAATTCAGGAAAGAGCAGATTCCTGTTCGATGTCGGGGCAAAACTAGGAATGGAGACAGAATACCCTACAATTCCAAATAAAATCAAAACAATTGATGCAACGATTATCACTCATGCACATCTGGATCATTGCGCAGGATTGCCGTACATGAACAAGCAAGGACTTGACTGCCCGATATTCATGACGGAGGGCACGAGAGAGCTCGCAAAAATACTCATCAAGGATTTCATGCACGTTGAATCGCTGACAAGCGTTCCTCCTTACACAAAGGACAATATGTTTTCTGCGTTTTCAGAGTTCCATTCAAAACCATACAGACAAAGATTTCAGATCAAGGATGCAAATTTCATGTTCTTTGATGCGGGACACATACCAGGAAGCGCAATAGTCGTCATAGAGACTGAAGGAAAGCGCCTCGCATATACTGGAGATATCAACATGACACCTACAAGATTGGTACAGGGAGCCGATCTTCATATTGGAGAGATTGACGCACTAATCATAGAAACAACATACGGGGACAGGGAACATCCGGATAGAACGCAGACAGAAAATGATTTTCTAAATAAAATAAAAGAAACAATCAAAAGAGGAGGAAGCGTATTCGTTCCTGTATTCGGAGTGGGAAGAGCACAGGAGATTTTAATGCTGCTCAATACGCAAAAGCTTAACGCTCCCATATACCTAGACGGCATGTCACGGGATGTTACTGATCTTATTATCCAAAACAATTGGTGCAGAGACGTTGGCGCATTAAAGAAAGCAAGAGACAACGCAACATATCTGAGAGGAAGGCAGGAACGGAAAGACGCGCTAAAGCAACAAGGAATATTCGTGACAACATCAGGTATGCTCACAGGAGGTCCAATCCTTGAATATCTGAAAGAAGGATATGGAGACAAGAAAAATTCCATTTTGCTTACAGGATATGTGATTGAAGGCACCAATGGGCGATTATTAATGGATGAAGGATCCATTTTCCTGGAAGGGAAAAAGGTCAAGGTGAAAGCGGAGTACACACAATACGACTTTTCAGCTCACTGCGGATTAGATGAACTGAAAGAAACAATCCAGAAACTCAATCCAAGAAAATTAATCCTTCTGCACGGCGATGAATCAGCATTGCAGAACATGGCAGAGGAACAAAGAAAGAAAGGTAGAGAAGTATTCATCCCAGGAATAGGGGACGAAGTTTACATTTAGACAAAAAGAGGTGTTGACGTGAAAGATAGGTTTAAGGAATTTTTGGAAGATCTGAACTACAACGAGCTTCTTGACCTACAAAAGAGCGTAAAGGACAAGGATTCGGACATACGGAAAGTTCTTGACAATCATGTTGATGTTGTCGAGCGAATGAATGCCCGAGTCTGCGCAACATGCGGGAACCAGCTCCTTCCGAATAACACCAAGAACCTTGTCCTCCATTTCGGCCCGGAGGATTTCAAGAAGAAGGCATCGTTCTGCGCATTTGATTGCCTGGAATTCTTTGTCGAGCAATTGAAAGCAATGGAGAACAAGAAAGAGAAAGACAAGAAAATATATGGAAGATATACCAAATAAAACATTATCAGTGATTGTCGGCATGGCACTTGTTGTATCTGTAATAGGGATGTTCAGTTTGTCTGATCATTTAAATCTAATAACAGGATTCGGAACTACGGGAACTGCGCAAGTCAATATCACAAAATCAGCTATCCTAAATGTTACTCAGCCTACGATGGATTTCGGAAACGGAACTATTTCCCCTGGCGCTAATTGCGTCATGTCATCGCTTGACGTGTCAAGAGATCCCAATAATTGTTTCACTGCATCAAACGGCTTGAAAGATGCCACTAACAGCAGTTTCCATGCGCAGAATGTCGGAAACGTTGCATTGAATGTAACGGTAACTGATCTTTATTCAAATGCATCCGCGTTCTGGGGCGTTAATGGCGGAAACTACACATTTGAGTGCTTAGACAATGTGACAAACAATGGTGCATCCGGGGAAGTAACAACATGGACGACGCCAAATTCCACTGCTCCACTGAAATGTTCACTTTACCTGAACTCAACATACTTGCAGAACGAGTTCTTGTTGGCAATAAATATTTCGATCCCAACGACAGCATACGGTTTCAAGAACGACACATGGACATTCACAGCAACTCAGGCTTAATTCTTATTAGAATATTTCTTAAGGCTCATCTGTCCCTTTCTTTTTGTCTCGTTGATTCCTTCCATTTTATCACCGACTTGTTCCTTGACAGTTCTAGCCACGGATTCTCCCAATAATTGCTTTAATGTTCCGAAATCGATTTTCTTCACATCTCCCAAATCCTTGATACCGTTGTTGAACATTTTTCTCGCTCGAACCCTTCCTATTTCCTTTAGTTGCAAGAGTGTTAGCAGTTCCTCCTTGGCTCCGTATTTCATTCTTAGCCTGAGTTTGTTGAATTCTTTCGCGAACTCATGATGCTCGTTCATTTTTGCAAGCTCATGCCACGAATACAGCAGCCAGTCGGCAACATCTAGTTTTGCCCTGGATTCTCCCGGACGCACATCAAAATTCTCGAGCATGTACTCATCATCCTTCTCGTCCATCCATTCCATGAAAAACTGCGTAGTCTTGATTGAATTAAGGAAATCATCGTATTCAGGCTCGAACATATCAGGTTCTTCCGTAAGAAGCTCGTCCTCGTGCTCAACGACCAATGCGGTGTACTCATTATTCTCTCTGGATTTGACATTGAGAAGAGGCCTCATTTCGAGCGTGTCTGAAATCATCTGGATTAGTGCAAAGGTGGTGTGCATCTTTGCCCCAAGTCCCTCGAGCAATTTGTGCGCGGTCAATGGATCTATGTACAGCTGTGCAACCCTCCTCCCTATTTCTGTCGCATGGATTGCATCGTTTTGCATCTCATCCGCGGATACAAAATCACTTTGCTTTGTTTTTATGAACTTGAATTCGCTAAGGAGGCGTATCATCTTGTCGATGATCGTCTCAAGTTTCTTCATGTCCTCGAACTGATGCGCCCAGAATGTTTTCGAGAAAAAATTGAGAAGTTCCTTGCGCGATGACACGAATCCTGATGCAATCAAGCTGAGAACATATGTCCTTAGCACGGGTTCGACTGCGAGCTTTGACGTTATGTTCTCCGGTTCGCCATGCACGTAACGATCAGTGATTTCTTCCCTCTCTTTTTCAGTGGATGTGATAACAATGCTTTCTCCTTCCGTATCGTATTTTGGCCTTCCTGCCCTGCCTGCCTGCTGCAGATATTCCAGGACAGGAATGTAATTATATCCTCTCTGGCTGAATCTCTTCACATCCCTAATGATTGTCCTGAATGCCGGAAGATCGACTCCTGCTGCCAATGTCGGAGTAGCGCATATTATTTTTATTTTTCCGGTCCTGAAATTATCTTCAATTAATTCCTTCTGTTTTGATGCCAGTCCCGCATGATGGAATGCTATCTGATATTGCACAAGTTCCGCAAGCTTCTCGCACTGCCTTGTCGGTTTGCTCAATACATGAAGAATAGTATTGCTTAATTCTGGATTTGTCTTTTGGTGATTCTTTCTGAGAAATTTGACAATGTCTTCCGCAACTTTTTCGGCAGATCTTTTTGCGTTCACAAAAACCAGTGCCTGCTTGCTCTTTTCCAACGTGTCTAGAACGACATTGACGACATCTTCGTTTGTCTTTTCAGGAATGGTGAAGGACTTAGTCATTTCTTGCGATGATCTCCAGCAATAACGGAAATTCCTTGTATTCGGATCCTTTTTCAAGATTGAAATGTCCCTGCCCTTTTTTCACGATCAGCTCCCCTCCTAATTGCTTGGATAGATATTGCGCATGCTCGAGTGGACAATATGGATCATTATCAGAATGTATGAATATGAATTTCTTTGCATGTTTTTTTATTTTCTCAAAGTCAAACTTTTCTTCGAACAATCCATCAAGACTTTTCTCTCCAAGATTGTCTTTGAATGATCCTACTAGGATACACGTGTTGACAACAATGTCTTTTGGAAGGTGCTGCAGTAATCCAAGAATTGCAACTGCTCCTGAAGAATGCCCTATTATGAACGAATCAGAATTGAATTTCCATTCTTTGTTTTTAAAAATGAATTCATTGTATTTTTTTATGTTTGGTGCATCTGCACCAGGCAAGTCCGGACTCCATACTCTCCAGCCTTTCTTCTTAAGTTCTGTTTTCAGCCACGGGAACCAATTTCCCTGAGATGAACTTCCTGTTCCGTGGAGTATGAGTGCATTTTTCATAAATTCTCCAACAATTTGCTGATTATCTTTTGTTTAAGCTTCTCAGAAATTTCAATATTTCCTTCCCTGTCGTAGTACTGCCCAAATTTGGAATCCGAGAATTTTGTTCCATCAATTACGACATCATGATCGTAACGAGGAAGGAAATGCCAATGAACATGAGGTTGTGGTGGGTTTTCTTTGTATGCGTCATTCATCAAACAAGTCCAATTGAACATAGTAGCATCAAATGACTTTTTCGTAGCATTTTCAAGTTGCTTTGCTATCCCGAAAAAATCCAAGATCTCATTTTGCTCAAGTTCAGAAAGATTTCCACAGTGTCTTTTCAAAACAACAATACACCTGCCAAGCTGGCTTTGATTCATTCCAAGAAGAATGTTCCAGTACTTTGTTTCTTTTATGAAATTAATCTTTTCTTTCTTGCAAAATATACATGCCATGTTGTTTTGTGTTTATTTTCCATTTAATAAAGCTAATGCCGGGTTGTCCTTTGCTAAAAAAGTGGTGCGCCCCCCGTGACTTTCAGTGAACTCATTTCTGAGTCCGACGTTTGAACACGGGACCGTTATCGGTGTTTTGTAACACTCTCGATGTCTAGCCTTGCTGAGCAAGGATATCAGTTTCACTTCCGCTTACTTTCGCACGGCGGAACGAGTGCTCCATTGCCCCGCATCCCGCAAGCATTTGCGGGGAGCAGTCCAGGCTAAGCTAGGGGCGCACGTTAACAAGAAGGAAGTAGCTCATTTTTAAAGGTTTCCTATAAACCGCAGTACCAAAACCCACAGGACAACCGCGTGTGAGGCTTATAAGTCATAAATTCTATTTATTCTTGATGACGAAAGTATTTACAAAAGAACAAATCAAAGAAATACGAGAGATTTATCTTCGTTTGAAATCAGTACACAAAGTAAGTAAAAAACTTCATATCTCAATAAGCACTGCATACAAATATGCTGGTGATTTAGCTCCGCACCAAAACATCATAACTTCATTAAAAACAAAGAATGAGCGATTAATTGGTATTTATGTTGGATTGTGGATGGGAGATGGAACGCAATTTTATAATGGTCGTTTCAATATTAAAATTTGTAGTAATAAAAAAGATATTCTTCTTAATTCGTTTATTCAAGATGTGATTTTTAGGCTTTTTGGAAAAACAACAACATTAGTTATGGAAGATAAAACAAATAGAGCCGTTATTAGATTATGGTCAAGATTTATTTATAACTTCATTTACACATATGTGAAGCACGAAAGAAATAAAACACATACTGTTCGATTAAGAAAAAATATTAACAAATATTCTAAAGCATTTCTTGAAGGTTGTCTGTTGGGTTTGATATTAAGTGATGGCTATCTCAAAGAGAGATTAACTTTTAATGTAACATCCGTTAAATTGGCGAAAAATATGATAGACATTCTTCGAAAATTTAGATGTAATCCACATAAATATGTCTGTGAAAGAGAAAAGTTTGGATATAAAGATTTACAATCTATTAGTTTAGTGCGTAGCGAGAGCAAAATGATTGAGAATCTGTTTAATTCCATTTTACTAAAACTTGGCCATCTCAATTCGTTCAATGACTTGAAGTATAGTAGAGAAAAAATGGCTGCTCAGGTGAGCAGCCAATAAACGCCCTTAATCGGACTTTCGAAGTTTTTATCAAAACTTTCTCGAACCGATGACCTTATGAAACGTCGTGCACAGCGTTAACCGCTTCTGCGACATTAACAGTCATACGCTCTACCTGCTGAGCTATAAGGGCATCATTTTGAAGTCGCTCTTGTTCATTTATATAGTTTTCGTACTTTAAGCATAAATATGTACTATTGCTACTAGAACCACAAACACGACAAACCAGATTGTCTTCCTGAAAATCATTTTTATTTTGTCTTTCATCAGCAAGCTACCTGTCGGCAATCCATATATAAAAATCAAAGAACTCAATGCATAGTCAGGCATGATTCCAAACACGATTCCAGGCAATAGATAATCATTTCTTATTGCTATTTCATTGATGATAAATATTGCAGTAAGGATGAGCTTGAAGAGCAAACTAATTGTAGAATTTGCCAAGAACCAGACTAAAATAACAAACGAGATTGTTTTTTGAAAGATGATTAAGTTTCTTCTTCCAACAGCAACTTCTTCTTTGGCTATTCTGGATAGATAGTATCCAACAAAGAATCCCAAATAAACGACGATGAAAGCTAGAATTTCACTGAGCATGATATGTAGGCTTGCTGAAGAAGGAATGTCCGAAGTGAAGAAGCAGATCAACTTTATGCTCTTCAAGTCCTCTTGGCAAATCACAACCTCCGAATGCGCTTCCTCCCCATATTATTACTTTTGCTTTGGTATTCTGTTCTATTGCATCCTGAATTTCTTTTGCTCTTGGCTTCAAGCCATCAGCTAGTTGTATGCAGACTAGTTTAGCTTTCTCTGTTTTCACCATTTCTATTACCTTATCTAATTCAATGTCGTACATTATCCACCGCATATATTGATTGCATTCTGATTGAGGATGACAGTGCCGCACTTGAACAACTTGTCGTTAATTGTGTTTGATACATATGCTTCACATCCATTGCTGTTCTTGACTATGATGCAGCATTGAGATACTTCCATTGGTGTTAAAGTCTGTCCCTGCAGACTGTAGCACAAAGAATTGGAATAAACTGCATTTCCCACGATCTTTTGGCTGCTTCCGAATGTGATGAATGCAAGTCCTATGAGAATCAGGCCCACTGTTATGATGACCACAAACTTTACTGATTCTGCTTTTTTGTTCATGAAAAAATAATAGAAAGAGGGTTTTTAAACTTTACTTAGACTTAAGCACTGCGATTATTCTGAGAATCATACCCACAACAAAGGTTCCTGCAGCAGCAATTGCAAAAGTATCTATGTAAGGAACATTTATGAAATATGAGACTATGCTTCCTATAAGGCATAGGAATGCGATGACAATAAGGAAATTTCCGAATCCTCTCGTCTTTTTGTATGGAGCCGAAGTCTTCTTCGTTTCTGTCTTGTATACCATACTAGCTCCGTAAGTTGGAGCCGATGATTTTTGCTGAGTGTAATATTCTCTTGGAACCTTTGGTGTCTGCTTCATTTCCTTCTGCAGATCGGAAAATGATTTTTTCAAATCAACTACTTCCTTTCTTGGTGCAAGCTCTTTCTTCAGCTGTCCGATCTGGCTTGCGGCATCCTTGATCGCGTTCAATTTAGAGACTGATCCTTTTACTTCGTCAAATTCATTGCTGACGTCATCGATCAGGCCGCGGATCTGGTTTGCCGTTACGAATTCCTTGTTTTGTTTCCTGATCCCGTTCAGTTCCGCTATTATGTCGTCGAATTCCTTGTTTATCTTGTTGAGCAGTATCTTGACCTCGCTTTCCTTGACAAAGCTCTTGCTTTCTTTCTGGAGAGAGACAAGATCTTTCTTGATTGAATCAAAATCGTCATTTACATCTGAAAGCACGGATTTAAGTTCGTTCTTGTTAACGTAATTCTTCACTTCCTTTCTTAATTCTTCTATGTCATCATACGTATTATCGAATCGCTTTCCGATTTTCTGCTCGAAAGCATTCATTTCCCTTTTTCCTAATTCGTCCTTGTGAATCTCAACGTTTCTTATCTCGGAAAGGATCTTATTTAGTTCCGCGTTGATTCCCGATACGACTGTCTTGAGCTGCGTTTCTGTTGCTGCCTGCTTGCCGAGTTCTCCTAATTTCAATTGCGTTGTGACAAGTTTCGCGTTAAGATCATCAATTGCGCCATGCATGATTTTTCTCTCAGCAGTTGGTGCGTTAATAGCCTTGACTTGTTTCTCAAGGTCCCATATTTTCTTTACATCTTCATTGACTTCTCCTAATTTGATTTTGAGAACGTTGATCTTATCCTTTGAAACAGAATCCGTTTGAAGTGAATCAAGTTGCTTTCTAATCGTGGAGAATTGTTCTGAGTTGCTGTTGGCAACGAGCTTGATTTGGTTGATGTCGCGCTTGATGGCTCCAAATGAGTTTTCTAACGCTCTGTTCAATTGTGCAATGGTTGTTGAATTCAACATTTGTAATTTCCTCGTGACACCCCCTTAATCTAGTTTATATATAAAGCTTTCTCTTTTTACTCTTTATCAGTAGGTACTTTATTTATATGGGACCCTTGTAAGAGTATTGCACTTCATGCAGAAATAGGTCTTTTTGCCCTTATTGAGCCTTATCCTGGCATTTAAGCCTGGTTTAAGGTAATTGCCACAGTGCTTGCAGAACCGTCTTTTGAGCTCCTTTGGAATGCTCACTTTGAGCTTGCTTGATATCTTTCTGGCAATGGCAACATAGCGATTTGATAGATTTGTATTGCGTGTTAAGGCAGCTTCCCTGAAAAGCGCCCTTATTCTTTGCTCCGCTACTGTTTTTACCTCGCTTTTCTTCCTTGCAAATTTATTGGCCACGTGGTAATTGTATTGTATTTGTTTTTAAAGTCTATTAATGAAAAGAGATTTAAATCAACTAGAGACAGCAGTACTATGTTCAAGGTTCTTAGAAAGATAATGGGTGTTGCAGAACGCAAGGAAATCGTTCCATTTTCGCAACTAGATGAGTGGTTCAATGAAAAATTGAAGCAGACGTCGTTGAAAGAAGACCTGAATAATGTGTTTGACACTATTTCTGCCTCGTTGCAGGTCCTCCATCATAATCTGAGGCAAATAAGCGCAAAAGAAATCCATGGTGTTTCCGAGGATCATCGTTCTGTCATAGAAGAACACACTGAACAGTACGTGACAAAGATGGGTAGTTTGGTGAATAAGCTTCTCTACAGGGAAACCCGAAATTTTGGCGCGATCATGGCATACGGAAAGAAGCTTGAAGCCGGATTGGACGAGATGAAATCAATCAAAGAGAATCCAATCATACAAAAGTTTTTCCGTGACGAAACATTGGAGATTGAGCACTCCATTGCAGGCCTTTCTGAGGCGCATGGATTGTTGAACGAATTGATGCAACAGAAGAATGGCCTGGTATTCATCGCCGAAACCAAGAAGAGAATCAACGAAGTGGAGAAAAAATATCAGCGGCAAACCGAGATACAAATAGAGATTCAGAAGATCAGGACAAAAAAAGAGGATGCAGAAAACTATCGATTGAGACTCGAGACCGACCTCGATAACATAAAGACGAGCGAGGATTACGAAAAGTTTGACAGGATGTTGTCGAGAAAGATAAAATTGGAGAAGGAACTGGAGCGGGAACAGGCTGAACTGGATTCCCTGTTTGGCGTCATTATTCCATTATTGCGCTCGTATGATGAAAAATCAATCGGTGCGGATGGGGCATTGGCGAGGGCATATGCAAATAATTACGTTGAAGCCCTTTCAAACGACAAAGGATTGTGGATCGTTTCATTGCTGCAGTCGGTAACTTCGAAACTAAACGAAATAGAGGATGACGTGAAAAAAAGAGCAAGGCAGAAACAGGCGCTGGACTCACTTTCCGAAGAATTTTTGCGTCAATCTTCTTCACGAATACGTTCATTGCACGAATATTTAGGCGATGTAAGAAGGCAGATACTCAATGACATGGTTTCAAAGAGGATAGAGGACATCAAGTACAAGATCAGCCATGTGGATAGCCAAATTGATGCAATCGACCAGACCATGGCGTCGCACGAGCAGGAATTGCAAGAACTCAACATCGAGAAAGATTTATTAAACCTGGGGAAGAATTTGTCTTCATTCGGAGAGGTAACGATACAATGAATGGTGTCGACGAATTCACTGCAAAATTTACAACGGAAAAGATATCTTTCATACAGTTAAGGAGGGATTTTTTTCATGCGTCAGATGATTTGCTCAAATTCAAGGAATCGATACCATTTGAGCCTTTCGCATGCGGCACGTTTCTTGGTTCAGGGAATCCATTCAATCCAAGCAACGCATTGCTTGACTGGCTAAATGAGAGAACAGAGAATTTCGTTGTCGTTGACAAAAAATCAGCATGGTTGTTTTTGTGCGGCAGGGATGTCTTTGCCAGCTCAATCGTGAAAAGACAGGCATCGACAGGACCAGTTCTTGTGCGGAATCAGCAGGGAGAATTACTAGGTTATGGGGAATTGACCAACAACAAGAAAATCCCGTTAAAAAATATTCTTGACAAAGGGGACTTCTTGAGGAGGGAGATGCACAAACATGGAAAACGATCTAGTACAAACGTTTGAAAAAGATTTCGAGAAGGCGAAGAAAGAATTGAAAATCAAAACGACGCTGCGAGAGCTTGACGAGGCATTTTTCCTGAACGATTCTGTTATGAAAGAAGGCTATGTGAGCACATCTACTCCGAAACAAATCTGCAGGCGCATCATGGATGTTTTTGGCTCTTGGCTGAATTATATACACGGTTTGATTATCATCAATCCGAATTCCATGATCAACGTCACTGAAAGCCAGGCATTCAATGAAATTGAGAAGGAGAGAATGGGAAAACTCATTGACAGGCTGATGATGTTCTCAAGCGAGTTTAGTTTGCTGATGCTGCAAAATGATGATAAGAAAATCGGCGCTTTCATTGATGATGCTTTCACATTCTGGAAAAAAGAACTGAATCCTGCGCTTCTTTCGTACATGACCAAGACGAACAAGGCCTGGACCGACAGGTTCGGAGCAAAGCCCGACAAGAAAGACAAGGCAAAGGATAGTATGTACGGCTGATGGCGAAACAGAAAAAATCAAATGGACACGCTCGCAGGGTTTTCTGGCCTATTTTTGTTGATTGCATTTTGATAATTGTTTTCCTGGTAATCTGCATGCACATATACCAGGAGGCGATGCAGAACCACGCCCGCGATTCTATTGCGACCATCACCGTAATTCTAAGCACATACAACAAGACACAGGGATATTATTCTTCCGGCTTGTCTTATTCGGCAGATTCGTCCCGCTCCATGTGGATTTTAATTAACAGGACTGGAATAAAGGCAGAACTTTGCGCAGGGAATGTTGAAGAGAATATTTCTGGATTGGATTTTTATGATTATGTAAGCTCCATGAATCACGCATGGGTGATTGCCGAGACATTTCCTTCATCATGGGTTGCCATAGAAACAACAAGTGGTTACATGGTCTGGTCTACAAGGATAAATGATTCTTCCGTCGCGAGAAACGATCTCTATTACATAGGTTCCTGTTTTTCCGATCCCACATCTTTCATGGAGTTCATCAACACGCGAAGCGGAATGATATCGGCGTGCAGCCAGGCCTCGTATTTGGAGACACAATGGAATCAGACATACATCGGAACACATGTTTCCCAGGAATCCACGCAGTTCAAGGAAACGATGGACAGAGAAAGCCAGCAGTGCAGTCAGTTGACGACGCAATTGGGCACGTTATTGAATTATTAATTTTCTGATCTTTGCCACGAAGAATCCTTCCGAATCATTATCTTGAGGCCATATCCTTAAGCATTTGGAAACTTCCGGGTCGTATTTTTCTTTCCCAAATTCAAGAATGCACGGACTCCGCTTGATGTCTAATTCTATATTTTCTAATTTTGCGTTTGGAAATTTCTCAAGCAGGTAACTTATGACTCCCTCGTTTTCCTGAGGTTCCATGGTGCATGTCGAATAGACCATGATTCCTCCATCTTTCAGGTTTTCGAACGCATTTGTCAGCAATTTCCTTTGTATAATTGAAAGCCTTTCCCCTATTTCAGTGTTCCAATCTCTTACCACGGCTTCGCTTTTCATGATCGTTCCGGTTCCGGAGCATGGCGCATCAAGCAGGATCCTGTCAAACTTTCCTTTTATGTTCTGTCCTTGTGATTTCGTTACGATGGCATTCTTCAATCCCATCCTCTGAATGTTAATACCTAGTGATGCAAGCCTGTTTCCTGTCACGTCATTTGCAATTATGATGCCTGTGTTGTGCATGTATTGCCCGATTTGCGTTGTCTTGCTTCCTGGTGCCGCAGCGACATCGACGACAGAATCATGTTCTTGCGGATCAAGAACTATTGGCGGAATCATCGATGCGGATTCCTGCACATAGATGTATCCTAATGCGTGCTCGAGCAAGTTTCCAAGATCTGTGCGTTCTCCTTCTATCCAAAATCCTTCCTTGCACCAAGGAATCTGCGTAAGCTTGAATCCCTGTTCCTCAAGTCTTCTCTTTGCTTTTGGAATTGTGATCTTTAACGTATTGATTCTTATGCTTTTTCTGAGATGTTTGGTTGATGCTGTTGAGAACGCTTCCCAATCAGTAAGTTTCTTGTACCTCTCGATGAATTTTTCCTTGAATTGGATTTCGTTCATACTTTTTGTTTTGATTTGTTTTATTCAAATATGTTGTGGTCACTATGTAAGGACAAGGTTTATAAATAAGATGGAAGTCATGTTCAACGATTTACGTGGCAAAACTATTTGAGATGAAAATGACTGCAGGAAAAGATTTTCTTCCCGCAGATAGCACAATAGCTGTCGAGATTACTGATAAGAGTTTTTCAGAAATTCCAGTGAGTGAAGCATCAAAGTTTGCTGGTAAGAGCAGAATCCTCTACAAAACAAGTCATTTTGATATACCTTTTTCTGATCTAGAAATGATACTGATGGGAGTTAAGGAGGGTCCTGTCGCGGACTATCGCAGATCAAAAGAACGCCTACATGTTCTAGATAGTCAAGGAACTTATGTTCCGAAACTTGCCGATACATTACGAATTGCTCAACAACAATCAGGTTTGGATGAAAAAACATTCGTGAATGAAGTGCATTCAGCCATGCAGGCATATGCAGGGATACATGGATTTGAAACAGTAGCCTTGCGTACAGTGAATACATGGTTTAATGGAGATGTGGTTTTGCCTGACAATCATGAAGATGTTGCAGCGCTTGCTTCTTTGGCGGACAGATTCCGCGTATTCGAACTGTTTGGAGACATTTACAGAGACATAAAAACATTCATTCCAAGTCTCAAGGACAACCAAGTCATGACAAATTATTTCGGTGCATATACCTATTACAACACAGTTCGGTCATTCCTCGGAAAGAATGCGAGGCCTGCATTCAGTAAGAATGGTTGCAATGGAAAGAAGAACGGAGTTCCGCAACAAAGGAAAGTAAATCTTCACGATACAGAACAATATATTCGCAATTTGTTTTGCGAGGTGCTGACTCCTGAATTATCAGCTGTATCTTTGATAAGCGTCCGTGAAATTGACACTAAGAAAGACGAGGCATTTGCACGTAACAAGGCAGCTTACAAAAAAATACCTGGCGTCGCAACAATAAGCAAGACAGAACCACTTTCTGGCATATCTATGAAACAAACAGAAGAAGTTGTACGTGATATAACAATCATAGAACGAACGTTGCTCAACCAAGTATATTCTTTTGCATTTGATGTCGGTGAAAGCGGTTATTTCGATTCGAAATTTGAAAACAAGAAGATAGGACATGATTATATCCTTTATATCGCAGATCATGTTCAAGAACGAGTGAGAAAATGCACGATTGAGAAGGCAGGTTTGTATATTCCGGAACGTCATCATAAAGCATGCATCGAGGCAGGAAATGAACTCTATAAGCTTCTTTTCGAATCACAAGATGCGAATACGCGATTGAACTTGCCGAATGACTCGTTCCAAAGACTCAAACGAGCTCACGAAATTCTTGTACCTCTCTTCCCTAAAATAATTGAAACATACATCATGGCACATTCAAATTATGAAAAGCTTAAGCCAGTTGTAGATGAGGTAGATGCAGTCATAGACTCTGCTTTCAATGCTCTCTCTCCTGATATTCAAAAAAGATTAACTATAGGCAAAGTACCAAGAACGTCCTTGATTCCACAGGAAGAAAATGAAAAGACAGCCGATTATAAAAAACGAATCGATAGATACTTGAGACAATCGGAAAAGTTGGGGCACTATGCTGAAATTGCAGACAAGGCACTAGGCGGGGCCATAGATATGCATGACAAATTTGGAGTGAAATACATACTGACTGAACATATTCAAGATTACGTCAGAAAATTACGGTCATATGTCTTGTATGACGACGAAAGATACAGGGAAGTGATTCAGAGTTTCAAAATTGCCCCTCAATTATTTTGCTCCCTGACTGATTTGGAATCAACGCTTACTCGCTACAATGTAGATGAATTCATCCCTCTTGATTTTGATATAAAACTCATGAAAGAACTCAAATCATCTTAATCATGTACGGTCCTTCAACCGAATAACCTATTTTTCGATAATATTCACGGACACCAACTCCAGAAATGACTACAATTTTGGTTTTCCCATCTTTTTTTGCCTGTTCTTCCGCAAGGTTCATTAGTTTTTTCCCAATTCCTTTGTGCTGCAACGTTCCTTCCTCTCCTATCGGCACTGATGTCCCGTACACATGAAGCTCGCGTATCAACGCAGTACTGTCCGTTATTTCTTTTCTTAGGCTTTGACTTGGATATCTCATCCTTGCGAATCCGACTATCGAATCGTTTTGCGTGTCCGCGGATATGAAGAATTCTTTCCCGTTCGACGCATCGTATGCAATCGTATGGTATATGATTTCATCGTTTGAGCTTATCCTTCCAGCTTCCCTGCATCTTATGCACTCACATTTCACTTTTTTTTTCTTCGCAGACTCATCGACGTATTGTCTTAGGTTGCTTTTATCCACTCCTCCCATCATGAACTTTGGAGGAATGTCCCTTTGCACACGCATGATCCTGCAGTACCGTTTTACATATCTCTCCCCTTCAACAATCCTGTCCACTGCCTCTTCGGTCGTGATAGGTTTGTATTCTCCTCGTTCCATCTGATTGAACAAACCCGTTCCTTTGCTGACCATGCAAGGATATATCTTCAACATATCAGGCCTGTAGTCAGTATTCTCAAACAATTCTTTTAATGCAGAAATGTCCCTTTCCCGCGTCATCAATGGCAAGCCGATCATGAAATGGAAATTTAGCTTGAATCCAAGATCCTTCAATGTTCTTATGCTGTCTTTCGTTTCCTTTAATGTATGTCCTCTGTTAATTTTTTTGAGGACGTCATCGTGAAGTGTCTGAACGCCCAGCTCTATTCTTGTGCATCCTAATCGAAGCAGCTCATTTCCCTGTTCCACTAATCCCCAGTCAGGTTTAGTTTCAATTGTCAATCCGATGCATCTTATTTTTGCAGTCTCGTTCCTTTTATGTTCCTGTTCAAGTGTTGATTTCTTCTTTAGGATGAGAATTTTCTTCTGAATCCGTTCTCCTCTTTTCTTGTCGTCAACATTATGAGGAAGCTCGAAAAATTGCTTGAATTTTACTATATCAATAACTCCTTTTTTGAAGAATGTTTCTGAGAAATCATTCATTGCCATGAAGCAATCAACGACAAAATTCTCCTGATATTCCTTTGGTGTCGCAGGGAACGTCCCTCCCATTATAATGAGGTCTATCTTATCCACAGAATGCCCCATTAGGATATATTGCTCAAGCCTGTTGAATACCTGAATGTAACTATCGTATCCTGCCCTCATTCCCCTCATTGTTGCAGGCTCGTGGCCGGTGTAGCTCATCGGAACGTCGCCGAAAAAACTTCCAGGACCTCCTGGGCACATGGTGCATTTTCCGTGCGGGCAAAAATTGGGCATTGTCATCACAGCAACTGGAGTGACTCCTGACAATGTCCGTGTCGCTTTTGATGCAAGATATTTCTTAAGGATTTCAAGATCCTCTTCCTTTGCGTTCATGAGAATTTCTATATTAGTGGGAATCTGCTTTATTTTATACTCTTTGGCGAGTGTGGTCTTTAACTTATGAATATCTTTTTTGTCGACAGTGCCTGTCTTTATAGCTTCAATTAGCTTCTGGAAAAAAAGTGACTCCATTATAGAACTGGATAAGAATACATATTTAAGAGTAACGCCTTATAATATCTTTTCAATAGGTAAAAGAACATAGTTACGTATAAAAATAATTTCCGAAACTAGCATGAAAAACTACGTCCGGAGAAAATTCGCTACAAGTTATCACACCAGTTGAAAACTAGGCCTTGGTAGCTGTGAATGTCCAAGTATCGTTCTTGAAACCAGATGCTGCCTGTGGAATCGAGATGTTTATGGCAAGCAAGAATTCATTCTGTCCGTACGTTGCGTTCAAGTACACCGAGCAATTCTGCGCTGTGGCAGTCGGCGTTGTCCATGTTGTTATCGGCCCGCCCGCTCCATTGTTCGTTACATTTCCTAAGCATTCAAATGTGTAGTTTCCGCCACCAGCGCCCCAAAATCCGGCTGCACTGTTGTAAAGAGACGTGACTGTTACATTCAACTGGACGTTTCCGACATTCTGCGCATGGAAACTGCTGTTAGTGGCATCTTTCAAACCCCATGTCGCAGTGAAACAACTATTTGGATCTCTTGACCCATCAAGTGATGACATCACGCAACAACCAGGGCAACCACCTACGCTGCCGGAAAATCCCTGAGCGACGGTTCCGTTCCCGAAATCCATTAGAGATTGAGTAACATTCAATTGCGCTGACTGCGTGATGTTGATCTGTGCAGTTCCCGTGGTTCCGAACCCGGTTATCGAGCCGAAATTACTCGATACAGTGTATAATCCTATTATCGATATCACAAGAGCAATACCTACTATGATGCCAAGCATCTTGTTAGAAATGTCCGCCATTATTGTGCCCCTTTTGTTTGCGCCGGTTTCACTAGGTTGATTCCAACCTGACCGATGGTTTGCAGAGGCGTTTGCTGATACTGAAGATTGTTTGTCGATGCCTGGCTGTTTCCCTGAGCGCTTTGCTCAACTGGGTTTTTAGCCTCAAGTGCCTTCCACGTGAAAAGTATGCTCAGGACCAATGCAATGACGAGAAACACAAGAAACGCTGTGTTTGATTTCTGTTGTGTCATAAACGCCTTTTTAACTCCTTTTATTGTTTTTTTCTTATTTTTGCTTATATTTAAACATTTGTTTTATGTTTTTTTTTCAACAATTCCCTTTTATATAATAATTTTAAAATATTCCTTTGGTGTCGCAGGGAACGTCCCTCCCATTATAATGAGGTCTATCTTATCCACAGAATGCCCCATTAGGATATATTGCTCAAGCCTGTTGAATACCTGAATGTAACTATCGTATCCTGCCCTCATTCCCCTCATTGTTGCAGGCTCGTGGCCGGTGTAGCTCATCGGAACGTCGCCGAAAAAACTTCCAGGACCTCCTGGGCACATGGTGCATTTTCCGTGCGGGCAAAAATTGGGCATTGTCATCACAGCAACTGGAGTGACTCCTGACAATGTCCGTGTCGCTTTTGATGCAAGATATTTCTTAAGGATTTCAAGATCCTCTTCCTTTGCGTTCATGAGAATTTCTATATTAGTGGGAATCTGCTTTATTTTATACTCTTTGGCGAGTGTGGTCTTTAACTTATGAATATCTTTTTTGTCGACAGTGCCTGTCTTTATAGCTTCAATTAGCTTCTGGAAAAAAAGTGACTCCATTATAGAACTGGATAAGAATACATATTTAAGAGTAACGCCTTATAATATCTTTTCAATAGGTAAAAGAACATAGTTACGTATAAAAATAATTTCCGAAACTAGCATGAAAAACTACGTCCGGAGAAAATTCGCTACAAGTTATCACACCAGTTGAAAACTAGGCCTTGGTAGCTGTGAATGTCCAAGTATCGTTCTTGAAACCAGATGCTGCCTGTGGAATCGAGATGTTTATGGCAAGCAAGAATTCATTCTGTCCGTACGTTGCGTTCAAGTACACCGAGCAATTCTGCGCTGTGGCAGTCGGCGTTGTCCATGTTGTTATCGGCCCGCCCGCTCCATTGTTCGTTACATTTCCTAAGCATTCAAATGTGTAGTTTCCGCCACCAGCGCCCCAAAATCCGGCTGCACTGTTGTAAAGAGACGTGACTGTTACATTCAACTGGACGTTTCCGACATTCTGCGCATGGAAACTGCTGTTAGTGGCATCTTTCAGACCGTATGATGCTGTGAAACAAGTATTGGGATCTCTTGACACGTCAAGCGATGACATGACGCAACAACCAGGGCAACCACCTACACTACCAGAAAATCCTTGAGAAATACTTCCGTTGCCGAAATCCATAATCGGCTGAGTAACGTTCAACACCGCCGATGTTGTTATATTTATTTGCGCCGTTCCTGTCGTTCCAAATCCTGTAACTGAATTAAGTCTGCTTTGCGATGAAACAAACATTCCTGCAATGGATAGAACTAAGGCGATACTGACAATAACACCAAGAGTCGTATTTGATATGTCAGACATCATGTACTCCCAACATCAAACTAACAATGTTGATAATGCGGCGTGAAAATGTCGTGTCCATCACTCTTTTCTCGAATGTAAATAAAATACACTAGTTAGTATAAAAACCTTTCTGACTAGCAAAATGAAGTAACAAACTTAACTCACAACATGATTTTTCACTAAGGCTCGAAAAATCAAGAAAGATTTAAATATGAACCGCAGATTGAGTGAGTAATAAATAGAGGCATTATGGGATTTTTCACAGACAAAGTGTTGTTGCCGCTCTTCATGGTCGGCATAAGGACGAAGAGAATTGCAAAAAGCGTTGTTCGGGGAAAATTAAATTACAGGGTCAGAAAAATAATTCCATACGCAGTGGGCACAATGATTGTTATCTGGGCTCTTTTCGTATTTTCTTTGTAATTATTTAGAAGAAAGTTCCTTTAAGACGGCAACAAGATCTGTGTTTCTTGTTCTAGTAGAGTTTACAACGAATTTACTTTCCTTATATTTAGACAAATAACTTTTCATTTTCTCTGCAGCAGAATAAACTGATGTCCTTGAATCTTCATCGAAAAGATTCACAGCAACTAGGCCGCCCAAATCTGTGACTGCTACACGATCAAGATTAAGTTTCTTAAGTTCTTCTAATACATCTGGAAATTTTGTATTGGTATTAGTATTGTTTTCATTAAGGTAAAGCAAAAAAACTCCCACATGTTTATTGGTGTCTTTTGCCCTCACAGCGAAACTAGGGTAAGCTTTTCCGAACTCGGAATATTCCAGTTGTGTTGTTTTTTGAAGCATTTTTGGCATAATTATCACCCCATATTTAAACATTTCGATAAGTTACTACTAACCAGTAAAGTATCATCTCTTTCCATATAGTCTCCTATTAAATGCCTTATAAGCCGCTCCTACGGCAGGTACCGTATTGCTAACTATTTGCTGAAGACCAACATGTCTAAAAGACCCAAGCGAATATGTCTGGTCACCTACCTTGGCGACAAGCTTATTGCCTGTCATTTTAGATTTCTGAAGTAGTGGCTCAACATCATGCCACAACATTTCATTATCCTTGTGCCTTTTCGGATCGTATAATACTGCACCAATTGATGTAGTCACAATAACATTATCTGGAAGCATCTTTCTAAATGGCGACAAAATCTTGTTATTCTCAACATAATAGGTATATGAATAGGGATTTCCTTTTTCGATTGCAACTCTTATATTGTCAAGTACGCCAATAGCCTCATGGATTTCATTATTTTTCCCAGGTGTGATTATTGAACTATTAATCTTTAATTTATCCAAAGGATGTATCCAAGCAAATTCATCTCCAGCATACCAACGACCAATATCATCAGTTTTAGGCACATTGGCTTGCAATATTCCGCCAATGTCTTTCATGACAGCATCGCCTGCGGAATGACCGCTTGAGTCATTTACTCCTTTAAACCCATCCAAATCAAAAACACCGAATATGAATGTTGTGTTATATTTTTCTGACAATTCCCTCGCCTCGTCAAGCCTTGCTTCTAAATATCTCCTATTTGGCAGACCTGTAGCCGAGTCTTCAAGTAATTGCTTTTTCAGATCTTGAATTGTGGTTGTGAGTTGTAGAATCTCAGAACGTGCTTCAAGTAGTAGATCCTTTTCTTTCTTTTTGCTCATGAATTATAATAAGTATTACCTATTTATATACCTTTCTATTTTTTATTACTTACTAGTGATAACAAAATAAGGTAATTAATTACCATATTGAAAAAATATAAGAAAAAACAGAAAAGATGTTGATGTAATAACATTTATAAAGAACCTATTTTCACAATAAACCATGAACGTTGAATTTCTCAAGAACGAAAAGGACTTCATAAAGGCAGGGTTCGATAACGAAGATGCTACTTTTGCAAACATTCTGAAGGATGAATTATGGGCAACAAAGGGCACTGAAGCCGCTGTAGTGAACAAAAAGCATCCACTTGTCGGAAAACCACAATTAATTGTTCAAGGCAAGGATGTGAAGAAATTAATCAAGACTGCTGCCCAATCATTGAAGAAAAAAGTTGACGAGTTCGAAAAGCTTGCATTGAAAGAACTTTAGATTTCTGAGCCAGAAAAATATAATAATAAGAGAATAATACCTCATTGATGACAAGGAACATAGACGAAATTCTGGAAGATATTGTAAATGAAAATGAAGCGAATAAATGGATCAAGGAATTCCGCTCCTACAAAGGAATATTTGCGGTTTTGAGGATTGGAGGCGCTTCCCTTCAGAAATATCCCAAAGTAATTTGCAAAGATCTTGCAATATTATATAAATTAAAATTGATAATTCCTGTAGTTTACGGATGGGGTGATGCATTCACCGAAAAACTAAGAAAAAATGGCATTGAAACAAAAAGACACGAAAAAACAGGAGTAAGAATCACAAAAAAAGAGGATATACCTCATCTCAAAGATATTGCAAATGAACAGGGCAACATAATTGTTAACGGACTGAAATCAGCAGGAGTGCTTTCAGAAATCGTTTATGACGTATTTTCAGCAAAAAAAATGGATTTGGAAGGAGTACATCATGAACATTATACAGGGGAAGTTACGACCGTTGATCATGAGAAAATAAAAGATTATGTAAAAAAGCAAATAATACCTCTTATCCCTCCGATTGGCTACAGCAAGGACGGCCAACTACTAAATATAGACGGAGATTCAGCAGCTAAACATCTTGTTCTAAGCCTAATTCCAAAAAGATACATAATAATAACAAACACAGGAGGAGTTTTAGACAATAAACTCAAAATTATTTCTGAAATTTCAATCAGCAAAGATTATGACAGGTTAGTAAGAAACGGTATTGTATCTGGACGCATGAAATCAAAGCTCAATGAAGCAAAAGAAGTCATAGAAAAATCTATCTCAAAATTGGATGTCCAGATCGCGTCCCAAAATAACCTTCTTCTTGAATTATTCACGAAAGGAGCTGGAACTTACATTAGAAAATAAGAATTATATTCACAAAAATTAAATCCCGAATCGTCTTTCACGCGAGTGGAATTGTGAAATAATACGCTTCAAGTCGAGCTTTGTGAACTCAGGCCACATCTTCCTGACAAAGAACCACTCGGAATAAATGCTCTGCCACGGCAGGAAATTTGATGTCCTTTGATCCCCACCAGTCCTAATAATTATTTCGGGATCTGAATTCAAGTACAAGTTATCAGAAATGGTCTTTTCACTGACCTTTTTGATTTTTTTCTTGAGTATTTTGTTGACAGCATCAACAATTTCTTCTCTTCCTCCATAGCCGAACGCAAAATTGACTTTAAATGGTTTGTTATTTCTCGATTGCATCATCAATTGTTTTGCCAATTCCTGTACTTTCTTCGGAAAAAGAGTCAAGCGCCCAATGAACGTGAATTGCACATTCTTTTCCTTTTCCAATCGCTTCATCACTTTCTTGAAAAAGACCTCGAAAAGATTCATAAGATATTTGAATTCTTTCCTTGCTCTCTTAAAGTTCTGCATCGAAAATGAGTACAAGGTGAGTTCATTTATTTTCAGTTCCTTTGCCCAGTCAAGAAGACTTTCGACATTTTCGGCTCCTTTCCGATGTCCTATATAGAATGGAAGGTGGTGCCTCTTTGCGAACCGGCGATTACCATCCAATATTATCGCGACGTGATTGACATCCATGCAAAAATTTACCTGACTGTGCCTTTTTAAAGCTTATGTAGTTGCAAATCGTTCCGTAATCTTTATAAATAGCCTCCTTACTGAAAGAGTATCCCGTTAGACTATATGCAGAAATGCACATAGAAGGGCACAAAATGGATGCAAAACAAGCTATTGAAACACTGAAGAAATTACGAGAGTCTTCTAAGAAAAGAAACTTTGACCAATCAGTCGACATGATAATTACATTCAAGGACATCGATATGAAAAAGTCAGAAAACCAAATTACACTCTTCAGCGCGCTTCCTTATGCCCCTGGAAAGGAGGCGAAGATATGCGCTTTGGTCGGTCCGGAAATGAAGGAAGAATCGAAGTCAGCAGACAGAGTAATATTGTTGGATGAATTTGACAGATTCAAAAGCAACAAAAAGGAAGTCAAGAAGCTCGCAAACGACTATGATTTTTTTGTCGCACAGGCAAACCTTATGGTCCAAGTGGCAGGCGCTTTCGGTAGAGTACTAGGTCCAAAAGGAAAGATGCCAAATCCTAAGGCAGGATGCGTCGTTCCGGCAAAAACTAATCTCAAGCCAGTCGTTGATCGCCTGAAAAAGAGCGTCAAGCTCATGACACGAACTACGCCAATGATGCAATGCTGCATCGGAAGAAGTTCTATGGAAGATAACAAGCTTGCAGACAATGCCACAGCAGTATATAATCAGGTGTTGCATGCACTGCCTCAGGAAAAGAATAACATCAAGCATGTCATGCTGAAACTGACAATGAGCAAACCAATAAAGGCAGAATAATGCACAAAGCAAAAGTATCAAACGAGAAAAAGAAAGAAGTTGACGAGTTTGCACAGCTCATGCTTTCATACCCAATCATAGGAATCGTAAATGTAGAGACCTTGCCGAGCAGGCAATTGCAAGGAATACGCGGAAAGTTGCGGAAAGATATCTTGATGAAGATGACGAAAAGGAGACTGCTAAAATTGGCAGTCGACAAGATAAAAGAGAAAAAACCAGGAATAGAAAAGATAATGAACTATGCGGGAGGCATGCCTACATTATTGTTCACAAAGGAAAACCCATTCAAGATATTCAAAGCAATACAGAAAAGCAAATCAAAATCACCGATAAAACCGGGACAGAAAGCACCCCATGATATCACGATACAAAAGGGACCAACGCCATTCACTCCAGGCCCAGTAATCTCGGAATTAGCGGCATTAAAAATCAAGGCAGGAGTTGAGGCAGGAAAGATAGCAATAAAGGAAGATGCGTTAGTTTTGAAAAAAGACGGAGTTTGTTCGGCACCATTGGCAAGCATGTTGCTTCGACTAAGTATTGAACCCATGGAGATTGGCTTGAATGTCGTTGCAATGTACGAAAATGGAATTGTTTACGAACAAAATGTATTGTCAATAGACGAGGAGAAATTAATATCAGACATCGTACAGGCACACGCATGGGCGATCAACCTGGGAGTTGAAGCCGAAATAATGGAAAAAGAAGTTGTCGAAGTCATGATCCAGAAAGCACAGAGAGAATCTATTGCTCTCGAGACTGCCACTGGACAAAAATCATAATTATGGAGGAACAATGGAATACATATATGCAGCAATGTTGATCCACAAATCTGGAAAGAAAGTGGACGAAGCAACATTAAAGAAAGTACTCGAAGCTGCTGGCGTAAAAGTAGATGAGGCACGCGTAAAGGCTACGGTTGCCGCACTCGATGGACTAAACATCGACGAAGCAATAGCCAAAGCCGCAGTCGCACCTGTTGCAACTGCTGCCGCTGCACCTGCTGCAGGCCCAGCCAAGAAGGAAGAGAAAAAAGAAGACAAGAAATCCGAAGAATCAGCTGCTGCCGGACTCGGCGCACTATTTGGATAAAGTCTTTTTGACTCTTTTTTGCTTTATTTAGTGGTAAGACTATGGACAACGACAGACCAATTTCTGCATTGAAATCCGAACTTAACACGTTCGACGAGATTAAGGAAGCTTCATTTGCGAAGAGCAAAGAGCACAGGCAGAAGATGCACAATGTATCCGACACCATAAAGAAACTTAAGAACGAACGAAACCAGTTAACTGATTCTGTTAAAAAAATAAAACAAGAACGAGATGAGCTCAACAAGCAACTCAAGGAGAAAATAGAAGCCTTCAAAAAGATCGCACCTCTGAGAAAAAAAGACGCAAAGAAACCAAGAGTAAACGTGTCCCTAGTCAAAAAAGAAATAAGGGACATGGAGTACAAGATTGAGACAGAAGCCTTGCCATTTGACAAAGAGCAGAAGCTTATGAAGGTGATCAAAGAAAAGAAAAAATCAATTGAAGGCTCCGCACCTCCCGTATATACTGATGAAATGAAAGCTTTGTCTAAGGAGATAGATGAGGTAAGAAAAAAAGCCGACGAAAAGCACAATGAGGCGCAACTGAAGGCAGCCGATAGCCAATCAAGACATGAGGAAGCAATAAAATTATTGAATCAGCTGAAAGAAATGAACGATGAACAGAAAGAGCTTGACAAGAAATGCTCTGAGTATAAAACAAAAGTACATGACGTCAATGAGGAATTGAAAACAAAATTAGAGGAGCACGTCATGCATGCAAAAGAACATGTTGAAAGAAGAGAAAGAAAACAAGACAGAAAACAACATAAACCCCGCGTAAATGTAGAAGAAATGCAGCACAAGGCAGAAGAAAAGCTCAAGAAAGGGCAGAAATTGACTACTGACGACCTGCTTGCTTTCCAAAAGTAACGAATTTCTTAAAAGTCAATAAATTTTCATTCAATTATCTTGTTTAGAGAGTACTCTATTATGCCCTGGGCTCCGGCTTTCTTGAGCTTGGGGATTATTTCCCTTACTATCTTCTCATCAACCACTACCTCAACTGCAATCCAATTCTTGTCTGATAACTCGGACACAGTTGGACTCTTAAGGGAAGACAATAAAGAAATCAAACCAGATAGGTTCTTTTTCTCAACGTTCATTTTCAATGCAACTTTGCTTTCCGCGGCAAGTGCACCATTCAAAAGAAGTGCTATTTCCTCGATTTTCTGCTTCTTCCAAGGATCCTGCATTGATTTTTTATTTGCTATGAATTTTGTCGTAGCCTCAAGAATGGTTTCTATCACTCTTAGCTTATTGGCCCTCAATGACGACCCAGTTTCCGTCAATTCAGAAATGGCATCCACTAATTCCGGAACTTTTACTTCGGTGGCACCCCATGAAAATTCTACTTCCGCACTGACATTGTGATTCTTCAGGTAATTTTTGGTAACATTCACCAGTTCAGTGGCGATTCTCTTTCCTTCTAGGTCCTTAACGGATTTTATGCCCGAATCTTCAGGAACGGCAAGAACCAGCTTTACTTTCCCGAATCCTGTTTTTGCGTACACCAAATCAGCAACTTCATAAACATCCGCGTCCGTTTCGATTATCCAGTCCTTGCCTGAAAGCCCAGCATCCAAAACGCCTTTCTCAACATATTTGGGTATTTCCTGAGCCCTGATGAGCAAACAATCTATCTCCTCGTCGTTTATTATTGGCTTGTACGACCTTTCATCCACATGTATGTTGAATCCTGCTTTTTTGAACAGCTCAATCGTCGATTCCTGCAAACTCCCTTTTGGAATTCCCAATTTTATTTTTTTCATTTCATTTCCTTGAAGAAACACGTTTTGCTTCCTGTGTGGCATGTCGGCCCCTTCGGTTCTGCCTTGATCAATACAGTATCGTCATCGCAATCAATATACACTTTTTTAACGAGCAAAAAATTACCGGATGTCTCACCCTTGGTCCATAACTCGTTTCTTGTTTAGGTTGTTGCCCCTTCTGTTGCTGAATCTCTGCCAGCGTCTGTAGTTGCATTGGCTGTCCTTTAGGAGTCGTTTGTACATCCCGCAAGGTAATCACTCGAATTTGATTTGGCGTTGGGAAGAATCCTAAACTACGAGTGAACCAATCACGGAACATCTGATAATCCATTATCTGATAGTTTAAAGGTATCCCCTGATAATCAACGCCGTTGCGAACAGGCCATACAACCCAAAAGCGATTGAAACCAACTATAAGAACTTTTTTTTGGGCGATAATTAATCCAGCATGTATGTTTTTTAAAATTCCTAATGATTTTTTCTTTATTGCTGAATTTGCTTGATCACAGTCTTGTTTGAACATCAAATCAGCCGCACTACTACTAATTCCGTCTATATGAGTTTGTATCCATAGGAAACGTTTATCAAAATCGTATATTGTTGTATCAGGAAAGTAATTAGAGAACAGGGGTAGTACGTTTGGTGCCACGTCCTCATCTTTGCAGCCGGTTAGGGTTAAACTCAACAGTGCTGCAAACAAAAATAAAATAGCAGGGATTCTTAGCCGCATGAGAATTTTCCTTTATCCGGGATTTCCCAGATAACTTATTCTTGAAACGTCGCTGGGTGATTTGTTTTTCATCATATCGCCACTTCCTTAATATGCTGAACAAAATGCCTCGCCATATTTTATTTTCCCGCTCAGATATTGACTTTTTCCTTAAACCAGAAGGAATTTGCGAGATCGAGAACATAATCAAGTCAAAAGGTCTTTCGATAAGGTATCAACAGAATAAAAAACTATATAGATTTTGCATCAGAATTATTATCTCTTGGCCACCACTGATCTTTTTCGATCTGATATTTAAGAATCTCTAATCGCTCTTTAGGAACTAGATTTCCCTTGCGACGAATAAAGTCCGGAATCATTTCAGTTCGGCATAAATGTGCAGACCAAACTTGAGAATTTTTAATGCATTCTTCGGCGAATTGAGCTGTTTGGCTGGCGTTGAGTGAATCGAGATATGGCATCATGATTTTCATCAAATTGGTAGCGCTGTCAAAAAAAATCGAATTCAATGTCCAAATATCAAAAAACCAAAAAGTATTTAAATAGGTATCTACTACTACTATTGAATGGTGAATAAAATATTAATGAAAAGCCTTGAAGGGCGAACATTTGAAAATTTTGGGCAATTAGCAAAATATTTAAGGGTAAATGAAAATTTAGGAACTCGTATTTTGGCTCGCGAAATGGGTTACCATTCTTCTTATTCTGGTTTCATCTACAATGTTGAGAGGAATATTCGGAGCCCTTCGCCTAAAATGATTTGGGATTATATTGGCTTTTTTGAAATTGATCCCAAGTACGCCATAGAGCTTGATGCTGAGGATTGGAAAAATAAGAGAATAAAAAAATTATTGGAATATAAGAAACCATAACAAATCGAAATTCGTTTTTTCTTTTCTAAACTGTCTAATAAGCACTATTGATGATTAAAAATTCAAAGGTTATGAATTAAAAGATGAACTTCTCTTCTTTTATTGGGACCAATTTTTGGTTATGCGAAGTTCCTGAAGATGAATTACCTTTATATAAAGATTGGAAGATTGAAGAATCACCAGATGGAAATTATATCGGGGTCAGTATTATTTCTTACATTCTTTCGCAAAGAGATCAACGTTTAAAACCGGTACTTTTGCGACGACGAATCAATCCTTACGAAATGGGGAATGAAGGCCAAGAATCTATTGAATGAAAGTGTTTACCGTACTTACGGCGGAAACATGACCCCTTATGAAGCGGCACGCATGAGTTTGGCAGAGGAAATGAAGGATCACTTCATCAACAAGGTCGAAGAAAAATGGACGTTAGAACCCCTCGCGAAAACCCTACTGACAAGCGCCTATCAAATGGTGAATTGGTACGAGCTGGTGGATGTGTTAATGGAAGATTTACGCCCGTCAATAGCGGCAGAACCACAGCTTCCCCAATCCAATGTTGTGCCGTTATTACCTGCCTCGATAAAACCCAAAGGGAAACGACGTACACGCGTGCAAATTAATACAGAGGCGCATCATGAATAAAACTTATGAAATCAGCCAAATATATGCGAATTCAATCGGTACTGAGAATTGGTACAAGCACTGGACAAAGAGAGGCAATTACACAGACGGAGTTAAAAACGTTGCCGATACAGCAGGAGCGCATTGGTTAATAGATGCGATATTCAGTTATGCGCGTGATGAGCCATTCCAGTTGTGGCTTCTTTCGGTGAAAGATTCACAGGCAAGGCTTACCATGCAGGAAGACACAGGCTTGGAAGCGCTTGTAACACAGGACATTCCATATAAGGGTTTTCCTGAAGGATTATGGAAGTTCTATTTGGAGAATAAGGTGTTGATGCTGCCGGGAGAACGATGATGGAAGATTTGGAATAGACTATTTTATAAACCACTATTAAGTAGTAACAAAAGTAAAGTTTATATATGTGTTGTTCAATACAAATTCATGGCACTTCCAATAGAGCGTCACCTTGAACGAATCGGATATCGGTAAAACCAAAAATTTTAAAATATATAATGTAATAAACCGCCAAAACACATACAACGCTTCCAAGTATAATTGCAAAAAAAGTAAAAAACAAAACGATCAATTTTTCTCTGTATTCAAGGTTCCAGTCTTTTGTTTCCTTTCGCGTTCCCCGAGTATAAATTTCAACAAATGAGTTAAATAAGCCACCTATCATTCCAAGTATAATAGTGAGCGATACAACAAAAGTTTCATAATGCGCGCCTCTTTCCAGAGGTATTAGAGGGGAAACAGCAAATCCAATAAGAACCAATAACAGAATCCAAAGTGAAATAACGATTGGCCCATATAGGTTGAACTGCTTTTGGATGGAATTCGATATGAAATTACGCACCGGGGTAAGAAGAACTACATCAAATATTTTTTCTGTGTGGCTTCTTTTGTCCCGTGAATCTTTTCTGCGAGATTTTGAATCGTGTTTTTCATTCTTGGGCATGGCGCTCTCCAAAAAAGCCGACAAATGTTTATTAATTTGCTTGCAAAATATGCGTCGGAAGGAAATCGTATGCCTAAATAATACCAAACAAATCATGCAATTTGTATTTGTCGTCTATATTATCTCATAAACAATGACCCCACGAAAAGTTATGAACACTCTTAATTGCATTAAAATATCAATGAACACATTACTTCTTTGCAAACCAACTTTTCCACTTGGATGCGTTTTCACCAATAAATGGCTGCCCGTGAACGACCCCTAATGCCGTAAATACATTCCACGCCAAACGGTTTTTGGTTTCTTCATCTATTTTTATCGCATAGTCCTTTTTTTCCCCGTTTACATCATGGCCTGAAATGGCGATATAACCGCCGGGATGCTTATCCAGAGGCAATTCCTTTATTTCATCCAAGGCTGATGTCGGAATACCAAATGAGACCCCACTGCAATGCACGTTTACAATTTGCTTCCCTTCCTCTTCGGTAATTTGCCCTAAAGAAAGGAAATTGCTCTTTAGAACTCCGGATGGCGCGATTTCGGAATATTCAATTTTTGGATTGAGCAGGGATTGATGAATATCAGCCATGGTTTGCACCTCCCGACGAACTGTTGCCAAAAGCCTTCTCTAACAATTGTTGTATGAGTTTATCTTTATCATCAAGGGCTTTAAGATAAAGTCGTTCAAGTTTATCCTCATTGCCCTCTTTTCTGTTTTTGCAAAAAAGATAAGCGAAAAAAATAGAAGCGAGTAATGGAAAAATTGCTAATGAACTTGTGGTCAGTTCCTTTCCTTCCCACTTGAAGCCCAATGAAATGGGTTCGACCTTAAGAGAAAAGAAAAATGTGACAAGAAATATAACGGCAAACCAAAATTCCGGAAATTGATAAAATTTCTTTTGAGGTTCCAAAAGTTTCTCCTTTAAATTCTTAAACGTATCATATTATTTTATAATGGCAACCTTGAAAGTCTTTTCATTGGCTAAACCGTCCGCATAGTTCACGTGAATCCGAATGAGATAGAGACCCGACGCTACATTGGAAGGTATCCATTCGTGTGGTCCCAATCCCGTAAATTTAAGATGATCCACCAGTTCGCCAGCAATAGTGTAAATACACCATTCACTGTTTTTCGGTTGGGCATCAAAGAACAACACCATTGGAGTGGAGGTTCTTGTAGGTGTATTTGTTAGCGTTGCCGTATTTGTCTTCGTAGCTGTGTAGGAAAAAGTGCTTGTTCTGGTCAGCGTTGGCGTATTGGAAACGGTTGATGTATTTGTTGGGGTGAACGTTTTTGTTGGTGAATACGTCCATGTAAAAGTTGGGGTATAGGTAGAAGTCGAACCTGCGGCAGTGCTAAAACTCCACTGGGTTGAATAGGCCACAGCACTATTACTGGTACTCCATGCTTGAACCTGCCAATAATAAGTAACTCCAAGATTTAAAGGCCCTAATTTTGTACTTAACGGTGAATCAGGAAATGAATTTCCAGTCGTATAACCCGTCAAACTTGTTGAGCCACTTATAAGACAATTAGGACAACTCGTTGCACTGGCCGAACTGGGCAAATCAGAAATATTACTTACCACCATAAGCCAATATCGGTTAGCGTTAGTAACTGATGACCAACTAAAAGACGGACTTGTCGAAACCCCAGTTGCTCCATTGGGTGGTGCAATAAGTGTCGGCGCAGCTATCAATGTTGGAGCCAGATAATTAAGCAAAGCTAACGTTGGGCTTCCCCAACCTGTAGCAAGATCGTAACCTTGTACTGCACTATAAAATTGTGGATTACTTTCCGTTGGATAGTTATTCCCCATTTTAATATCTCTAAATAAAGTGTTGTAGTTTGAAGATGTTCCAATATCGTGAAGAGTTTGGTTAAAAAAACCAACAAAAGGCATTCCATTTGCTGACCTTTGTTGATTAACCAAAGCCATAAAACCAGCCCAAAGGGGCGAAGCGTAACTTGTTCCACTGCATTTTAATGTTTGTTCATCTAGCAAGGTGTTTTTATATGCATTCAAGTCTGTTGTATGAAAAAGATGGAAGGCAACAAGAAGCATTAATGGAACTGAAAAAGGCGTTGGAACTGGAACCTGAAGCTAGCAATTACAGGGAGAAGTTAAAGGAAATACAGTACAAATAATTTTTGACAGCGGCAACTATTTAATACGAAAAATACAATAAATCATTTTTACGCACAAAAGACGGAATGCCTTCACGGATTAATTGCCTGTGTTTTATCCCATCCACAGATACCTTGTATTTATTCATTTCAAAGAAATTCTTGTTACACAACAAAATTTCAAAATATATGAATTTGGACGTTAAACATATTAAATCGTTAAACACGCCAAATTCTTAATCCTAACAATATGGACGTAAAAGATTTCCTAAGAAACTGCATAATAACGGGCCACTCCTTAACTTTTGCGGGGAAATCCATCAAATTTAACTGCACTATTAGTTACTTCCATTAAATTACTATCAATTTAAGCAGTTAAACGCACATTATTTTATTTCGAAAAATAATAACGTTAAAACTGAAAAATATTTTTTGTTTTGCTTTTGTCTTTTTCGGGACTAGTATTTTGTCCGGACAGAATGTTTTGTAATTGATTTTCATTTTTCGAAATTGTCTATTTAAATTATTCAAAGTTGGTCCGTGGCAGTTGGAGGTTGTGATGCGCCGAACTTTTTATTTTTTAATTTCTGGTTTTTTTCTTTTAACATTTTTGGGTTTAGGTTCGATAGCTTACTGCCAAAATGGCGGCGTGGTGTCAACTCTGGTTGGATCAGCAGGAGTGAGTGCTTTCGCCAATGGAACCGGGCCCAACGCTGCTTTCAATTGGCCTGCTGGAATAGCTGTCGATTCCTCCGATAATTTGTACGTTGCTGATGCGGGCAATCAACTGATCCGTAAAATTACATCCGGTTTCGTGGTGACAACTTTCGCGGGTCAAGTTGGAGTAACAGGTTCCACCAACGGAACTGGGACTTCCGCTTCCTTCTATAATCCTTCAGAAATCTCTGTTGATTCTTCCGGAAATGTGTACGTCGCAGATACGTTCAATAATCTGATACGAAAAATTACTCCGAGCGGTGTGGTGTCAACCTTGGTGGGTTCTTCGGGAGTTGCAGGCTCCGCCAACGGAACAGGAATAGCCGCGTCGTTTAATAATCCGCATGGAGTTGCGGTTGATTCCTCAGGGAATGTGTATGTCGCGGATACTGGCAACAACCTAATAAGAAAAATTACATCCGGTGGTGTGGTTACTACTTTAGCCGGGTCGGCAGGGGTCACAGGCTCCGCCAACGGAACAGGCTCAGCCGCCTCTTTTAATAATCCATATGGAGTCTCAGTTGACATTTCTGGAAAAGTGTATGTAGCGGATACCGGCAACAATCTGATAAGAAAAATTACATCCGGGGGTGTTGTTTCGACTTTAGCCGGATCGGGGTCTGTCGGTTCAGCCAATGGCAATGGAAGTTCCGCATCGTTTAATAATCCTTATGGAGTCGCGGTTGATAAATATGGAAAAGTCTATGTCGCGGATACATTCAATAATCTTATACAGGAAATTACTCCATGGGGAACGGTGACAACACTCGCAGGGTCTGGATCTATAGGGTCCGCAGATGGAACGGGGACTTCCGCATCGTTCTTTTCTCCAAATGGAGTCGCGGTCGACGCTTACGGGAAGGTTTACGTCGCGGATAGTGGCAACTACTTAATTCGAATAATTCAATAATTTATTGATCCGGTTAGTTTGTTTCTTGTTGGTAGGAGGATTTGTTTATGATGAAAACGTTTTTTCTAAAATTTCGTATTTGCTCCATCAACATTTTTATTTTTTCAATGATTTTTTCTTTTTTTCTTTTCTGATTTTTAAATTTCAAAAATCTTTTCCGAGAGCAGGCCACAAAACGCATCCCCGAATCCAGTTACTAGAAATTCTTCAAATGGATGACTGCAGGGATAAGACCGCCCATTTTCCCAAAGTCCAATTTCATAAGGAGAGTAAAAACAAGGTATGATAAAAAGCTTTCTCCTGGTGGGGGAACTCACGAATTTATTTTGACAGTAAAAAGTAACATGTACTAATCACAATTAAAGTAAAGCTTTAAAAATAATGAGCATTGTTTCGGATGCACGGACATCATAAAGTATTGAGTTTTAAGGGGAAGATTTAAATAAAAGCACATGAAACCACAAAACAGTGATGATTGATGGGTTTAATGAACAAGATTGAAATGCACACAAAATCAGCTATATGCGGTCTCGGTTTGCTTGCTCTAATAGGGTTGCCACATAATGCTAAGGCTCATCCTGATTTCTCCGTTGAACTAAACGGGCAATATGCTCGTCCGGTTCTTAATGTGAATAGTGTTGGACATAAAAATGGTGCAGGAACCTCTCTGGAAATTGAAGTTCTGCCTATTGACACAATATCTCTTGGCATTGGTACTGGCATTGACGGATATTTTGGAAGCAGCACAAGTTTCAAGCAAACTAACTTCTTTGATGCAATCGGAAAGATCATGCCATGGGGAACACACAATGATTTTTCCTTGTACGCAACTGGCGGCATCGGAATTGATCCGTTGTCAAACTTGCCAAATGCTAGAAAAGGCAACTATAACGCCTTTGCTGGAATTGGAAACCTCTATAAAATAACCAACAACTTCTCATTCGACACAAGTGCACGTTTTGATTATTTAACGCCAGTTAAGAAGCCGTTTGAAGCATTAACCGTTTCCATCGGGATTAGATATTCTTTTGATTCTAACCCAATCAAAAATCGCGTCGAATCCTCTATTCAATCACATGAAATTAAATTACAAAAAGAGACGCTAGCGAAGACTACGGAAACCACTTCCACAAAAACAAGTCCTGAAGTCAATAACGCTGAATATTTATACGTTATGCCAAAAGATAATTTATGGAGAACAGCGTTACGCGCATACAATGATAACTCTAAATGGCCTGAAATATACAAGGCAAACAAAGATCAGATAAAGGATCCTAATGTCATTGAACCAGGACAGAGACTCGTAATTCCTACACCAACCGATTAATCACACGACACGCTCAACTACTCCCCTCAAATCAAGCGGAGTAGCACGCGTAATCTTAACATCGACTTCTTGACCAATTTTCAATTTGCCATGTACAACTACTTGTTTGTAGCATGAATTCTTTCCAATAAATGACTTGTTCTTGCCTATTTCAGTTATAAGTATCTTTTCGCTTCTTCCAACAAAAGATTTGTTGTGTTCTTCAGCAATAGTGTGAAATAAGTCAACCAATCTATTTATCCTATCTCTGATTATGCCGCCGTTGATTTGCTTCAGCTTTGAAGATACTGTTCCTGGCCGCGACGAGTACCTTGAATAATTAATCATATCGGGCTTTGTTTCCTTTATTATTTTCAATGTCTCCTCGAAGTCATCCTCGGTCTCTGTCGGAAACCCACAAATGATATCAGTCATTATCGAAATATTTGGAATCTTCTTCCTTATCTTAGAAACGACATCAACAAATGTCCTTGATGTATAGCCACGATTCATGTCCTTCAAAACCTTATCGCTCCCTGATTGCAAAGGAATGTGTATGAAACTGAAGACTCTTGGGTCTTTCATAACTTTAACCAACTCATCCAAATACGAAACAAAGTGCTGAGGATTACCCATGCCTATTCTTATTTTGAAATCCCTGTCAATTGTCAGAATACTCTTTATAAGTTCAGCGAGATTTGTCCCGATGTCGAATCCATAGACAGCATTGTCCTGGGACGTCAACCAAATCTCATTGGCACCATTTTCTACTGATTTTGAAACATGACGGACAATATCTTTTATAGAATATGACTGCAATGCACCTCGCGCGCGTTTGGTTCCACAGAAAGAACATTGATTCAAGCATCCCATTGACAATGGAACTATCTCAATCAGATTATTTTTCCGCATTTTAGGTAGGTTCAGTCGACCTTCATCTTTCCGATCAAGAAATGAAACATTGATACCGCTCAATGTCGAATCGACAACTTCTTTTATTTTTTTTATCTGATACGTGCCAATTCTGGAGTAATCTCTGTATGCATTTGGCTGTCCTTGTGGGATACAACCAGCTACAACGACTTTTTTATTCTTTAATTTCTTTAAATTTTTTTCAAAAGTTGCCTGAGCTGAGTTTTTGACGGTACAAGTGTTGTATACAACTATATCTGCTCCATCAGGAGAGTTTACAATCTCATAACCTGAATCCTTCAATATTCCCATCATTACCTCAGAATCAGCCGCATTAGCTGAACAACCCTGCGTTATGAAGTGAACTTTTGCCATGAAAAATCAATTAAGTAAAAAATATAAAAACCTATGTTTTTGGCTCCACTATATTTACAAATCCATTTCTTGTCGGTTTGTACCCAGTTAACCTAGTAGCACCATCGACTGTTTCTATCCACAACTTCTTGTCGAGCGATTCTTCCCTGTTCAAAAAAGATTGTCTGACAAAATCGTAAGAAAACCATATTTTCTTTTCCTTTAGTGCAGTTAATCTTAGAAAGAATTGCTCGATATAAACACTCGGAGAAATATTTCTATCGACATCGACTGTAACATGCAGTTTTTTCCCTTCTGCCAACTTTTCCGAAAACTTGACATCGTTACAAATAGCTTTTTCAAGACCATTGTTAAATTCCAGCAATCCTTTCTCTTCAACCACCGGAATATAAAAGAAGTGATTGTTAAAATGACCTTCTCCGGAAAGACAAAAACGAATCAATCTTTTTCCATTACAAAAATCAATTACCTTATTCTTTACTGTATCCTCGCTGCTTAAGATATTAAAAGGACGCACAAGAGTTATATGTGGGTGATATTTTTTTGAATCTTTAGTAGAAAGAGTCCTTATGTGATCCTTTGCAAACCCCCTTAGCCAGACTTCCAGATAATAACTCATTTTATTGGCAAAGAAAAGGAATTTATTAAGTTATCTTAATTTAATGTGCGTGTATAAGGTAAGGACTAAAATCAAGCTTTTTTCAGCATCTCAGTATAGCCGCACTTGCCGCAGCTCTTTCGATCCTTGTGCAATGCCAACAAAGAATCCCCGCACTTAGGGCACAAACCGCCCCTTCGTATCAATTTTCCATTCTCAACCCTATATGCCTTGTAAATCTTATATGTTTTTTTCTTAGCTTCCTTTACGGGAGCCTTTTTCTTAACATCAGCCATTTAAGCGCCTTCCTTAACTTCTTCTTTCTTTGGTTCTTGGAATCCTGTCTTGGCCAATTTCTTTTTCTCCTCAATCCTTTTCAAATCATCTACATTTTTGTAGGTGAACGCTGTTATCTCTGCCCTCTTGGAGCCGAATGAAGGGCTTATTTTCGTGACAACCACAAGTTTCTCGTCGACATGAGTCTTGCCAGCAATCTCTTTCAGAATATCCGTCCTCTTGGGGACTGCATTCTCAAATTCGACAGTAGCTGCAAGTCGCTGCCTCGACAACAGCGGCTCTTCTGTGGTTTTTTGTATTGTTATTTTCATAGTTACCTGCACTTTATCGCATATTCGCCGTTCTCATTATAGCCAGCTTTCTTCGCGACTTCTGACTTTGATGCATCGGTTACAGTAATCCGCCCCTGGTAGCTTGACGCCAAATCGGCGCTGTGACATCTAGGACAAAGATCCCCTTCAAAAAACAATTTGTCTCGCTTGCAAAGTTTCTTTTTCATTTTTTCGCCTTCTCTGATTTTTCCTTGGTTTCCTTAGGAGCTGCCTTTTTGCTTTTGTCTTCATCAATCCAATCGAGTTTTCCAAGTCCTGGTTGTCTCATCGTCAAGCCAAGCTTTGGATTCGTGATGTCCTTGAATGAAACAGCAACGACACGCGCCCTGCACGCATCTCCTATCTTCAATGATCTTTTCGAATCTCTGCCACTAAGAACTTTTTCTTTTGAAAATGTTACAAAATCATCCATGGTCTGCGAAACATGTATCATGCCTTCTATGGGACCCAGATTAATGAACGCACCAAAATCGGCAATATCTTTTATGGTTCCGTTGATCACTTCATGCATTTCAGGCCTGAACGTCAACAACTCGAACGTAGATTCGTAAAATGAAGCACCATCTCCCGGAATAATGACGCCTTCGCCTATTTCTTTTACTGAAGAAACATCGATGACAACGCCGATGTCCTGAGATATGAACCCTTCATATTTTTCTTTGATTACTTTCAGTATTGATTTCTCTACATTTTCCGAAAACAAATTGGGCGGAACCCGAATGTGGTCCTTAATAGTTGTCTTGTAAAACATTTTAATCGAGCTCCAGATATTTTTTTTGCCTCAAAACGATTGTTTTTACTCCTTTTTTTCTTAGTTTCGACCTCAAAACCCTATCCTGAGTGGCTATGATATAGCCGTCCAAACCAAGGAGTATATTATCTACGTAATCTTCAGAGGTTGTTTTTAAAGTCTTCGGTTTTTGAGCCTCCAAGATAGCCTTTGCAAGCCTTGCAGAGGCCTTATCCCTTCCTCTTTGTAATTTTATGATTGAATCGAGCTCCTCAAGGCTCTTATCAAGCACATATACCTGATATTTAAAGTGGCAAATCCTTTGCAATTCAGAGTAAATATCAACGTGAAGCTGGGCTGGAATCATGATAAAATTAGTGTCCAGGATTATTTTATGCACCATAACAAGAAAATTATCACAACTCTTTTAAAAACTTTATCTATGTGTGGGCTCTGTCCTAAATCTCTGTAATTCATAAAACTAATAACCCAGACAGCCGCTAGGCTGTTCTGGGGTGGGGAGTGAACCCCCACATGGGAAAAGAAACAAAACTAATACAAAAACTTAAGCGTTTGTTGAGGAGATTGGGCTGTCCGAGATGGCTGCACCATTTCGGACCGAAGACGTATGAATTTCTGGAGCATTTGCACGCACTGATCATCAAGGCATATTGCAGATTGTCCTATCGCAGGGTCCGGGAACACTGCGATTTGCTTGGCATACGATGCCCAAGCAAATCAGCGTTGCAGTATACCGCTGCAAAACTCGATACAGCTTTCTGGCAGAAAATATTGAGCATAACTTGTGGCAACTCGCATCTCGTTGCCATCGACAGCACAGGTTTGTCGAGGACAAATCCGAGCTATCATTATCTGAAGCGCATCGACGGGAATTTCCCTTGTATTCCCATCAAACTAAGCACAGCATTCGACACGCGAAAAAAGAAATTCTGCGCTGCGAAGATTCGTGTGCTTCCAGCACACGACATCAAGGATGCGAAATTTCTCTTAAAAAACAGTAATCCGAGGATTGCTGTGGCAGACAAAGGATATTCTGCCGAGTATTTGTTCAAGTTTGCGCATGAGCACAACATGGTGCTCATGGTTCCAGCGAAAAAGAACGCAAAGCGAGGTCGTTATCGTAAGAAAATGGCGAGGCAGTATCGATTGAGAACGTATCATCGAAGATCGCTTGTTGAATCAAGCAACAGCAGTATAAAACGCAAGTTTGGAGCTAGTGTCAGCTCCAAAACTGTGCGGACAATCCGCACAGAAGTATATTTGCGGCTAGTCTGCCATAACTTATTTTCTTGGCTTTACCGACTTTTAGGACAGAGCCCTATGTGTGAAGACACCACACTTGTCCAGAATAGTATCAAATATCAACGAATACACGAAAAATGCCAACAACAACTGAACCAAAATTCCTACGCCAATTAACGAATACCCAAGCAAAGCAAAAGCCACTGTTACCGTCGCAAGCCCTTTCGGGACAAACAACGCCATCTCAAATTTCTCAAATAGCCTATGTCGCCACAATACAATAACAGCCACAAGCATACGGATAATGACATATATCAGGAACATAAACAGCGAAATCCTGAAAAAACGCCAAGAAAGGGGAAGCGGAACGACAATGCCGACTATGATAAACAACAGAACTGCAACAACAGAATCAAGCATCGAGAAATATGAATCAATCATGTATCTATTTTTCACTAGAACATTGCCGAAGATTATGCCCATTGTAGCTACTGCTATCAAACCGCTTCCTTGTATCATTTCAGCAAAGACGTATGCAATAAGGAGCGCAAGCACGACTACGAGATATGAAATCGATGAGAGCGATTTTATGTGCAATGACCTGTAAAGAATCAAGGACATTAGCAATCCTATGCCTATCCCGGCAAGAAGGTTTACAGCCACAGAAAAAATACCAGAAAAGTTGTGGTACCAAAGCGAGGGAGTACCTGTAACATACATTAGAATTAGGAACGGAATCAACAGAATAAACGCACATGAGATAGTCGATTCATCCTTGAGCAACTGGGCCAATTTATTATGAGGAATGTGCTTTCTCGAGAAAACAGCAGAATATTCAATGCAACTAATTAACAAAGAGAAAATAACGGCTGCAAACAGCGAAATTCCAAAAAATCTCATTGCCAAATATGACATGGCAAACATGTTAACAATCAAAGCGACAAAGAAAAATAGCAAGGCATCATGAGATGATGCATCGAAATGGCCGAACCTGACCTTACTGAGAGCATCAAACAAGACCAACAATAACGCAACAACACTCACGATTTCGAGAAAACTTCCGGGCATTTGAATAATCGAAACGTGCTCGTATTCAATGTTGCCAAGAATAACACCGAACGCGAATAAAAATAAAGGAAGCGGAACTCTTGTCGCTTTCGCAAGATATATTGATATTATGCCTGCCAAAAGAATAAATGTTATGCTTATCAGAAACATAAGTAAGTCTATCATCGCTTAGAAATAACCAAACTAGGGTTTAAATAAGTTGCCCCAAAAAGAAGAGTATTTAAAGCGCGCGTCTGAATAAACCCTTATGAAACTATTGAAGGATGTCATCGCAAAAATCAAGCCAAAAAAGAATTCATTCAAGGAAGAGATAATCAAAGTAGTTGAAACCATAAACAACGAACTCAGGAAAAATAAAATACAAGCCAGAACCTTTGTTGGAGGAAGCTTCGCAAAAGACACGCATCTTATAGGCGATCATGATTGCGACATCTTTATGCGATTCGCTTATTCATATAAGGATAAGAATATTTCAGATCTCACCGAGAAGGCATTGAAACAATTCAAGTACAAACGCGTTCATGGATCTCGCGATTATTTCCAATTCACGAAATCGCTCAACTACGAGGTCGTGCCTGTTCTGAAAATAACAAATCCAGAAAAAGCAGTTAATGTCACTGACGTGTCTCCCTTGCACGTCGCATGGACTAGAGGACACAAAAAAAGCGATGAAATACGGTTGGCAAAAGCGTTCTGCAAGGCAAACGGAATTTACGGAGCAGAAAGCTACATAAAAGGATTTTCAGGGCATGTGCTTGACATACTTACAATTTATTACGGATCGTTCATAAAATTGCTAAAAGGAAGTCAAAAATGGAAAGACAAGACTATCATCGATATCGAAAAATATCACAAGGACGCTCTGTTCGAACTTAACACATCAAAGACGCAGAGCCCTTTGATTGTAATTGACCCAATCCAGAAAGATAGGAATGCCGCTGCCGCGCTAGGTAAGGAGGCGTTCGACATATTCATAAAAAAAGCAAGAGAATTTCTCAAGAATCCAAGCGAAAAGGCTTTCGAGAAAAAAACAATCAAAAAAGAGGACATCAAGGATGCTTTTATTATGAAAGTAATTCCCTTGGAAGGGAAACGAGACGTTGTAGGGGCAAAAATTCTTAAAGTAAAAGAGGAAATTGAACGCCAACTTATTCATAATGGATTTGAAATCAAGAGTTCAGGATGGTCATGGAATAACGAGGCACTAATATGGTTCAAGCTCAAAAAAGAAAAGATTGAGCCGGAAACAACAATGAAGGGACCGCCAATAAAAATGGATATGCATTCTGATGCGTTCAAAAAAATGCACAAAAATGTATTCGAAAAGAAAGGTATCCTGTATGCGCACGTTAAGCGACAATACACCGATGCGCGAAAACTCCTCACCGATGTAATAAGGGAAGAATACATCAAAGAAAAAACAAAAAAAATCGACATTCTGTAATCCGTAATCTTTTTAAATGATTGCGCTATCCCAATATGCCTATGGCTATGCAGGAACACTTTAAAAAGATATTTTTGGGAAAGGACCCTCTGAACGATATCATAGGACAGGACAAGGTAAAGCACGAACTCAAATCAGCATTGCTGATAGGGAGGCATGTCCTCATAATAGGACCTCCTGGAATTGGAAAAACCACAATCGCAAAAAACATTGCAAAAATACTCCCTGACATGGAAGTGAATGATTGCCCATATCATTGCGACCCTCAGAATCCGACGTGCCCGGAATGCAAGATGGGAAAATCGAAGAAAAAGAAAGTATCAGGAGTTGAAAGATTCGTAAGAATCCAAGGAAGTCCTGATTTGACGGCAGAGGACCTTATTGGAGATATAGATCCTGCAAAGGCAATGGAATTTGGACCATTGAGTATTGAGGCATTCTCTCCAGGAAAGATTTTCAAGGCAAATAATGGGGTTTTATTTTTCGATGAATTGAACCGATGCCCTGAAAAACTCCAAAATGCGTTGCTACAGGCATTGCAAGAGGGTTATGTGACGATCGGTTCTTATGATGTTGATTTGAACACAAACTTCATCTTCGTCGGCACGATGAATCCGGAAGATTCCAACACAGAAAAGATAGCGGACGTACTTCTTGATCGATTCGATGTCATATATATGAGTTATCCCGAAACGCTCCAGACAGAAATTGAAATCGTTAAGAAAGCGGGCAGAAAACTTGTCACATTTCCCGATAAACTCTTGACATTAGGCATACTCTTCGTAAGATTGCTTAGGGAAAACAAGGACCTCGAGAAAACTCCAGGAGTGCGAGCAAGTATAGGACTTTATGAACGGGCGCAGTCGAATGCATTCCTTGCCGGAAGAACCACTGTCACGGGAAATGATTTCAAGGACGCCATCATTTCTGTAATAGCGCACAGAATAAAACTCAAACCTTCCATTGGCTATCTGAAGACAGAGATTGACTTTGTTAGGGAGCAGATAGAAAAATTCATTTCTGAACACGAGAAAAAAGGCGATTTTACCTGACGAGCTAGGCGACAGAGATAAGACAGCTGACATCGCAGGGAAAATGGAGGAGCTTCATGGAAGCATGTCGAGCAACCCTGATGAGGAGGACAAACTCGCTCATTCAGTCATGGAGGCACAGGAAGAAATCGAACATGGGGACCTTGTCAATGAGGCCATGAACAACGGCATCACATCTTTCATGCCAGATATGATGTTCGAGCAGATGGTTGACAACTTTAAAATGGCAAAAAACATATTCGGAGAAACCATATTGAAGCAGGCAAGTGGCTACAACCCTGATTATATTGAACGAAACATCAAAATCCCTGAATTCAAGAGAGAATTGCGGGAGCGGATAAGGAAAAACCTGGACGATTTGAGGGACAAAGGAATTCTGGGGAAAGATTACACCATATCGGAAAAAGGGCTTAAAATGGCATCCTTAGTCATGTATATCGAAGAACTCGACCATATCATTCCAAAAGGGATGTTCGGAGAAGTAATCCACAAAAAATATGCTCAATACGGCGATCATGAGGATGTGAAACCTTTCAACAAAAGTCACAGATACAGGGACATTGCACTTAAGCAATCAATCAAGACTGCGCTGCGAAGAGGGCACAGACAATTAAAAGTTGATGACCTTAAATCATTTGACAGGCAGAGCAAGGGGCAGCTTGAAATTATTTATGGACTTGATGCATCCGGAAGCATGAAGGGAAAGAAAATGGAGGTCGCAAAGAAAGCTGGAGTTGCGCTCGCATACAATGCAATTGAGAACAAAGACAAAGTGGGTCTGATTGTGTTTGGAGAGGAAGTGAAGCACAGCATACCGCCATGCCAGAAATTTCCGCTGATTCTTGAGCACATCACTAAAACAAAACCAGCCAAGGAAACTGATTTAGTCAGTGTAATGAAGGAAGCAATTGAGCTGTTTTCTCCTGGAAACATCACAAAGCATCTTATTCTATTGACTGATGCACTCCAGACTGTTGGTGACAAGAACGACGTTCTTGATGTTGCATCAATGGCGCGAGAGGCTGGAATCACCATAACAATAGTGGGCATCAAACTAGATAGAGAAGGGGCCGACCTTGCAAAGCAGATGACGGAAATAACAAAAGGAAAACTTTATGTTGTCGCTTCGTTGGAAAATATAGATACCTTGATTCTTCAGGACTATTACGAATTGAGGTAAAAGTACTTAAAGAAATCTATTTATACTCCCTATGCGGAAAATAATGTATGAAAATACTGGCATTTACGGACATCCATGGGAATGCAAAAAGTCTAGGCTACGTTTCAATAAGTCAGACATTGAAGCGGCTTGAACAGTTCAAAAAAACGATAAAAAAAGAACACATTGACGTTGCGGTCTGCATTGGCGATTTTACGTTCTTCAACGAACACGTCGAGCTCCTTCTCAAAAAAATAGCGGACCTTGGCGTCGATGTCCTGCTTGTGCATGGCAACCATGAAGACGAGATGGAAGTACGGATTCTCTCGAAACAATATCCAAGCATTCACTTCATGCACAAGAAAATGAAAAAAATAGGAAATTATACATTCATAGGCTATGGTGGAGATGGCTTTTCAAGGAGAGATCCTGAATTTGTCGCCACAATGAAGACATTGACGAAGAAACTTGACAAGAAAGAGAAGATCATATTCATCTCCCATGAACCCCCTTATGGAACAAAGATAGATTATAGGGAAGGATACGGGCACGTGGGAAGCGTTGATTATCGTGAATTCATAGATAAAAACAATGTCGTTCTCGCACTTGCTGGACACATCCACGAATGTTTCGGAGAGGAGCAAAAGCTCAAGAAAGTCCTTGTTCTCGATCCAGGCCCTGATGGAAGGATTATCAATCTAGAGTAATATTTTTATACTGCCATCATTCTTAAAGTACGATGAAGGTTTTGAAAACTATTCAAAAGCTGGAAAAGTCAAAGGAATACAGCTCATGGAAGAAAATACATGCAAAATCCTACTTGGTCCACGTTTTCAGGATGTTTGATGACGCGAACAAAGGAATTTGGCAAATAGGATATTTCAATCCAGAAACTAATCTCATCAGTGTGTTCATTGTTGGCGATGCTATCACGAAGAATCCAGATGCGGAAGTATTCAAAGAGCAGGAAAAGCTTGTAAACAAGCTTGACACGACAAAAATCAAAGTGGATGAGGATGCTGCCATGAAGGCAGGCGAACTAGTTCTTGCTGAGAATTATAAAGGAGTTTCAGTGTTTAAGTCGTTCATGATACTCCAGAACCTTGATGAGATAGGTCAAGTATGGAACATAACGTTTGTTACGCAGCAATTCAAGACCGTAAATGTGAAAATAGATGCAAAAGATGGAAAATGCATCAGCCACAAGCTCATTTCTCTGATAAGTGAAGAACATTAGTATTATTTTCTTATAGAAAATAATTATGCGAAGCATAGTTCATGGAATATAGCTTATATCTCAATGATATTTATAAGGTCGTACTGATTAACATAACTTTAATCCAACAAAAAGAGGAAGAATAATGACGGTCAGCTACGAAGCAGGGAAAAAATCCAAAAAACTCGACTCTTTTTTCACGGAAAACAACGAAGGCGGACATTAAATCTGTTAACTTTCATTGAAAATGGGGAAAAGGTGTTTAGACAAGGGCTTTGGAATCCCAAAGCCCAATAATTTTTAACAATAATTCTTTGAAATATTTTTCAAGATGTTCGAATCAGGATGTATGCAGTGGAACCCATCTTTCCCCTTGAACAAGGCATAAATCAATTTATCAAAAGGAACTCCGACAACGTCTTTTTCCTTAAAGTATGGATTGAGAAGTGTTGCATTTTTTCCATCAAACCCAACTAACAACGAAGCATGATTTATTTCTTCTTTAATTGGATACAATGCTTCGCATGCATACATAATAAGCAAATCACATCCATTGTTTAACGCTTCACCTACAAATAGTTCAAATTCACGTGGGAAAGATTCCTGCACTCTGAAATCGACGCAAGAAAGAGGGATTTGTTTTCGCCTAAAATACGAATCAATTGTTCCTTTGATTCCTATGCCCCTTCCACATTCTTCGAGAATCTGCTTTTGAGAATCGAAAGGAACATTATGAATTTTCAAAATCATCTGCAAACAAGCAGGAATGCAGTAATCACTTTGTTCTTGAGGGATATGTATATATTGCCTCATTAACTCACTTCCTTTTATAACTCTCAAAAGAATAAAGAATGCCCTTTTTACTTAGATTTTGCTCTTGATTTAATAATTTCCAATCATTCATATCATTGACGGGGAATAAGACATCTCCTTCATAATCTTCATGGACGTGAGTCATTTCCATTCTGTTTGCCAAATGTAAAAATTGTGAATATATCTCTCTTCCGCCCATTACAAAAGCATCTTTTCCATCCGTTAATTTTAATGCCTCATCAATTGTTCTTGCAATGTAAATTCCTTCATTAGACTGAAATCCTTTTGAAAGAACAATGTTCTTTCTTCCGGACAATGGCCTGAATTTTTGAGGGATTGATTCGTAAGTCTTTCTTCCCATTATAACAGGATGACCCATGGTTAAATCTCTAAAGTGAGCCATATCTTCTGGAACCATATTTTCCGGAATTTGCCAAGGAATTTTGTCGCCAATACCTATTACGCCATTGTTTGAAACAGCAACAATTATTGTCAAATCAGCCATTTAGACCGCCATTGACCTCTCTATTTTTGGATGAGGATCATAGCCTTCAAACACTATGTCATCTATTGTAAGCTCATCGAATGGTTTTTTCGCAATCTTTAACACAGGAATCTTTCTTGGTGTTCTTGATAATTGTTCAAGAATTGCAGTAACATGATCATATTTCTCCTCGTTTGCATCTTTGGGTGCATTTTTGTTAACCCAATCCAAGATGTCCAAATGCTCGCTTGGAGAATGAACGTGTTCAATTTTCTCCTGAAGTATTTTTAGGTTTTCTTTATACCACTGACCTCTCTTTTCCAAGCCTGTGTAAAAATGTGCATCCCCAAATGTATGAACGAATCTTCTTGGAGTGAGTCCTATTTCTTGCGCGATAATTTGCGTAAGCATCGCATAACTCGCAATATTAAATGGAACCCCTAGGAATTGGTCGCAACTTCTTTGATACAACTGCAAGTCCATCTCTCCCTCATCATTTGAAGTCATCTGAAACATTACATGACAAGGAGGCAATGACATATCAGGAACATCTCCTGGATTCCAAGCAGTGACCAAATGTTTTTTACCGTCCGGATTTTTCCTCATGTTATTTAATACTCTTCCGAGCTGGTCTATCTCAACAAGTTTTCCTTGTTTTTCATCGAAATATCTCCATTTTCTCCATTGACGTCCATAAATAGGGCCAGCGTCACCAAATCTCCCTGCAAACTCAGGACTTTCTTTTATTTTCTGAGCGTATTCAAGCATCGCTTTATCCCAATCAGGAGAATACTTCACAATTCCTTTGGGAAAAACTCCTTCTTCCGCCATTTTGGGAAGATTATGTTCGAAGGCGTTGCCTCTCCAAATAGGGACATTATAATCCTCAAGAGGTTTTATGTTTGTATCTCCCTTTAGGAACCATAACAATTCCCGAATTATTGATTTCACTGCCATCTTTTTTGTCGTAAGAAGAGGAAATCCTTCCCTCAAATCATATGAATTCTGATATCCGAACAAAGAGATCAGACCAGAACCTTTACTTCCGCCCTTGAATCCAGAATATGAAGAAGTAATAATTGCCTTGCAATGATCTAGATATTGCTGAACCATTTAACACCTCATCACTGTTAAGAAAAGACCCCGACTATTATTTAAACAATTCCTTGTCAACCAATAGTGACAAAAATATTATGGAATAAAAACAACAAAGTATATATATTAAACAATTTTGGAAATGACGATGAGGGAGTTTAGATGAGCGGTGAAGTTCTTTGTGATACAGAAATATTAGAATTAATTAAAAAAGGTGTCCTAAAAAATGCAGACCCTTCACTGGTTTCTTCATCAGGCATAGATCTGAGAGTTGGAAGCAACAAAACAAGATTGCTTGGGGAAACGCCTCCATTACCGGGACAGACGATTGAAGAACTTCTAAAAAATGCCTCAATTGCCGATGACTACAATAAAAAAAAGAAAGACTTCTTTGTAGAGGAGGGACATCCGTACATATTTGAGCTCGTTGAAACAATTAATCTTCCAAATAGTTTAACTGCAAAAATATTTAACAAATCAGGAAGAGCACGCATAGGAATAACAGCGAAAGGTGTCTTTGATTGTGTTCCTCAATATGATAAAATCCCTGCAGGCTATAAAGGACGCATGTACACTGTAATGAATTCTACAGCATTTCCTGTGGTGGTTAAGCCTGGAAAAACAACCATACCGCAAATCCGTTTCTACCACGGAACTAGAGAACCAATTAAAGGATGGGAATTAGAAGTTCTATTAAAAGATAAGAAAAATCCGATTTTGCTCAATCATTTCAACAGACCAATCAGATTTTCAGATAAGGAAATGGAAGAAATATGCAGAACAGGAAAAATCCCTTTAACTGTTGATTTGTCACGAGAATTACAGGCATACATGGCAAGCGAACAAAAGAAAACGCTTGATTTGAGAAAACAAGATTTGTATATTCCTTATGATTTTTTCAAGGAAGTTCGTTCAAAAGAAAAGTCAAAAGTTGTTTACATACATCCTGGTAGCTTCACATTAATAATGCCACATGAAAGATTGCGTATTCCACCAACACTCGCTGCTGAGGTTATTGAGTACAGTCCGGAACTAGGAGATATGAAAACAAGTTATGCTAATTTAATCAATTCAGGACATGGTTACAAAGGCAAGCATAATATGACAGGAGACCACATTGTTGGAGAAGCAAGAGCAAGAGACAGTCCAATTGTCCTTCAAGACAGGCAGTTGCTTGCGTATATCCAATTATTACATATGTCTCATGTTCCAAAAAAATCATATGAAAGCAGCAAAAGCACTAATTTCGACAATCTTCCCGATATTCTTCCGAGTATATTTAAGAAAAATTAGATTAAAACAAATAATTTTAAATACTCACCTAATTGTAGAAAATATAGAGGTGGTTGGATGCTAATTGGCGCTGATGTTTTGTTAAAATTAGTCAAAGAAAACAAGCTAGTTGAGGGTCTTTCTGAAAGAGAATTGAACAATCCAGAGGGTGCTGGATTTGATATCAGGGTCGGAGATGTTTTCAGATTAAAAGGAGAAAGCTATCTAGGAATAACAGAGAGAAAAACATCAGAAATAGAAACGGTCGCAACATATGGAAAAGACAAGTCATTTACCTTAAAGCCAGGAGAATATGTTCTAGTTAAGACAATTGAATCGTTCAACGTCCCTGGAAATCTTGCGATGTTTACTTATCCAAGAAGTACTCTACAAAGAGGAGGTGTTTTACTATTATGCACACAAACAGCGCCAGGATACAAAGGACCTCTGACATTTGGATTGAAAAATCTTGGAGAACATAACTATACATTTGAATTAGGAGCAAGATTGTTCCATGTTCAATTCCATCAAGTTGAGGGAAAAGCAATCAGAGAATATGAGGGGCAGTGGCAGGGCGGAAGAGTAAACACCGGCGGAAAAGAAACTCAAAACTAATCAAACACCAATAATTTCTCTTTTGATGTAAATCCCGTCTTTATTCTAACTGGCCTTCCCAATAATTTCGTGAAAAACTTCACGACCTCGATATTTGCCTTGTTATCTTGGGGTTTTGCCTTGATTGCGACCCTGAAAACCTTCCTTTCCTGGTCATAACCAAGAATTTTATTGTAATGAGCGTTTGCCTTTACAATTATTTTCATTGATTTAGAAACAGGAACGTCAAATACATCAATCATTTGTATTCTCTCCAAGTATGACCGCATTTCAGGCACTTGAAGAACTGTGTTGCCGCTTCGTCGGCAGATCTTGTCTGTATTTCCCAATTATATGCTTCATTGTTGCCGCAATCAGGACATTTTGCCTTCACCACTGGACGAGTCTCCATATCTTTCTCAACGATACCAAGTTCCTTTTTTTCCTTGTTTAATTCCTCTGTGAATCGCCCAGAACCTTCCTCCGAATATCCACAATGACATCGAAGTATAGTTGATATGCCTTCTTTCTTTGGCATCATAATGGAACCACATTTCTTGCAAAACTTCACCTTACTGTCACCCCAAACAAAGACATTATGTCCGCAAACCATATTTTAACGTAGCCAATTAGTGGTACATCGAATGACGCCTTGCCCAATATCACATCATGGGAAACAGTCTGCTCATTAACGCTTGCAGTAACAATCTGGGCCTCATTATGATCTCCTTTGGTCTCGAGTGGATCTAGACTGATGACTCTGTGAATTATCGGCTCGCCATTCGCTGCAACATATACTAAAACATCACCAACATGTACATCTTTTGGAGCGGTCAAGATCATGACATCACCTATGTTAAATCCATTCGCGAATTTAAATTTCATAAATTCATTTTCTGATATATTAAATTGTCCATAGAAATTCCCTTGTGTACATATTTTTCCGGAACATATAGCCTGCGAATTCCACCACGTATTAAAATCGCTATCATGATGCATACTTCCCGAAACAACAGCTACTACTGGAAAACTGCTTCCCAGAAAAAACGCAAGGACAGGAAATATTATGTATTTTATAATGATGAAAGCAAGAATCAAGTTGACAATCCAACTCCAAATACTATCATCTTCCCAAATGAAATGCCAGGTCCTCTTTGCTGCTTTCTTTACGTCAAAAGCCATGTTCTTAAGTCCCCTCGATACTCTTATAAACTTTTGGTATTTAAATAGAAGCATGGAACCAGTACGACTAAAAAAAAGCGATAAGTATGTTGTAAAGATCTGCTCGAATTGCTTAAAGCACGAATATAAGAGCAAGATGATTGAAACTACTTCATTAGATGACGCTGTCTACGACATGATTGAACAGCGCTTCAAAGGTGCAAAAAAAATTGAGTTGTACATTCCAGAGCACAAACAAAATCCTGGTTTAAATGTAGAAGCAGATGCTGTTGTTGACAAGAAATTTATCGTTCCAGTCATCATAAGCTATACTATTTGCGCGAATTGCTCAAAACTTCTCGGACAGGCATACAATGGGATTCTCCAGGTAAGAAATCCAACAAAAGAGATAACTGATTTTGTGAAAATGGAATTAAAAAATGCAAAAGAAGGCATACACTGCATAAAAGAAGAAGAAGTTGTGAACGGAAAAGATTACAAAATAACTGACGCACAATTCACACGAAACCTGAGCAGAAGATTGCAAAATAAATTTGGAGGAGAACTCTTGATTACCGCAAAATTAGTAAGTAGGAGCAGCCAAACGAGCAAGGACCTATACCGAATAACCGCGTTATTCAGGTATCCAAAGTTTAGAAAGGGGGATATCGTATCATATAGAGGAAGAGAGGTCAAAATTATAAATTTCACAAAGAAAGTTTTTGTTGAAGACGTGCAAACCCACAAAAAAGAGCAAGCCAATTACAATTCGATACTATAATTCGTCACCTTCTCAAGACAGCAGAATGTATTTATATTAAATATATGTGTTAAAATCATAATTACAAGTTCATAAAAGGTCTAACAGGCAAGACCCATACGATGCTAGGAAGGACATGGATAAAAAGACAAGATTAACTGTTATTTTTGGATCGACGAGCGATGAGCCGAAAGTCATGCCAGATGTTCATCGAGCAGTAGAAGAATTACCAATTGAAGTCCGTGTCCATTTCGCTTCTGCAGACAATACTCCTAAGAAAGTAAAGACTATCTTAAGCGAAATCAAGAAAAGAAAAGAACCGCACGAAGCATATATTTTTGGAGCGGGCATGTCTGCAATACTCGGAGCTCCTGTGAAAAGTGCATCCGGAATCAATGACATTGTGATTGGTATTCCGATTGACGGCGATAAAACAGAAGGGTTGAGTTCCATGCTGTCAATATCTGAAAAACCGCCACTGAATCCTGTGTTGACCGTAGGCATGAACAACAGCTATGCCGCACTGAACATCGGATACAGGTTCAAGAAACAAAAATTTGGAAAGATTGTTCTATTAGATCGCTTAACAGATGATAGAAACATATATAACAATTTTATGAATGCATTTTCGGCATTGGGCATAATTCCATTGTCTTGTCCGATTAATAGTTTAGGCACAGATAACGTAGTCGTGAACGACGGATACGACCATGATGCAATTCTTAAGATAGATGAAAAATTAAGTAAAGGAACAGGAATTCAGATTGTTATGCCACAATTCGCTCCATATGATGTCTACAGAGAACTTCTCGATAATACTGAAGTGACAGGCATGGTTAACATAGGAAGCTATGGCAATGCAGCGCAGATTGTACAAAGCAAGAAAGCTTTACGGCGAATAATTATAAAGAAAACAGAGAAATGGAAAAGCCTTGAAGATAACAAAGGATATCTATTATCCAAGAAAGAGGTAAGCAAATGACAGACGAATTTGGTGGATTGGAAAACATGATTTATTCTGGCAGAGGGATATTTGTAGGGGCAACGCCCAACAGACAACCATTCGTGGCATACACATTGACTGGAAGAAGCCCATCAAGCCAGGCACGAAGACTTGTACAAGAGAAAGACCCAGGATTCATCAAGATAGAAGTCACTGACGAAGAGCAGCTCAAAAAAGGAAATCCAAAACTACTTATCTACAATGCAATCATGCCGTTCAGTGACGGTCTTGTTGCGAGCAATGGCGCACAAACGATAGTTTTGTACACAGTTGCACAGACAACCCAAAACACTTCTCCCGATAAGATAATAAGCACTGCACTTGGAGAACAACGATTCATTGAAGAAATAGATGTAACGACATATGAACCGGATGCACCAAATTTTACACCACGAATCGCTGGATGCGTAACTAAGGATAAAGGTGCTCTATATAGTGTAAGAAAACAATCGGATGCAGGACGAACAATATCCACTACTTTATTCGAACTTCGCGAAGGAGAGGGATATGGAATAACCACTTACAAGGGCGGCAACGAAAATCCATTGCTTTCTTATTCAGGAGATCCTATTCACATAAAAATCACATCAAATGACCCTGCGGACATCGCTGCAAATCTTTATTCGGCATTGCGAGGAAAATCTGAGGAAGATTATCGCGTTTCTGTCGCAGTTTCTGTAATAGACCTAGCTGCGGATCAAGGCAATACAGGTCATGTAAAACTCAATTCGAGAATTATTAACAGAAAATAAGGAGGAAATATGGCAGAACGCGGAACAGATGTAACTGGATTCAAGGAAGATTATCGTAAACGAAATGAAGGAGACTACTCAGATTTGTGTTCCATTATTCTGCAGAAAGATTGGGATTTAAAATACGGCGAAAATCCTAGCCAAACGGCAGCAATTTATCATATAAAACAGATTAACGAGAAAAATGTTTTAACTGTCCCTGAATTTACAAATCTGCGTTATGCAAGAACAGATGATAAAGGAAAAGGTGGCCTTTCTCTGACAAATACAATGGACATAACGAGATCCATGGATGTGCTCAAATTTTTTGACATGCCAGCAGTTGCTATTATGAAGCATAACATTGTTTCAGGTTTTGCTAAGCAAACAAACAATCAGAGTATGGCTGAGTTATTCAGGCTTGCACGTGATGCAGACAAAAGAAGCAACTTTGGCGGAACTGTCGTATTCAATAGACCACTCGATATGGATACTGCAAAAGCACTATATGAACTTGAAAAGCCCGATCCTTTCTTCGTAGATGTGCTTGCTTCACTTGGTTATGAAGTTGGTGTCATAGATTATGTTCAATCAAAATCAAAGAATGTTCGCATAGGTGAGTTTTCAGGATTGGACAAGTTGCCAAAATTCAAAGGCGATGATACATATGGATTAGTGTCAATCAAAGAGATGCCTACAGGAAGAATTGGAATTCAAGATATTTTCCTAACTCGCATAAGAAGCGCAAAAGATCTTATCTTAGACCCAATGGTAATTGACAAGGACGGTAAGAAGCATATTGTTGCACGCGACCCAACACCACAAGAAACTGATAATATATTGACGGCATGGTACCTTAATCTTGCCGGCGCACGAAGCAATGGAATTGTAGTTGTATCAGATGGAACTTCCGTAGCGATGGGTTCAGGACAAGTTGAGCGTGTCGGAGCGATAGAACAGGCACTAGTTAAAGGTATGCAGAAGGCAATGGATAGAGAAGGTATTAAATATGATCCGCTAATGGGTATGCAAGGCTATGAACGACTAAAAGTCAATCCATGCAAAGGAGCTGTATGTGCATCAGACGCATTCCCTCCTTTCAGAGATTCAATTGATACCTTAGCACGAGTAGGTGTTACCGCCGTTGTACAACCATTTGGATCTGTTCATGATAATGAAGTAATTGATGCAGCGAATGAATACAACATTGCAATGCCAGCTACATTAGAACGATGCTTCGGACATTTCTAACATGACAACAACTACATCACCAGAAACAGCAAAAGTCTTGCAAACCAAACATGGTCTTTCAGAATCAAGCATAGCTTTATTGCTTGACAAGAACTTCGATGATAAAGATTTTTCTGAACTAGACAGGCGACTAAGCATTCCTGATGAGACATTCCAAGAGAGAAGGAAACGAAAACAGGACCTTGAAACGATACTTGACAGAGGAGATTCCCCTGAAATAACAACAGGAAGATATGCGCAAAATAACTCATTTGAGGATATAAGTTCAGAACAAGCAATGGTCCAGGGAAGGATGAAAGCAGGTGTTGAATATGTTATCAGCGTTTCTGATCTGATTATGCAATCAGGAGTTGAGACTGACATTGTTCAAAGATCATTCACTGACGAAGAAAAGGATAAACTGAGAGGAATTTATAAAAATTTCAGGACAAAAGACTATCTAGTAGTAAAACTACTCGAGAAAAAAATAGATCATGATATTGTGGCACCAAATGCATGGATAGTGATACTTGCACAACTACTTGGTATCGATGCCAATTTGATGAGAAAAATCACCCATCTGTTCAGGACCTCTGCTGATGTAAATACGAATGTTGCCGGCGAATTATACATGAAGGCAGTAGGCAAATGGACAGAGACGCTAGGAAAATTAGTTTCGACTCTCGCAGCAAAGGCACAAGAATATAAGAACATCACATGTGTTGCACAGACACACGGACAAGATGCTCAATTCACGACGCTAGGCCATATATACGCCAACCTTGCTGAGCAAATCAAACAACACGCAAAACCGTTTCTTGGAGAAGATAAATTGACTCTGGATGGAAAGATTGCTGGAGCAATCGGTACTGACGTTGACTGGGTTGCCGCGTTGCCAAACATAAATCCGCAAAACATGTACAAGCATCTTGTCGAGGATATATTTGGCCTGAAATATGTTGAGCTAGGAAATGACCAGGATTGCAGTAATGCTTCTCTCTCGCAAATGCTTGATACCATGACGAATGTCGGGTTGGTGCTTAAAAAAGCCGCAACTGACGTTTGGATATACGCATCGCGAGGAATTTTGGCAAAAAAGACAGAAAAAGGAAATTCTGGCTCGTCAGCTATGCCGCAGAAAACCAATCCTTTCTTTGCCGAAAGCGCGGAGGCACTTATGTCAATTTCATCCGCGATGTACAATCCAATCAAAGAAATGATGGTCGCATACAGGGAACAAGGAGACCTGCGAAGGTCAATAACGCAGCGCGAAGGCTTCCACCCAATTATGCTATCAATAATTGGAATGAACAGAATTATCGGAGAACTGAATAAATATTCTCCAAATATTGTTGCGATTGAGAATCAGATTAACACAGCTGGAGCATCTGTTGCATCATCTGCAATAAGCAATTACTTGCGTGCACATGGCGTTCCTGATGCATATGACCGAATAAAAGGTATTGTCATGAAACCATTCGTAAAAACAGAAGAAGTCGAATCGTACATAAATGGAATGGTTGAAAACAACGAATTGAAATCGGATGCAGCAACACATATTAAAGGCATGTTGGCATCAGTAATGGACGACGGAACAATGGCACGGTTACAAGAAGGAAATCTTGGTTCTGATGCTGAGAAAGAAATTTTCGCGCAGATTACAAAAAGAAATAGCGACATTGGAAACAGAGCTTCATTACTCGGAAATTCAGTTGCACAAACCGAAAGAATGATTGAAAATTCATTTAATACAATAGTATTATTAGATAGATACAGACAAACGAGGTAAATGAAAATGGAATACAAACGAATTGTTGATCACGCGACAAGCGTAAAGAGAATAGGAATAATAAAAGAGCCAACAGCAACTGAAGCTGGTGAAGCTGATTTCACATTCAGGCCGGTCTTCTCTGTGTTTGACTATGGAACCATTGAACCTGCTGTGCCGCTCGATAATACCACGATTTGCTTAATGGCCGGATTTAATTTCGAACTCCTTAAAGGTCACATGATCAAAAGCCACTACATAGGATTGGTTGATGATGACGGAAAATACATCAGCGCAACCGGTGCTATGTCTAACGGAATTGCGCCACAGACTATGCGACTTAAATTTGTCAACAGACTCATGCCTGAGTTCAAGGATGGCAAATGGGATTATTCTACGTTCAAGAATCCTCCTGTTAATAATTATGTGCAGCCGATTGAGTTCATAACACGAAATGAATTGCCTGAAAGCGCTTCTGTGTGGAAACGGATAGCTCGCGGCGATATCACGCTCGCTGATTTAGGATTGCCTAATGATTTCAAGCCAGGCATGCCGATACCTGATGCACCGTTGCTAGATTACACTACAAAATTTGAGAAAGGGGATAAACCGCTGACACCTGCACAAACACAGGAATTGATGGGCATCTCAAATGAAAGATTCGCACGGATAAATGAAATAACAAAACATGCAAGCAAAATTATGACGAATTATGCCGCATCAAGAGGGTTCAAGAGACTTGACGGAAAAGTTGAATATGTTGTTATACCCGAGCTTGGCGATGTTCTTGGTGATGCGGTCTGCACATGGCATGAGGATAGATTGGTATATAATGGTGTTGGCATCAGCAAACAAAGGATTCGTGACAAAATCAAGGCATTGAATCCTGCTTGGGTTGCAGAATTAGAACGTGCAAAGAAAGAAGCCGAACAAAATGGTGTCAAGGATTTCAGGACATTGATGAATCCTGAGATAAAATACAATTCGCCATCGCCTGAATTCTTTAATGGAATTAATCTATTGTTCAGGGCTGCGACAAACCAATGGGTCGATAAGAAGGTCTACAATCTTGGCAATGGAGATACGTTAGAGGATAGTCTACAGCGTGCAATAGAAGAATTCCAGAAAGTAAAGTAAACAATATGACATCTCAAACGGACGATAACTACGAAGAAAGCGAAGAGATAGCAATAACTCAAGGCAAAAAAGCTCTTTCACAGGCACCCTGGCTGTTCAATCGAACTATTCGTCTCTCAAAGGGATTCTTTTTCGAATTGAAAGAAAACGACAAAGTACATCCAAATTGGTATTCTGTTTCCTGCGTCGACGGAGTCGGCACAAAGCTTTTCTTGAGTGCATGGTCAGGCAACTATCGATTGGCACCTATTGATGGCATTGCTATGAATGCAAATGACATGGCAACCGCAATACGTGCATACCCTAGTGATTTGATGATTTACATTGCGTGCCAGAAAGGCGTTGAAGAAAACAAAATGGGCGAAATCATGGAAGGCTTTGTCGATGGTACTAATAAAATTCGGATACCGAATGCTCCATGGGACCTCAATGTCGGAAAAATGGAGACAGCCTCATTGGATGAAATTGTCTCCCTAGGAATAGCTAATTATGGTGTTGATTTCGGCATCGCGATGACTGGGTACATAAAAAAGATTGATATTCCTAACTTGAATCCTAAACCTGGACACATCATAGTTGGTGTCGCATCAACAGGCATGCATAGCAACGGATATACAAGTGGCAGGCATGTTTTGCTGAGGCCATACATTGCATTGGAGCCCAGAGATGAATTCAGGCAGCTCTACAAAGGAAGATTCTCGCTCGATAGCAAACCAGAGTTGCTTGGAGGGAAAACTGTTTTGGAGGCGATGCAAATACCTACTGCACTATATCTTGTTGATGCGGCGATAATTGGGAAAGAAAATCCAGATAACAAAGACATATATGGTATAAACATCACAGGAAATGGTCTGAAAAACTTCAATCGTGCAGGTCATGACGTTTCTTTTGAGATAACTGATCCTTTAGAACCACTACCAATACATAAATTATTGGTACAGGAATCAAAATGGACACCAGAGGAAGCGTACGTAAAACAAAATATGGGAATGGGATTCGCATTTATTGTTCCATCCAAAAACATAGCAAACACTGTTGTGAAACTCATCAATGATGGCGGAGAAAATAAAGCAAAGATTGTCGGAGAAGTTGCGCGGAACGACAGCAAAGTCTTGCAGACTACACTGCACAAACCATATGAAGGAAAACCAATAACATTGAAAGGCTACAATAACTAATATGGGGCAAAGAATAGAAGTATTAACAAAAGGCAGCGTTGATTTTTCGCAACAAGGGTTATTAACCAACTTGCCCATAAGGGTCTTTAATATAGATGATGATACTTTAAATCAAGACGAGCTTAAAAAAATCCAAGGGATTTTGGCTGACCCAATTTCTGATGTTTCTTCTTTGAATTATCCAGTACTTAACAAGATTCCTGAAGATGGAATCGTAATTGAGAAAACACCAAAGCCGGGTGTTACTGATCCGGATGGAGAAGCGACAAGAAAAGTAATTCAGAGAAGTCTTGGAAGAGAAATAGGACCAGTGTCTTTTTCAAACCAATATTTGTGGAGAGGGCAGTTGAATTCTACACAAAGCACACTGCTTAATAAAAGATTAGGCAACCCTGCCATAGATGATTTTATACATGTGACACATAATGCTTGGAATGGTTCAAAAGGAATAGGATTCCATTTTCCTGCTGTTAATTTGCCAAAACCAGAACCATTTACTTATCAATTAACAAGAGATGGATTAACTATTGATTCTCAAACAACAGATGAGCAATTGGTGAGAATAAGCAATGAAAGATTGCTTGCATTAAATCTTGAAGAAATGAAAGCGATGCTGGAACCATTTAAAGATCCTGATTTTTTAAAAGAAAGAGCGAAGCACGGATTAGAAGCAAGATTAACTGATGCTGAAGCAGAAATGAATGCTCAAACATGGTCTGAGCATTGCATTCACAAGAAATTTGGCGCAAAATGGTTCTATGAATCTGAGGATCCGAACGACAAATCTGGCCTTCCTCCAATGACAGATAACATATTCAAATCGATCATAAAGGAAGCTGCTATGCATACTGCAGAAAAAGTTGACTGGGTCGTTTCTATTTTTGAAGATAATGCAGGAGTTATAAAATTAAATGAAACTTACAACATCGGACAAAAAGTAGAAACGCATTGTCATCCTTCAGGTATTGATGGATTTGGTGGTGGAGGAACAGGAACAGGTGGAGATCTAAGAGATCCAAAAAGTACGGGAAAAAACATGAAACCTGTTTCTGATGGCTTTTCATACAGGTTTGCTCATCCATGTACTTTTACTGATCTTCCATTAGATATTCAATCTCCTGCAAGAACTTTTGAAACAGTTGTTCAAGGAGTTGAAAGCTATGGAAATAAAATGGGAGTTCCAACAGTATGTGGCCAAGTAATGATTGACAATGGATGGATAAAACCAGGAGTTTACGTAGAAACTGTCGCAGTTGCTCCAGCAAGATTAAATGGAAGATTAACTCATACAAAAGAGCTGGAACCTGGATTAGTTTTGCTTTCCATAGGAGGAAAGGTTGGAAAAGACGGTATTCACGGAGCGACAGCATCATCTATGAGTTTGTCTGCAGATGCAGAACAAAATTCTTTGGTCAACCAAAGTGTTCAAATTGGCAATCCAATTGTTGAAAAAAATGTTTTTGAAACCATGGATATTCTTAATAATTTGGATTATATTGAGGCCTCACAGGATTGCGGTGCAGGCGGATGGAATTCTGCTGTAGGTGAGCTTACTGGAATGCTGAATGAATTAGAAGAAGCAAGATACAAAGTTCAATCGAGATTTGAGCAGGACAAAATAACAAAAGAAACTCCCGTGGATAAAAGAGTAAATGCAGCATTTGATGAACTTAAATTAAATTCGCCAATTGGTTCTCCTTTTGCAGACACAATTAAAGAAGAAATAGTTTCTGGGAAAATTTTTGAAAGAAAAAGCAATGGCAAGGGCGGATCAGTGATGGATTTAACTCACGCTCCTGAAAAGTACCAAGGCTTGACAGCATGGGAAAAAATAGTTTCCGAAGCGCAGGAGAGGGAAATTATTGCTGTGAAACCAAGAAATATTGAAAAAGCAATGGAAATTTGTAAACACAATAACGTCGAGGCAACACCAATTGCAGTTTTGAATGACACAGGATTTTATGAGGTCAAAGATCAAGACAAGACTGTCGCACTTCTCCCAGTAGAATTTTTGCACAAGGGTCTGCCACAAATGACCATACATGCGAAATGGACTCCATGCAAAAACAAAGAACCTGAAATTCCTTATGCAGATGATTTGACAGATGCTGCTCTGCAGATGACTGCAAGACCAAATATGCAAAGTTATGAATGGATTTTTAGAAGATATGATCATGAAGTGCAGGGAGGGAGCAGGCTGAAACCAATAGTTGGGAGAGGCAAAGGAAGAAATGATGCTGTTGCATACAAACCAATTTTAACAGAAAAAGAAATTGTAATTGAATCACAAGGAAGCAACCCATGGCAGGGAGATATAGATGCATATGAAATGGGGAAAAATGCGGTTGTCGACGGAATAGGAAGAATTGTTGCAGCAGGCGGTAATCTTGAAAAAATGGTTAATAATGGAAATACAACCTGTCCAAAACCAGAAGAAGATCCTTATGTAGCAGCACAAGTGATGAGAATGTTGAAGGGTTCTGCGGATGCAGAAAAAGAAATGGGAATGTTAAGGTTTTCCGGAAAAGACAGCACAGGCATGGAGAGAACATATAAAAGTACTTCAACAGGTCAATTGGTTCATATCAAAGCGAAACCAGAATTGCTGATTAGCGCTTTAGCAGTCGTTCCAGATGATTCAACAATAACAAGTCCTGATTTTAAGATTCCTGAAGCTGCGATATATGTCGTAGGTAAAACAAGAGATGAATTGGGTGCGAGCGAATTTTATGCTATGCATGATCAAGTAGGGAAAAATGTCCCAGTTTCAAATTTGACAGAAATTAAATCACATTATCAGGCAATGATTGAAGCGATTAAAACAGGTGTTGTCCATTCGTGCCAATACATAGGACGCGGTGGGTTATTAGCTGCATTGGAAAATTCTGCAATTAGCGGAGATTTAGGGGTTCAAGTTTCAATTGATTCAATTGGTGATAAATTAGAAAGAGCAGATAAAATATTATTCTCGGAAACAACAGGAAGATTCGTCGTGTCAGTAGACAAAGAAGATAGCGCAAAATTTGAGGCAGTGATTCAGCAGAAAGGAGAATATGCAAAAAAAATAGGATATGTAAGAGCAGACAAGTCATTCGTCGTTGAGTATAAAGGAAAGTCAGTGATTAAAACAGATGTTGACACTTTCAGGGATAAAAATAAAGGAGAAATAAGATTTTAATGGTGCGTGCAATAGTAATAAGGACGGATGGAACCAATTGCGATGGAGAAACAAAAAGAGCAATAGAATTAGCTGGGGCTCAAGCAGACATAGTTCACTTAAATTCTTTGGCAAGAAATTACGACCCAGCGACTGGAAAGAATCCAAAACTTGACGATTTTGATTTAGCGGTAATCGCAGGTGGGTTTTCAAATGGAGATTACATTGCCTCTGGAAAAATACTTGCTTGTGATTTGAGCCATTATTTGGGAGATCAGCTCGCAAAATTTGTAGAGGCAGGAAAACCAATAATAGGAATTTGCAATGGCTTCCAAGTTTTGGTAAAATATGGTTTGCTTCCAAAATTTGAGGGAGAAATAAAACAAACAACAACTCTAACATTTAATGATAGTCCAGGTTATGATGAAAGCAGAAGATTTAGATGTGACTGGATAAAATTGGCAAAACCAAAAACAGCAGGAGATAAATGTATATGGACCAAAGGAATCGAAAGCATCGATTTACCGATTGCACATGGAGAAGGAAGGTTTGTCGCAGATAAAGATGTTTGCAAGAAATTATTTGATCAAGGACAGGTTGTTTTTCAGTATGTTGATAAGTCTGGAAATCCCACAATGAAGTTTCCAGAGAACCCAAACGGTTCAATGGAGGCAATTGCAGGAATCTGCGATCCAACAGGAAGAATTTTTGGATTAATGCCCCATCCTGAAAGATATAATGATCCTCTCAATCATCCAAATGCATATTTGCAAAAAGTTCTTACTAAACAAAGCAAATTAGCTGAAAAAAATAAAAAAGATCTTGGTGAAGATGTTAAAAAAATGGTTGATGAAGTAGGGTTACTGCCAGAAGAAGGCCTTGGAATACAAATATTCAGGAATGCTGTGGAGTATTGTAAATGATACGAATTATTGATTGTGGAAGCCAGTTAACGCACAATATTGCAAGAAGAATACGTGAGCTTGGAGTATTTGCAGAGGTTGTTCCTTTCAAGACACCCGTATCTCAGATGACAGACAAAGATCTTGAAGGAATAATAATTTCTGGCGGACAGTTCAGTGTGCATGATGCAGGAGCTCCTTCTGTGCCTAGAGAAATATTTTATGAACCAGTTCCTATTCTTGGAATATGTTACGGGCAGCAGATTATTGCGCACCAGCTTGGTGGAAATGTTCGCACTGCAGAGAAAAGGGAATACGGACAGACGAGAATTTCAATAGAAGGTGAAAGTCAGCTATTTAAGGATATTAAGGATAAATCTTTTGATGTCTGGATGAGCCACGGAGATATTGTAGAAAATATGCCGTCTGGATTCCGCGCTGTTGCATATTCAGAAAGTGGACATCTTGCTGCGATGCAGCGAAGAAATATCTATACTGTACAATTTCACCCTGAAGTAGATCACACCAAGCACGGAAGAAAGATTCTTGAGAATTTTCTTGATATCTGCAAAAGCCTAAGAACATGGGACGCTGCAAAAAACTACGACAACATTCTTGAGCAAATGGAAAAAGCTGTCAAAGGAAAAGTTGGCGTCGGTGGCATAAGCGGAGGAGTAGATTCCTCTGTAGCATCTGTGATAATAGGAAAAGTTGCCGGTAAAGATTATCATCCTATTTTTGTAGACAACGGATTGTTGAGACTTGATGAAGCAGACCAAGTAAGAGCAAGTCTTGAGCCTTTTGGACTTAATGTTCACTTTGTTGATGCAAGCAAGCGTTTCCTGGATAAATTGAAAGAAGTCGTTGATCCTGACCAGAAAAGAAAAATAATAGGAAATGAATTTATTGCTGTTTTTGAGGAGGAAGCAAAGAAATTCTCTGGCGCGAGTTATTTGGTACAAGGAACTCTTTATCCGGATGTGATTGAAAGCGTTCCTGTGTATGGTTCGTCTTCAAAGATAAAGCGGCACCACAATGTTGGAGGGTTGCCTGAGAAAATGGGACTTGACGTTGTCGAACCGTTCAGAAATCTTTTCAAGGATGAAGTACGGAAAATCGCCGAGGCAAGGCTAGGAATGCCAAAAAACATTGTTTGGAGACATCCATTCCCAGGACCAGGCTTGGCAGTACGCATAATTGGAGAAGTAACACCCCAGAAACTGGCTATGCTTAGGCAGGCAGACGCTATTTTTATGGACGAACTAAAAAACAGGGAATTATATTACAATATAAGCCAGGCATTTGCCGTACTTACAAATGCGCAATCTGTCGGTGTAATGGGTGATGGCGGAACATATGAAGGGGTTATCGGACTAAGAGCTGTTACTACGAACGATTTCATGACATCTGATTGGTATGATTTCAGAAAAAACGATTTAACACTGATAGCCAATAGAATAATCAATGAGGTAAAAGGAATCAACAGGGTCGTCTATGACATAAGTCAAAAACCACCATCAACAATAGAATGGGAGTGATAATAAAATGGCAAAAGTATTAATCATCGGATCGGGCGGGAGAGAGCATGCATTAGGATGGAAGATTGCGCAAAGCAATGAAGTTTCCGAGGTGCTGTATGCGCCAGGAAATGCAGGAACACAAGAAGGTAGGGGAGAGAATATCCCTCTTGATGGTGCGAAGAAGGAGAACTTTCCAAAAATCGAAGAATTGGTGCGTTCACGGAACATCGATCTTGTGATAGTCGGCCCTGAAGCCCCTTTATGCGATGGCTTAGTTGACTATTTAGGCGCATCCGGACATACACGGGTGTTCGGTCCTCGGCAATCAGCGTCTCAACTGGAGTCTGACAAGTTCTTCTCATATGAAATCATGAGCGAACTGCATATTCCTCAGGCAAATTCAGTAAAATGTCATACAACCGAATATGCCATGCAGACAATTAATCAATTGACGCCATCAGAAGGAATTGTTATAAAAGCGCGAGGATTGACAGGCGGAAAAGGTGTAACTGTCTGCGATTCAAAAGAGCATGCGCTTGAAGAGCTTACGAAACATGCTAAAGAATACGGACAGGAAGTGCTCATCGCTGAAAGATTGTTCGGACAGGAATTCTCGGTGTTCGGAATCTCAGACGGAAATATGATTTCACCATTGGAAATGTCCGTCCAGGACCATAAGCCGCTTCTCGATGGCGATAAAGGTCCGAATACAGGTGGTATGGGTGCGTATTGTCCTGCTCCAATTGCCTCAGTTGATGTTGTCAAGCATGTCGCTGATAATATCATGACTCCCCTGATCCGAAGAATGAAAGAGAATGGAAATGAATACAAAGGATTTCTCTATGCAGGCATGATTATGACAAAAGATGGTCCAAAAGTCATTGAATTCAACATCAGATTCGGGGATCCTGAATGCCAGCCTTCCATGATGATGCTGAAGAGTGATTTGTATGCACTCATCTCATCTGCACTCGATGAAAAGCTGCATGAGACAAAGGCAGAATTCAATTGTGGCGCAGCATGCTGTGTCGTTCTTGCTTCACAAGGGTATCCAGGAAGCTATAAAAAAGGCTTGCCAATATCAGGACTTGACGAAGCAACTAAAATTGAAAACGTAAAGGTTTTCCACGCTGGCACAAAATCAGAGAATGGAAATATCATCACTTCAGGCGGAAGAGTTCTTGGCATAACTGGCTACTCTCCTAATGGAATTGCAGCAGCGCAGATACTTACTTATGATGCTGTTTCGAAAATCAGTATTCCTGATGGTTTTAGTTATAGAAAAGACATCGCTAGCAAAGCATTGAGGTAAAAATGACATTGACAAAATTCCACGAACCAAAAGAAGGGGAGATGCGGGTAGTTGGATTGATGTCAGGAAGCGGCTCGAATTTACGCAGAATAATTGAGTTTGAAAGAAAATTGATAGACACGGATGGAAAATCTCCTTACAGAATGGTCGCAATATTCAGTGATAATTATGAAAGCAACGCAAATGAGATTGGTAAAAATTTCGACATCCCTGTAATTACAAGAGATTTAAATGGGTTCTATGGTGCGAGGAAAAGACCAAAAAAAGATATGCAAATTCGCGAAGAATTCGACAGAGAAACAGTCAAGGCACTTGCTCCTTATGAAGCGACAGTCGCGGCGTACGGCGGATACATGAGCATAGCGACACAACCTTTGATAAATGCGTTTCTTGGCGTGAATGTCCATCCTGCTGATCTATCAATAATGAATGAAGGCAAACGAAAATACACAGGAGATCATGCAGTGCGTGATGCTATTCTCGCTGGTGAAAAGTATATAAGATCGACCACACACATAATCGAAAGTGGTGTCGACCAAGGAAGGCTCCTTATAATCTCTTCCCCACTTGAAATAAGTGTTAGACCTAATTTTGATTCAGCAAAGAAAGACATGTTAGCCCAGGCAGAAAAGGAAAATCAAGGTATGCTGAAAGAAACAGGGGATTGGGTTATATTCCCTAAAACATTGGAATATATCGCACAAGGAAGATATGCGCAGGATGAAAAAGGAAATATCTTCCTTGATGGAAACCAGATACCTAACGGATTCAAGCTTGATTGAGTTGCCACTCACATGAGACAGCGTAATATTTTTATAGTCCGACAATCCATCTTTTGAAATGGGGCTAAGACTACTTGAGAACAGTTTAAGACTACCTAAAGATGATTTCTTTGAAGGATTAAACGGTCTAGCTCTGACGTACGACGATGTTGTTCTTTCGACAAACTATTCTGAAATGCTTCCAAGAGATGTGGATATTACATCAAAATTCTCTCGGAGAATTCTTCTAAAAACACCTATTGTCAGTGCTGCCATGGATACTGTTACTGAAAGTGATATGGCAATTGCTATGGCAATGATGGGAGGTATTGGTGTCCTACATAAAAATAACACTCCGGAGCGACAGGCTAAGGAAGCCACACGCGTAAAACTACACATGAATATTTGCATAGACAAACCCATAACAGCATATGAAGATCAGAGGCTTGGAGAAATTCTTGATGTGCTTGTTGAAAAGAGGTATAAATTTAGAACAATTCCTGTAACAAAAAGAGATGGCAGTTTAACAGGAATTCTCACAGGAAAAGATTTTGAGCCGTTCGGGAATTCATCTCAATATGCAAAAGATGTCATGACTAAAAATGTAACAACAGGAAAACAAAATATGTCACTTGATGATGCATTTGAATTAATGAAGAAAGAGAAGATAACTGTGCTTCCTCTTGTCGATGAAGTCAAGCATTTAACTGGTCTCTATGTATTCAGCGACCTCAAAAGATTGAAGGATACACAGCACGGTTATAATTTAGATGAAAAAGGCAGATTATTAGTTGGAGCAGCAGTAGGTGTATATGATTCTGCTTACGCCAGACTTGAATTACTTGCAAAAAAAGGAGTGGATGTTGTTGTCATAGACACTGCACATGCCGATTCAAAATCGGTTTTTGAGACGCTGAAAGAAATAAAGAAAAATTATCCAAATATAGATGTCGTTGCTGGAAACATCTCAGAAGGACATTCTGCAAAGCGATTACTTGATTTAGGAGCGGATGGCATCAAAGTTGGTCAAGGACCTGGTGCAATATGTACGACGCGAATTGTGACAGGTACTGGAAAACCGCAGCTCAGCGCAGTTTATGATTGCGAACGAGCTATCAGAGGAGAAAATGCTGTGCCAATATGCGCAGATGGAGGTTTGAAATACTCAGGTGATATCACAAAAGCAATTGCCGTAGGTGCACACTCTGTTATGATGGGCGGCATGCTTGCAGGCACAGAAGAGACACCTGGGGAAATCATAGTCATAAATGGCGTTAAATGGAAAGAATACCGTGGCATGGGGTCCCTCGAGGCGATGGCAGAAAATCCGGAGTCCAGGGGAAGATATTTACAAGACAATGTAGATGGGAAAGATAAGAATAAATTAATACCAGAAGGCATTGTTGGAAGAGTTCTCTATAAAGGACCAGTTTCTAAGGTATTATTTCAATGCATCGGAGGACTGCGATCTGGAATGGGATATCAAGGAATGAAGAATATCGAAGAACTTCGTAAAAACGCACTTTTATTCAGATTTACGACAGCCGGAAAAACTGAGTCACATCCACACGATATTACAATCACCAAAGATGCTCCGAATTACAAGCCCGAATAAATAGTATGTTTTATATATTAAGTGGTTAAAGAGTTTGTGGAAATATAATGATTAGTACCACTCTAACAAAAGAAGAATACAGGAAATTAAAAAGGGATACGTTTGAGGCATTAAAAGACATTCCTCCTGTTGAACTTCTATTCCATGAATCGAAAAGAGAATTTGCCGTAAATTCTGAAGAAGAAGTTCTTGGAAAAATAATTGACGACCACAATGTCATAACTGTCGTTGGAGGTTATTTTGGAGATGAAGGAAAAGGAAAGACAATCAGCGCCATCGCAAAAAACCCGAAAATAAAGATAGTAGGAAGATTCAATTCAGGAGAAAATGCTGGACACACTGTTGTCTGGAATGGTAAAAAATATGTTTTCAACTTAACGCCTTCTGGCATCTTAATCCCAGGAAAGATAAATGTAATAGGTCCTGAATGTGTAATGGACCCAATAAATTATTTGGATAAAGAGATAAAACAACTCGTCGATGCAGGTATTGATTACAAAGACAGGTTATTCGTCGGAAACGTCCAACTTGTTTTGCCACACTACAAAATAATGGATTTTGCATTCAGTCCACCAAACACATCTACACTCATGGGCATGTCATACGCTCACGCTGCAAAAGTTATGAAAAAGGGGTTGAAGCTTGATCATATATTTAATTCAAGAGATAATCAGGAGAAACGATTAAAATCAGATTTAGAGACATATCAAGCTTTATTGGCATACAAAAAAATAGAAGAGCAGAAAATACTTGACGACCTCGAAGGGGTAATAGCAAAAGGAGAGAGGAAGATTCCTTATCACTTGATTGAATTTTTAAAAGTGAAGGACAAAGTTGAGTTCATTCTTGATTTATACAAAAAAAGAGTTGTTGAAAACTCTAATTTCCCAAAGAGGACTGACGTCTCAAAATTAGTAAGGGATGTATTAGAAGAAGGAGGAAAATTATTAGCAGAAGGTTCTCAATCATCAAATTTAGGAAACAATACAGAAAAATTCACAGACTCAGGAACGTCTGCACAGACAAACGCAGCAGGGGTTGAGGCTTCAGCTAACTATGATACACAAAGATTCAAATCAGCAAGAATCGTCACATTCAAGACACCAGGAGACTCCCGTGTCGGAGACGGAGGAAATCCTTCCTCTTTCGTATATCAGAAATACTTCTCAGACAAGGGAATAGACAGTCTAAAAGGAGTGGAAGGAGCTTGTGAAGACTTCGACGAAATACAGAGAATATACTTCAAATCAATACAGAGCAATGGAATACTTAATCCTGTTGAATACTGCGACAAAAAAGGAGAAATGTATTTAATCAACGAAGCAATGGCCATAGCATCGGCAGTTAAATTTGGAGAGAAAGGTGCAACAACTGGAAAACCAAGGATTACTGGATTGTTCGACTGTCTATCGGCAAAACAGGTATGCGGAACTGATGGAGGATACATAACTATATCCGCAGTTGACAGAGGAGATAATCAGGATTTTGTTGGACTGACTGTCGCTTATATTTATCATCATCCTAAAGGAGAGGTCTCTGATTCAAACGGAACTAAGTATCATAATGGAGACATAATTAGAGTTGGGGACCCATATCCTTGTGAACAGGTGTTAAGATTCTGTCATCCAATTATCAAAGTAATGCCTGGTTGGAAAGACACACCAATTGGTGTTGGAAAAAGAAACCCTAACGACCCACTTCCAGAAAACACACAAAAATTCATCGGTACAATAGAAGATATTGTTGGCAGAAGAATCATATCTATGGGAAATGGACCTGATACAAAAGATCTTATTTACCTTGAAAGGGCAAGCTGAGATACTTTTTTATAGTGCATAGTTTATTTTCTTATGATGATTGAACTCGACGGTAGCTTTGAAGAGGGAGGCGGACAGATAATCCGCACAGCGCTAGGACTTTCTGCATTTACACGAAAACCCTTTCACATAACAAAAATAAGGGAATCAAGAGAGAAACCTGGATTAAAAAAACAGCACCTTGAAGCAATACACGCGCTAAAGAAATTATGCAATGCAGAAGTAACGGAAGATTTATTGGGTTCGACTGAACTAACATTTGATCCAGGAATATTCAAGCCACAAAAAATTGAGATAGATATAGAAACAGCAGGCTCCATAACATTACTGCTGCAATCACTAATGGTTCCAATCGTGTTCTCTGATAAAAAAACAACCCTTACAATAAAAGGAGGAACTGATGTTTCATGGAGCATGCCATTTGACTATTTCAGGAATGTATTTGTTCCTCATATGAAGAACTACGCAAATATAGAGTGCAATTTAATAAAAAGAGGATATTATCCAAAAGGACAAGGAATTGTTGAATTCTCAGCTTCTCCAAAGCAAAACAAAGAGCAAATCATTTTGGTAAAACAGGAAGCGCTCCTTGCAATAAAAGGAATTGCATACGGCTCATTATCTCTTCAAAAAAGAAATGTCGCGGAACGAATGGCAGAAACAGCAAGAAAAGAACTGCTGAAACTAGGCGTTCCGGTAACAGTCGAAACAAATTATTCAGAATCAGCATCGGATGTATGCGGCATTGTGCTATGGTCGCTGCACGGGACAGAGGATGGTGTTGACATGAAGAATCCAGTCGTTCTTGGGTCTGACTGTCTTGGGGAGAGGAACAAAACTGCAGAAGATGTAGCGAAAGAGTGTGCCGTAAAATTACAGAATGAAATAAAATCAGGAGCTGCCGTAGACAAGAATTTAGCTGACAATTTAATCCCTTTTCTTGGAATTTTGGGGGGAAAGATAAAAACATCAGAGATAACGAAACATACATTGGCGAATATTTATGTTTGCGAGAAATTTCTTGGCGTGAAATACATAATAAACAAAGAAACTAAAGAGATTACAGTGCTTAGGCCATAGTAAGTTCTATGTCAGTCTTCAATTCCAGAATTTCATAATAGACTTTTCTCTTCTCCTCATTCTGAGGCAATTTTTTGTACATGCTGTTCAATTTGGAATAAATGTCCTTTGCACCCTCTATATTGTATGCTTCAAGCGCCTTTCGCGCCGTCCTAATCATCGATAGAACATCATAATTTGTAGGATTTTTCTCGTCAATCATAACTTTTGCCTGCTCTACTTTTCTCTCGGTTTGAACCACCTCTGCTTCCTCTGCCTCATTTCCAACTATGGTGTCGAACTTCTGCGTTATGAACTCGTCGCGCTCAGCTGTGATGTCCGCAAGCAACTGCTTGATCTGCTGGTCCTTCTCCTGCAGCATCTTGTCGCGTTCGTTTAAGCTTCGCTCCCTTGTGTTCAACTTGGCATTTATTGCCGCTGCCTTTGATGCTCTTGCTTGAAGGTGTTTTAATTCTTTCTCAAGTGACTCTTTTTGTTTCTTCAAAGCAACCACGTTGAGCTTGTATTCCGCGCTCTTGATCATCTTCTGTTCTCTGGCTTCCATATCTGTTTCTTTCTTAGCTAGTGCCTGTTCTTTTTTAGACAATGATGTATTCTTCTCTTCATACTCGCTATCAAATGATTCTATCCTATCCAATTGCACACTGAACTCACTGACTTTTTTATCAAAGGCATTCCTGTCGTCCTCGAGCTCACGAATCTTATCAATGAATTCATCTTCTTTCGCTGCAAGATCCTTCTCATCGGATTCGAGTTGCCTTATTCTTTGGACGATTTCATCCTCTTTTTCATCAAGCATATTTTGATCGCTCTTGATTCCCGCAACTATTGATTGGTATTGTGACTCCATGGCAGCCAACTGGCTCTTCTTATCTGCAATGCCCTGTTCAAGCATTCGCTCCTCGGATGTCAACTGGACGATATTATTTCGTGTTGAGACTTCCTGCTTCTGCTCATTCTCTATTTTATCGGATTCCTTCTTCAACGCCTCGTTCGCGAGACTGATATTGAGCTCCTTTTGCTGAAGATCGACCGCGTATTTCTTCAGAATATCTTCCTTTCCTTCAAGTTCCTTCTGCTTCTTATTTATCTCGTCATACATTACCTTTCTTTTAGCGTCAAATTCACTTTCAAGCATCACAAGACGCTTATCTGATACCTTGTCCTTTCTTTCAGCAGCTGCGTACAATTCTTTCACATCATGCATTGCCTGCTTCAATTGCTTATTCTCTTGTGAATATTCGCTCTTCAATTGTTCGACCTGCGCCATCAGCAACGTCTTTTTCTTATTCAAAATATCAAGCTCAGAAAGTATCGCGGATTTTCTTTTCTCAAACTCGGTTCGTTCCATTTGGATTATGCGCGCAAGCTTGTTGATTGTTTTCTCCTTCTCTGAAATATCTTTGTTGAGAGCGATTGCAGATCGCTCCTTTGCCGCAATGGCATCCTCCTTATTTTTTATTATCTGTTCCCTCTCCTGGTATTTCTCCTGCCTTTTCTTCATTAACTCGTCTATCTCCTCAGCGTATTTTATCTGTTTCTTGTGCGCATTCAATGCTGTCTTGAGTTCAACTGTTTGGTTCTGTAGTGCATCCTTTGAGCGTTTCAATGAATCCAATTCTCCCCATAAATCAGCTCGGTCTTTTTTCAAGGCCAAAGTTTCTTTTTCCAAATCAGCAAGCTCCTTTCTCATGCTCTTCTCCTTCTCATTGAGCATTTGTTCCTTTTGCTGTAATTTGACACGTAAGTTCAACAAAGAATCTTCTTGGGAATTAAGTTCTTGGCGGGCAGAAATTGCTGGAACGGGAGGTTTTCCCAACATTTCATCCATTTTTCTAGAAATACTCTCTGGACTCTTTTTTGCCTTTGACCTAACCATTCTCTTCCCCTATTTAAATGACTTCATAACCTATATATACTTTTTTAACTACTATGGGACGACTACATGCAAGCACCCACAATATTTATAAAGGAAGTGGCTGTCGAAAATCATGTGATATTATGGATAAGGAACTAACATGCATTTCATGTAAAAAAGTCGTAACGAACCTTCAAGGAACCGTCACGTTCAACTGTCCGTCGTGCAAAACAAAAATAGTAAGATGCGGCCATTGCAGAAGCATAGCGGCAAAATACACATGCCCGGAATGCAGTTTTATAGGACCAAACTAATATGGCGAAAGTAATTGTAACTATGAAACTTATGCCGGAGAGCCCTGACGTCAATCTTGGGAGCATTGAAAACGAATCTAAGAATGTTATTTCACAATTTGGGGGGAAATTCCAGAGCGCTGAAAAGGAGCCGATTGGATTTGGTCTTGTTGCAATAATCCTTAAATTTTCTGTTGACGAAAGCAAGGGCACGGATGAAATTGAATCCGCAATGTGCAAGATAAACGGCGTCGAATCTGCTCAGACTACAATGACAAGTCGAGCAATGGGTTGAATTTTTCTAAGAAATATCGTTGACATCAGCAGAAATCTGCGAATCTACCGCGAACTGTCTATCTAGCTTGAATTCTATGAACTTTGCCGCAATTCCCAACACCACCATCGTCAATAATACTAGTTCCATGAGCATAAATGAGCCGCTGGTTTTACCCAGCGGCCCAACCCCAACAAACAAAGGCTTGTGAAAACCCGGACTAGAGGTTTTCACAAATCATACGCCTTGTATGATCGCACAGCTACCGCTAATTGTATTTCAATACCCCCACTTGGATAGAATATCTATCCACCTCTCGCTTAGATTGTGTCTCTAAGCAATTTTTCTGCTTTCTTGAACAATGCCTTGTCCAAGTTGAACGTGATTTTCCTTATTTTTTTGTTTGCCGACTGCAACCATCCAATTTCAGATTTTATGAGACCAAGTTCGGTGAAATTTACGAAAAATGAACGAATCATTCTCTCTGTGAGCGGCTCTGTATTATACTGCTTGCATAATTCCTGATATTCCTTGTATACATCCCCGCCGACCATAACTTTTTTCTGATTTTTCAGCATCGTCAAGTATAGTAATTTCTGATGTTTCGTCAACGAGGCAACTGTATTTAGTATTGAATTATTCTCAAGATTCGCATCTGCTTCTCCTACGACATCAAGCGTAATCTTTGAAGCGCCCTTTGCCATCGTGATTTTTGCACAAGAATCAAGCAATTCAAGAGCACGTCGCGCATCTCCGCCACGATTCGCCTCAATTTCGGCAATCTTCTCTATTACAGTATCGCTGCAAACGCCAGGCTTTAGCGCAAGTTTTACTCTGTCCCTTAAAATATCTGCCAAATCATCAACTCCATAAGGAGTGAATATTATCTTTACTCTGCCGAACGCGGACTGTGTCCTTGGTTTTATGTACTCGGCGACACGCACATCATTTGAAATGATAATCGTTGAAACTTTTGACTTTAGATTTGATTCATTAATTCTACTCAGTCGATAGAGAATATCATCTCCTGATTCCTTCAAGACATAATCAACCTCATCAAGAACAACCAAAATATTTGAATTTTTCTTTTCAAGCTCTTTTGTGAATTCTTCTATTGCTTTCGCGCGATTCCATCCAAGACGAGGATACTCTTTATCTGGATTCATCTGGGCCAATAGATCAACAAGAATCGTAGTTTCGCTCCTATTTTCAGAACAATTGACATACAGTTTGTTGAATTCTATGCTGTTTTTCTTTGCTTCCTGGCCTAATTTCTCAGATAATTCAAATATCAAAGACGTCTTTCCTGTCCCAGGATTTCCATATACAAAGATGCAAGAAATGGCTGAATTCATAAGGACAGGGGCAAGTTCCATGACAAGTTCATTTTTTTGCTCAGTCCTATGCAGTAGTCCAGTTGGCGGATTCAACGCATAAATCAAGTCCCTATTCTTGTAAATAGGATTTTTCAAGACACTTTCAAAGCTTATTTCTTCCGTCATAATAAATCCCCAATGATAAGCAAATGCTTATTGAGATACCTATTGTTCTCTTATTTATATATCTTCCGTTTTTTCCAATTATGACATTACTTCCGATTCTTCTTTTACTGATATAATGACCAATCAAGACGTGCGAACCGATTGTATCAAAAGAGAAGATATAAAAATAAGCTCTAATATGATACCGCATGAGTTTATACGATATCCTGGTTAGCAGGCCTTGCATATGGATTCTAAAGGAGCTTTATGAAGCGGAAGTCGTCAACAAGAAGATCTACACAGTACGTGTATCTGACCTTAAAAAATACATAAATGTGTCAAATCCAGAGCTTTACGTGTCCATATTGCATGAAAACGGCCTGCTGCACGTTGACGACACCAACAAGGACAAAATAATCTCGCTCAATCAGAAGGGAAAAGAGTTTTTCAGGCTGTTTGACAAGCTCAAGATTCACACAGAAAGCCAAGTGAAGATCATAGATGATCAGCCAATCGCACGGATTGATTATGATCTAAATGAGGATGAGAAAAAGGCATTGTTCACCGTCCATAAAATAACGCAGCTCATTGGTGATGAATTGCCGATAAAATCACTTATTATCGACGACAAGAAACAGGAAGCAGCATATGAAAAATTGGAGAAACTGAACCTCATAACAAAAATGAAGAACACGAAAGGCAAGACAACCGTCAGCTTGACGTCTGCTGGGCAGAAAGTAATACAACACGAACTAAGCGAAAAATTAAAGTAAACTTTTAAATACGAATAAAATTCTGGTGAATCATGGAAAAGGTAAAAATAAAAGGGAAGTACCTTCACTTCAAGGGAAAATACTACCGCGTGCATGCAATTGTCCGAGACAGCGAAAATCCACAGAGACAGTTAGTCATATACGAGGCGCTTTTTGAGTCTCCTGAGTTCGGAAAGAATCAGCTTTGGTGCCGAGACATCGATAATTTCACAGGCAACAAGGAACTACCTGATGGAAAGATTATAAAGCGATTCACATACATTCCAGAAAAATAATTATGAAAGCATAATTTTCATAAGTTCTTCAATACTCAATCTCGTTTTTATTGCGTAAACATTGTAATGAACCCGTGTTGCCATTGCTTTCTCTTGAATCATCCCGAATTCAGGGACCTTTATCTTCAATAACCTAGCAAGATCATGCAAATCATAGCTTCCAACAATGTCTGATTCTTTATGCAATAAAGAAAGTAATTTTGTTGCTTCATTCCATTCCTTGTTTTTTGGGATTTCTTTCAGCATTACATTAATCAAAGTAGCATCGTTTAAAGTACCGACAAACAACGGTCCGATTTTGACATAACCCTTTTTGTAATTCAAATCGCTAATATTATAACTAAGTGTTTTTTTATCGTAGTGGATGTATTTGTGCTGCTTGAGTAGCTTGTCAGCCTCCTTTTTGCTTTTGATACATTTGAAGAAAATTCGCACATAATGCTCCCGCGCATAACTAACTATGGGGATTAGCGCCTTGTTGTACTGTGAACCAATCATCTGTACTTTACGTGCAAGAATCCGCAGCGCCGATTCATGCATAAATCCGTTCCTGAAATTATATGACCAATAATTCCGCAATTCGGCATCAGGATATGTTCCGCACAAAACAGCAGTATCGGTTGCGGTAACTCCAATAATCCCATCGCGAGCAATTCGCTTTATTGACGCATCAAGAAAATCATTTGGGGTCCCGAAAGGGTCGACATCAATATAATCAAACCCTGAACTTTTGAGTAAGAACTCATTAGCATCTATTGAATAAAATTCTGCTTTTGCCTTGTTTAATTTGAAATTTTTCTTTATATTATCGATCGAAGCATGATCATTGACGCACAACCTGCTTACTTTTCCCTTCTTCAACTCCTTTGCAATCCGGATTGAACGGATTCCCGTTCCTGCCATTATTTCTGCAACCTGCATGTTATTTTTTTTAATTGCATTAAGCAAAAGAATCGTAATATCCCTGTTCAGTTTCATGACTGGATTATAGAAAACTTCCAGCTTCTTGGATATTTTTTTATCTTCGGGAATTTCTATAATGGCCTTTCCTTCCTGGATTCGATTCATATGCCAAGAAACGAAAAAGAACTATTTAAGGGCTTCTAAATCCATAAAAATATAAATCAAAACATCAAAGAAACCGGCATGGTGTTAGAATATATTAGTTTGGCAAATTTATTCCTAAATGATTTCTTCGCTGGCCACATATTATTCATTTCATATCTTATTGCCGCCATATTCATCGTCATATTTCAGCCCACAATAGATTATCGCATAATCTCTCCAATCATGGATTACATTGAAAGGATATTTTTCAGCAATATCCCTCTTTTGCCGAACGTACTGTCAACGATATTCTTTATCGCATGGACCGGAATTTCCATTTACGTCTATGAATGGATTGCAAATTTCTTCTTGACAAAATACAAAGATCATCTCACCATATTGATTCCCATTGTATTTGTCATAGTTGCCGTTACAATAAACATCAGATACCGGGACTAGGAACTTTTAAAAACAACCTTCTTTCTTACTAATCCATGGCAATAAGAAGCCCTGTTTGTACGGTTGTCGGCCATGTCGACCACGGAAAGTCATCAATCTTGGATTGGATTAGAGGCAGCAAGATCGTCGAGACCGAACCTGGCGCAATAACGCAGTCAATAGGAGCTTCAAACGTACCTTTATCTGAAATCAAAAAGAAATGCGGCAATTTGCTTAATTCATTGAATATAAACTTCACAATCCCGGGCTTACTGTTTATTGACACACCCGGCCATGCAGCCTTCACAAACTTGAGGAAAAGGGGCGGCAATTTGGCGGATATTGCCATTCTTGTTGTCGATATCAATGAAGGATTCATGCCGCAAACGATTGAAGCGGTTGAAATTCTAAAAAGTTACAAAACACCTTTTGTCATTGCCGCAAACAAAATCGATTTAATCCCAGGCTGGCAAAGAAAAAGCGATTCATTACTAAAAGATATCGCTGCGCAGACAGACGATACCAACAAAACATTTGACAAAAGGCTATATGAATTGATTGGTAGTCTTTATGATAAAGCCAAACTGGATGGAGAAAGGTTCGACAGGGTTTCTGACTATACAAAACAAATTGCTGTCATTCCTTGCTCCGCAAGAACAGGAGAAGGGCTTCCCGAATTACTAATGACCATAATTGGCCTGGCCCAGAGATATTTAGAGAATTCTTTGCAAATAAATGAAGGAAATGCAAAAGCGATTGTCCTGGAAGTCAAAAATGTAAAAGGTCTTGGAAAGGCCCTCGATGTCATCCTTTATGACGGAACATTGAAGGTGAATGACCTACTCGTGATTGGAGGGTTGGAAAAGCCAATCATGACAAAAGTGAAAGCCATCTTCGTTGCGGCACAAATGGGCGAGTTGCGCGACAAAAAGACAAAATTCGAATCAGTAAAAGAAATAACAGCGGCGGCCGGAATAAGAATTGCAGCCAATGACATCGAAAATGTCGCCTCAGGAGTCCCTTTGCTAACTGCAACAAAAGAAGTTCTTGAACAGGCAAAGAAAGAAGTTCAGAAAGAGATTGAAGAAGTTACACTAAGTACAGAATCAGAAGGTGTCGTTATTAAAGCTGATTCGCTTGGAAGCTTGGAAGCATTGGAAGTTTTGCTTAAAGAAAGAAATATTCCTGTTGTCTCAGCTGATATCGGAAATGTAACAAAAAAAGATATTGCAAACGCAGAAACACAATATGAAAAGAACCCTTACAATGGGATAATAATCGGGTTCAACGTCAATTGTGAACTGGAGACTGGAAAGATAAAAGTCCTCACCAACAATGTTATATACAGATTGCTAGAGGATTTCGATAATTGGAAAGCTGAACAAGAGAAGGCAATTGAATTGAACAAACTTGAAGGATTAATAAGACCTTGCAAGATTCAATTGCTAAAGAATTACATATTTAGGCAAAGCAATCCTGCAGTCATTGGTGTTGAAGTAATTACGGGGAAATTAAAGGCAAAAATGCCACTGATGACGAAGGATGGAAAACAAGTTGCCTCTGTCAAGGCTTTGCAGGTCGAAAAAGAAAGCGTTCCTGAAGTTGAGGAAGGCAAACAGGCCGCACTTTCAATGGACAATGTCGTCATAGGAAGAACGCTCAACGGCGACGAGATTCTGTATTCAGCGATTCCCGCAGATGATTTCAAAATTATGAAGGAGTTCAAGAAAGCATTGACATCAAAAGAAATAGAAACGATAAAGGAAATAGCCGTGATTATGAGAAAGGAGAATCCGGTTTGGGGAATATGAGGCACATCAATTTCTTGAATTCAAGGGAATACAAAACAATTGCGAAACAAATCAACGAGCAATGGGACGCTGATTTTTCCTTTGAGGATTTCGTTATCCAGACAAGCAAAGACAAAGTATACATCGTCTCAAGGGATTTAGAGAACATCGATTACAATAAACAGAATATCGAATCGCTCGGTATGTATTTTGCACACATATCTCCAGACAATGGAGAGATACGATTAAGCATCGAAGGTTCGCAGATCATCGGACCAAAGGCGAGGAAGAATGTCATAGACATAGGAAAAATGTCAAAATTATGGATGGCAGGTCAGGATATTCCTATTAAAACTGATTGTGAGGGTATGGTAATTATAAAATCAGAAGATGACTATCTAGGAACGGGAAAGGTGAAGATGAAAGAGGTTTCTGTCTTAGACGAAGAAGGAAATGAACACAAAGAATTACAGAAAGTCATCCTGAATTTCGTTCCCAAAATAAGAAGGCACGTGAAGGATCAGAAATCAACATTCCAAATATCATCGCCAACATAATGAATATTCTTAAAGACCCTCCCTTTGGAATATGAATCAATTTCCTTTGCATCGAAGAGTGCCTGGCCTATTGCAATAGGTTTTTTATGGGTTGTATCGAGAATCAAAACGTAGTCATCTTTCACTATGTGTGCATCCATGAACACTATACCTGGTCTCATTAAATCAGCTCCTCCGATTATGAACTTTATAGCACCCATATCAATCTCTACTTTTTTCAAGAAGGGGTTTTTAATCATTAATTTCAGTGTTGGAACCCATTGTTTTTCATGCATGAAAAAATACGGCTCATCATTTACAAGAAGATATTTATTATCGACATTCGAAATTAAATCCTTCTTGCCAAAGATATCAACACCGAATCTTTGCCTCAAGGAATTATTCAAATCCCAAATCTCCGTTTTGCTGAGAGTCTTTCTCATAGTCTTTTCAACAACTGCCGTAGGTCAGTTATTGTGTAATCAACATACCTGAATTTCCTGTTCTTCAGCGTAACTGCCCAACGTCCGTGTTTCATCCACACTGTCGTCATGCCGAGCTTTTTCGCCAGTATGAGATCAGAACCAGGATTATCTCCCACCATTATTGATTTTTTCAAATCTATTTTGTATTTTCGCTTTATGTAGTCGTAATACTTTTTGCTTGGCTTCGTTGTATTGAGGACATCTCCGAGAATAAACCCATCAAAAAATCTTGTAAGGCCTGTTATTGCGATTCGCTTCATCTTTATCCTTGCATCCCCATCGGGATCCGAGAGAAGGAGTAGCTTGTATTTCTTTGCAAGAATTGCAAGAACTTTCTTCGCATAGGGCATCGGCCTCATATAATCATAGAAAACATTCCAATAGAATTTCACAATTTCTTGCTTCTGTTTTTTGGTCAGATGAAACGAGTGATTCACCGCTATGTAATCTATCCATCGATGCCTGTCAAATAAGGATACATCTTTAGTTTTACGTGCTATGGATAGAAGATCAATATCCGCCTCCATGAAAAGCTTACCAAGATTCTTTATCCCATAAGTCTCTCCTTTTGCATCTAGTTTCTTTACCAAATGCGCATACACAAAAGCAGTATCGGCAAGGGTATCGTCAAAGTCAAAAACAACTGCAGAAACATTCTTATCCATATTTAAAAGGCAATCATAAACTATTATAAATCTTTCTCCTTTTGGTAAACTATGGCAAAATTAGCGCATATTGTTGACGAAAAAGGATTAGTGCCTAAAGAGACCTGGCAGAGCGTCATCGATGAACTGCAGAAAAGAACAATTGGGGAAGGAGACAAGGAAAAATTAAAGCAGGCCATAATAGAATCTGTTAAAAAAAGGATTCCAAAAGAGCCGTTTGGGATATTCTTTTCAGGAGGGGTTGATTCTGCACTAATAGCATTGATATGTAAGCAGCTTGGATTGAATTTCACGTGCTACACAGTTGGTTTCCAAAGCGAAACTGGGGAGGTTGCGCAAGACATATGGTATGCAAGAAACATAGCAAAAGCTATCGATCTCAACTATGTTGAGAAGGTGTTCAACATCAGGGAAGCAAAAGATGTTGTAAAAGAGGCAATTCTCGCATTTCCCAAACCAGAAAAGTTTGATGTAGATTATTTTGTGACAATTGACGTAGCATCAGTCATTATTGCAGCAAAATCCATAGCCAAGGAAAAGATGTTTTTCTCCGGATTGGGAGCTGAAGAGATATTTGCAGGTTATGCACGCCATGCAAATACAAGGAATGTAAATGAGGAATGTTGGAGGGGACTAAAAGAGATGTGGTCAAGAGATTTATATCGGGACGTTACGCTCGGCAATGTGTTAGGCATTGATTTGCTCGTTCCATTTCTGGATGAAGACGTAATAATAGAGGCCATGAAGATAGATGAAGACAGAAAAATCAATTCAGAACACAAAAAAATAATATTGCGGGAGATTGCCGAGGAACTGGGTTTGAACAAGGAATTCGCGTGGAGAAAGAAGCAAGGAGCTCAATACGGTTCCAAATTCGACAGAGCAATTGAAAAATTGACGAAGATGAATGGGTTCAAGTACAAGCAGGAATACATCGAAAGCTTGATGAAAGAGAAAAGTCCAAAGAAAAGAAATTAGTCGCTATCAACTGTTTCCAAAGCTGAGACAATTCCCAACAACTGAGTTCTTGTGTATGAATCAATCTCTGAGTTCGAGGCCAATTCATCTATAGCATGTGATGCCTTATTTACTTTCAGAGAAAGCCCCTCATCTGCCTTCAGAATAGAAATAATGTTCATGATTTTTACCTTCAGATTCTTAGTCGTGTTAGAATCCTCGCATAATTCGCTCAAAAGGTCTATAATCTCGCTCAAACTTGACATTAAGAATCACTCCTTGCTTTCTTTTATCTTCTTCTGTATTCTCTCGGCTTCTTCCTTGAATTTCTTTTCCTGCTTTTCAAGGACAGCAAGCCTTGCTGTGAACAACTCTTTTTTAGCTCCCAAATCTTTATTCAAATCCTCTTTCTTTGACGAGATCATGATATTACCGACAATTTTGTAAGCAACGTTTGTTTTTGATAGTTCAGTAAGAGCGCTTTCAATTTCAACCAGCTGCGATTGAAATTGCTGCTTCTGCATGAAGACGGATTGAAGTGATTGTTCAAGAAATTGTAGCTGCTGTATGTCTTCTTTGTTCATCGTGCCTTGACTTTGCTAGGTACGCTTCTCTGCTTGAAAAGCATCTTGCCACCACAATATGGACATCGCACCATTCTTCTAAGAGTAGTCGAATCGATAACTTTGCTGCAGTCAAAACATTTGTATTGTACCATTTTATTGCGATGCCTCTGAATTTGACTCGTGCTTTATTGAGTATGCTGCTCCAGCAAACTTTGCGTTGCAGTTTTTGCAGTTCCATATTCCCATAGCAACACGTTTGACCCTGTTCTTGCCGCAGTATGGGCATTTTTGTCTAGAATGAATATCCTTTTCGAGCTTGCTTATCTTGTCTCGTGTCGTTCTACCGTATCGAGCTCCGTATCGTTTCGCTGTCCCGTTTTTCTTTGTGATAATTTCTTCCATTTTAATCAGTTTGAAATGGGGCTGCCCGGATTCGAACCGGGGTCACAAGGTCCCAAACCTCGAAGGATAACCAAGCTACCCCACAGCTTTACGCCGCCCTCAGTGGTCCTCAGGCGGTCCCGTACTGGAAGGGCAGCTATACAGCCTTAAGTCTCCCTGCCGTTTTGAAGGAAACTACTTGTTTTTAAAGGTATCGTTGGCCACTCCATAAACCAAACCAATCATTAATCTTTATAAATGAGTGGTAAGTAGTCGCTACCATGCAAGGAATGTTGGTTGCCAAATACGGCGGAAGTTCAATTGCTTCCAAAAATGATATTGAAAACATCAAGAAGATAACAAAAGACAATCCATTGAGAAGGATTATCGTAGTTTCTGCACCAGGAAAGAGATATTCTGAGGACATTAAAGTAACTGATCTCTTGATCGATTTGGCAAAAACAAAAAACAAGTCCACTGCCAACAAAATAGTCGAGAGGTATAAACAAATTTGGCCGGGAACTAATTCAGACGAGTTGAGAAAAAATTTGCGAAAAAGAATGAGACAGCAAGGCCTAAACTCTGATGCATATCTGGATTCTCTGAAAGCATTTGGTGAAGAAAGCAGTGCAAAAGCTCTAGCGAAAGCGATGAATGCTGAATATGTTGATCCAAAAGATTTTCTAGTCTTAAGTTCCGATTTTGGAAATGCGAAAGTACTTCCTGAGTCATATGATAAAATAAGAAAATTATCTGACAGAAAAAGAATTCTTGTTCTACCTGGATTCTATGGATACACAAAAGACGGAAGAATAGCGACAATGAACAGAGGCGGTTCCGATTTGACCGGCGCTGTTGTTGCGGCAGGATTGTGCGCAAGCTTATATGAAAATTTTACAGATGTTAACGGAATATTTGCAGCAGATCCACACATAATTAGGAATCCGAAAAAAATAAAGGAATTGACATATCACGAAATGAGGGACCTTGCCTATCTGGGCTCTAAGTTGCATCCAGAATCAATAATTCCTGTAGCCAATAAAAATATTCCTATTCATATAAGATCCGTAGCTGACTATCCAAAAGACGGGACTCATGTCGTCAGTGAACGCATAGTAGATCCAAAACATCCCATTGTGGGCATAGCATATCAACCAGGTTTCTGCTCTTTTGATATATGTCAGCTTGGTTTGCATGAAAGAGTGGGCGTTCTCAGGAACATAGCAGAAGTATTTGAGAAAAATAAACTTTCAATAGAATACATTCCAAGCGCCATAGATGACATATCAGTTATTGTTAGAAATAGACAATTTGATGGAAAAAAGATAATAGATATAATGAACGAAATAAACAAATCTGTTGGAGATGGAACGAAAGTCACCTTGGAAGAAAAAATAGGTTGTTTAGTGGTTGCTGGTAAGGGTCTGCGTGGGCAAAGAGGAATATCCGCAGAAATACAAGGAAAATTGGCAAGGGCAGGAGTCAATATTGAATTCATTTCTCAAGGTTCTCAGGAAAGGTGCATAATATATGGCATCAGCGAACAAGATGGGCCTAATGCACTTAATGCACTGTATGATGAATATATTAGGTAATGGCAAAACATTAATAAACATTCCAGAGAGGTATTAATCCATGACCATAGACCCAAATGACCCTTTAGCAAGGTATAAACTGAAGAAGCTATTGAAGAAGATCGATGAACTTAGCGCTAGGCATACCGAGCTTATCACGGTCTACGTTCCGCCAGGTTATGAACTAATCAAAAAAATACAGCAACTGCAGGATGAGGTTGGAACAGCTTCCAACATCAAGTCAAGTTCAACGCGAAAGAATGTCACAGAAGCACTGGAAAAAATGATTGTCCTGCTCAAGAGCATTGGTAAAACTCCGAAAAACGGGCTTGCTGCTTTCGCGGGAAATGTGGCAGAAAATGAGGGGCAAGTTGAATGGTTCACCGAATACATAGAACCGCCGATGCCATTGAACCAGAACTTGTATCGCTGCGACAAAAAATTCGTTACAGAACCATTGTACGAGATGGCTGCATCTGATGATATTTATGGTCTTGTTGTTTTGGACAGAAGAGATGCATCCTTGGCTGTTCTCAGAGGAAAGGCATTCAAAATCATCGCTAAAACCCACTCAGAGGTTCCTGGAAAGTTCAAGGCGGGCGGACAATGCTGTCTTCCAGATTCATTAGTGCAATTGAATACCGGAGAAATTGTCGAAATCAATGATGCAGAATATCCAATTAAAGCCGTTGATTTATCGAACAGAAATATAATAGACACAAAGATAATAGACAAATGGAACGTCACAAAAAATGAAATTTATAAAATAACAACAAAAAACCCACGAATGGAAATAACATGCTCGAAAGATCATTTATTCTTTGTAAGATCAGACAATATCATTGAAAAGCCTGCCTGCGACTTAACTACAAATGATTACCTTATCGTTCCAGAAATTATTGAAGTCGATGGTTTGGTTCAGTCTATAAAACAATATTCGAATGGAAAAATAAAAACACCAAAGACAATAAACGAACCATTTGCACAAATAATTGGCTATTACCTAGGAGATGGAAATGTCGATGATTCAAGAGTTTGTTTCTCGGAAGGCAGAAAAGATGTCGCTGAATCGTATTTGAATAAGTGCAAGAAACTATTCAATGCGAATACACATATAAGATTCAGAAAAAATAAGGGATATTATGAAGTACGTGTCTATGGCAGACCGCTTGAACGCCTATTCAGAGAGCAATTTCCAAAAAAAGAAGGAATTCCACTAGCGATACTGAAATCTCCTAAAAACGTAGTTGCCTCATTCTTAAAGGGATTATTTGATGCGGAAGGATATGTAAGCAACAGGGTTGCTTTGGGAATAAACGATAAACTGCTTGCAAGGCATATACAAATAGCTCTTCTAAGATTTGGAATAATATCCTCACTCCAAGAATATGATAATAGGAGAAACCCTTACAGCGACAAACCGAGATACACCATAGAACTATGCGGAAAGGAATCCATCATTATGTTCAATAAAATCATCGGATTTTCTGCAAAAGACAAACATGAAAAGCTCGTAAATCTTATCAAAAATAAATCAACTGTGGACTACACAAGACAAATTCTTGCGACTGGAAGGGAAGTCAGGCAAATAATCGAAGCAAATGGATTCAAATTACACAATCTTCTAAAAGATATTGCACCAGGTGGTTTCTTTGTTAATAAGAGAAACACAAGCAAATATGCATTCAAGAAACAAATCCTAGATAAATTGAAAAAACACAAAAAAATATACCAAGAACTAAAGAAAATCTACGATTGCCAACTGATCCCTGCAAAGATAAACAAAATAGTGAAACGTAATAAAAAAACAAAACTAATAGATATTTCAACGCAATCAGCGAATTTCATAGCAAATTGTATATTAACACATAACAGCGCTGCACGTTTTGGAAGGGTACGAGAAGATTCAAAACGAGAACATTTTAAGAAAGTCGCTGAACTCATGAAGGATGAATTTCTTAATATGCCAGGATTGAAAGGAATAATCATTGGCGGGCCTGAAACGACAGTTGTAGATTTCTTGAACCAAGAATACATTACAGGAGATGTCCAGAAAAAGATTTTGGGATACAAGCCATTGAGTTATACTGAAGAATTTGGCATTCAGGAATTATTGGACAAGGCATCGGACCTACTTGGAGAAGCTGAAATCTCTGATGAAAAGAAAATTATGGCACGGTTCCTCGAAACATTGCAAAAAAAGGAAAAAATGGCAGAATATGGCTATGATGCAGTAAAGCAGAAGCTGGAAATGGGTGTTGTTGATGTCCTTTTGATATCCGAATCTCTCGATGATCAAAAAATAGAAGAGCTTGAAGACATAGCTAAAAAATTCAGCACAACAGTCAAGATAATTTCTACAGATACACGAGAAGGAGTTCAACTTAGAGAGATTGGAAAGGTAGCTGCCATTTTGAGATATGAAGTCGAATAATGAACAAAAAAGAATTCAAGAAGCTAATAAAGAAAGATAAATATCAAGTTTTATTATTTACCTCGAGATTTCCACTTCCCTACAAAATACCTCATTTCGCAGTACATTCTTGGATTGTGACGGCAAATAAAGGGAAAATAATTCGATGGGAAGTATACCAAGTTCCTGACTATGTCAAGAATAGCAAAGGGTATATCTATTGGAACTACATTAAACCGTGGCTTGGTATCAAGAAGTATGATAGCCTAGGTGCAGAACGACATAATAGCAAACTTATTGGAAAAATAGAAGGAACAGAAGGTTCTCTTGCTGAAAAGATGGTTACATTCATCAATACAAAAGCAACGACCTACCCATTCGCTGGCAAATATAAGTATGTTCCTGGGCCAAATAGCAATACTTTTGTTCAATGGATTCTAAATAAATTCCCCACATCAGGTCTAACACTGCCTTGGAATGCGTTCGGTAAGACATATAAAGTACGCAAGTAACCTTTTTGTATGAGTTTCCTCGACGAAGCACTACACAATCTTGGAGTAAATCAAACATATGAGACTACAATTAAATACAGTGACCACTTCAAGCCGTACGGCTCGAACATCAAGGTATATCCGAACAGAATCGTTCTCGGACTTAGCAGATCGTGGAAACAAATAAGCGACGAGATAAAAGTTGGATTGGCACAGGAACTTCTTGTAAAAGTATTCAGGATAAAAAAAACAACTCTGAACATGGAGCTTTACAACGGCTTCATCAAAAACATTCACATCGCAATACCGAAAGAAGAACCGGAGCCTCGGTTGTTGGCGTCATTCAATCATGTTAATGAAAAATACTTCAACGACATGATTGAACGCCCGAATATAGTGTGGGGAGATTTCACGACAAGAAAATTAGGCTCATACGATTACCGACAGGATACGATAACCATGAGCAGAGTTCTAGAGAAGGAAGAAAAATTCATTGATCTCGTAATGCATCACGAATTGCTGCACAAAAAACACAAGTTCTCTAGTAAAAATGGTCGATCATTGCATCACTCATCTGCATTCAAAAGAGAAGAACATAGTTTCGAGAACTATGAAGAACTAGAGAAACAACTGAAAAATTATCTCATGAAAGCCAATCTAAGAAAGATGTTTAAATTCTGGTAATAGTCAGCATCTTGTTTTTAGCAGAATTTAACCAGCAAGCAAAACAACTTATAAATCTTTTTTAAGTCATTACAAATGTTTATAAATCATCTTCGACAGGTATGCAATAGAAAATAGAAGGTAAAATATGAAAGTAAAGGAACAAAAAATTAAAGAAAGTGTTGAAAAATTGGTGGTTGACACATCTGTTTTGATAGAGGGCGTTGTATCAGAGAAACTTGCCTCAAAAGAAATAACACCAGAAACAATATTAATCCATGAAGCAGTCATCGCGGAACTTGAGGGTCAGGCAAATGCAGGGAAGGAAAAAGGATATCTTGGACTGGAAGAAATAAAAAAAATACGCGACGTAGCAAAGAAGTTTGATATAAATATTGTATATGCAGGAAGAAGACAGAACGAATCGGAAATACGCCTCGCAAAATCAGGGGCTATCGATGCCATGATAAGAGAACTTGCTTACACTGAAGATGCTCATTTCATAACCGCAGACAGAGTTAATGCTCTTGCTGCGCAGGCAAAAGGAATCAAAGTAATTCTTATTGAATTTGAAAAGGAGATTAAAGACCTTACGTTCGAGAAATATTTCGATGCAACGACCATGTCCTTGCATATTAAGGAAAACACCAAACCCGTCGCGAAAAGAGGAAAGCCAGGGGAATGGGAACTGGTTGAAGTGGATAACATTCTTAACAGAAGAACTGTTGAATCAATGGCAAAGGAAATCATTGAAGAAGCGACAAGAAGAGAAAACAGCTCGATAGAAGTTGAGCGCGAAGGTTCGACAATCGTCCAGCTTGGAAGATACAGGACAGTAATTGTAAGACCTCCATTCTCTGATGGTTGGGAAATCACGCTAGTAAGACCTGTAAAAAGGCTATCGCTCGAGGATTATAGCCTTAGTGAAAAATTAAAAACGCGACTGAGCGGAAAGGCTGAGGGAGTCTTGATTGCTGGGGCTCCAGGAATGGGTAAAAGCACATTCACCCAAGCATTGACTGAATATTATTCAAAACAGAATAAAATAATCAAGACTATTGAGGCTCCAAGGGATTTGGTTGTGCCAGATACAATAACGCAGTATGCAATCGGGCTGGGAAGCCCTGAAGAAATACACGACATCCTTCTTCTGTCCAGGCCGGATTACACCATTTTCGATGAAATGAGGAACAAAGATGATTTCGAACTCTTTGCTGATTTGCGATTGGCGGGAGTAGGGATGGTTGGAGTCATTCATGCAACAAAACCCATCGACGCGATACAGCGATTCATCGGAAAGATAGAAATGGGAGTTATCCCTCACATAGTAGACACTGTAATTTTCATCAAAAACGGGGCTGTCGATAAGACATTCAGTGTAAGCATGGAAGTAAAAGTGCCTGCTGGAATGACCGAAGCGGACTTGGCACGACCATGTGTCGTTATCAATGACTTCGAAACAGAAAAGCAGGAATATGAATTATATTCATACGGAAACGACACAGTTGTCATTCCGGTAACTGAAATAAAGGCACGTGGAAATCCAGTGCAGGAGCTAGCAAAGTTAGCAATTCAAACCGAACTGCAAAGATATGCAGATGAAGTCGAGGTTGACATCACATCGGACAATTCATGCACAATATATGTCCCGGAACATGATATCGCAGGGATAATTGGAAAGCAAGGTAAAAACATCGAGATGCTCGAAAAAGCGATCGGCATGAGCATTGACGTCCAGGAGTTGAAAGGAAACAGGAAAAAAAAGAAACAGGGAGAACCTGCTTATTTCAAATCCGAAATAACAAATAAATACATCATACTCAAGGTCGATGGAAATTATGCAGGAAAGAATGTTTACATATATGTAGATGAGGAACTGCTAATGACAGCGAATGTAGGGAAAAACGGCGAGATCAAAATAGGATCTGAGCACAAGCTTGGAAAAACACTTAGAAATGCCATTTCTTCAAGAGGCAACGTCGAGGTCAGGCTGTGATAGACATCAACCTAATAAGGGAAAACGCGGAATTTGTCAAATCAAATATAAAGAGGAAAGGACAAATTGAAAAGCTCCCTCTGGTTGATGAGGCAAAAAAATTAGATATTCAGATAAAGGAATTGAAGCAAAGTGCCCAACAGCTAAGAGCGGAAAGAAATAAAATATCTGAAAAAATAAATGAAGCAAAGAAAAAAGGCAAGGATGTAAAGAAAATACTTGAAGAAGCGAAGAAAATCCCAGATAAGATAAAAGTTCTAGAGGATGAACAAATAAAAATCGAAAATCTCCTTAATGAAATAATGCAAAAGATCCCAAACATAATGTGGAAAGACGTTCCTAAAGGAAAGGATGCCACACAAAATGTCGAGATAAAGAAGGGCGGAAAGATAAAGAAATTTGATTTTCCTGTAAAAAATCATGTTGAAATAATCGAAACATTGCAGATTGGCGATTTTGAGGCGTCCGCAAGGGTTTCAGGAAAAGGATTTTATTACCTAAAAGGGGATCTGGCTTTGTTGAATCAGGCACTGATTAAATTTTCAATAGATTTCATGACAAAAAAGGGTTACACAAACATCGAGCCACCTCTAATGTTAAACGAAAAATCAATTTTTGCTTCCATGGACAAAAATGCAATGGCACAGTCCGTTTATTCCATAAAAGATGATGATTTGAGTTTGATTGGAACATCTGAGCAGTCAATACTCGCCATGCATGCAGGGGAAACCATTCAAGAAATGGAATTACCCAAAAAATACTTCTCATACTCAATGTGCTTCAGAAAGGAAGTCGGAGCTCACGGGATAAATGAAAAAGGACTTTGGAGAACGCACCAATTCAACAAAGTTGAGCAGTTTATTTTCTGCAGACCAGAAGATTCTGAGAAAATGTATGAGGAACTGTTCAATAATTCTGATGAAATACTCAAGGTGCTTGAGCTACCGTACCGATGGGTTGAAATATGTACAGGAGACTTGGCAGACTGGAAATTCAGAAGCGCGGATTTTGAAGTATACAGGCCAACAACAAAAGAATACGGAGAATTGGGTTCATTATCGAACTGTACCGACTACCAAGCAAGAAAATTAAACATAAAGTGTGTTAATAAGGAAGGAAACAAGAGAATTTTGCATACCTTGAACAACACAGCGATAGCGACATCGAGAATGATGGTTGCAATCATAGAAAACTACCAGAATAAAGATGGTTCCATAACCATACCTAAGGTTCTTGTCCCATATATGGGAGGAAAGACAAAAATCGCCAAGGAGGTACATTAGAATGGCAGACGATTTTGAGGACGAAACGTATACAGAGGAAAAGGATGAAGTGGCAGAGGAAGACACCGCTGATGAAGATCTTGAAAATGACGAAATAAATGATTGGGAAGAAGGCTTCCAGAAGGGAGAAGAAGAGGCAGAATTCCAAGAAGAAAAGAAAGAAGAGGAAGAACCGGAAGAAGAAGTCTGACCATGGGTGTTTTTAATGATATTTTACGGAGCGATGAAACGCTCTTCAAGAATGTAATCGCGCTTGATTATGACTACATTCCAAAATTGGTCCCATTCAGGGATGTGCAACAGCATCAAATGGCGATGTGCATCAAGCCGCTTTTCCAGGAAAGAAGTGGAAGAAATTTATTCATTCATGGACCGCCCGGAGTAGGAAAGACTGTCGCATGCCGTCACGTGTTGAAAGAATTGGAGGACGAGCACAATGAGATTGAGCCGATTTACATCAATTGCTGGGAAAGAAACAGCTCATACAAGATAATGATCGCAATCTGCGACCACCTCGGATACACATTTACCCATAATAAAAAGACCGATGAACTTTTCAAAATTGTAAGAGATTTGCTGAACAAAACATCAGTGGTGTTTGTCTTTGACGAGGTCGACAAGGCAGATGAATATGATTTCCTTTACTACATTCTTGAACAAATATACAAAAAATCGATATTTCTAATCACGAACTACAAGGAATGGCTTCTGAACCTTGATGAGCGAATCAAGTCACGTTTAACTGCAGAGATAATTGAGTTCAAGCCGTATAGCCTGCAGGAGACCAGGGAAATTATGGAGCAGCGTGTTAATTACGCGTTCCAGGACAATGTCCTTGACAAAGATGCGTTCGAAGCGATTGCCAAGAAGACATATGACATACATGACTTACGAAAGGGACTTTACCTGCTTCGCGAAGCCGGAAACCTTGCCGAAGACAAGAGCATGAAGCACATCAATATAGAACAAATCAACAATGCCATCAGGAAACTTGATGATTTCACCATAAACAAGGAAGAAGGTCTTGATGTGGAGACAAGATTCGTACTGGAACTGATAAAAAAGAATCCCGAAAGCAGGACAGGGGATCTCTACAAGATTTACACAAACAATGGAGGGAATAGCTCGCTAAAGACATTCACAAGAAAACTAAAAAGACTTGAGGATGGTAAATTCATTATTCTTGACAAAAGCGGCGGCGGACCAGATGGAAACACATCCATCATAAAACTTGCATCAAAGAGTCCTGTAAACAAAAAGCTCACAGAATTCTGACTATGATAACAAAAATTCTTGGATTATTTGATGTCATCGCTTCAATTCTATTAATTACAACATCATTTATGCCAAAAATAATGTTGGCCATTGCAGCTGGTTATCTCATCATAAAAGGAACTACGTTCGGATTCATGGGAGATTATGTTAGTTTCGTTGACGGTGCCATTGGCTTATATTTCGTCCTTCTCTATTTCGGTATGAGCATACACACGGTAAACATAATATCTTTTGTCTTCCTGCTACAGAAAGGATTGTTTAGCCTTGTCTGACATACTCCAAAATTTGACTTAGAAAATCTTGTTGTCCTGTGGTATAACAGCAAATTCTGCACGAAGAATTCTAAAATCCAATCCAGAACGCTTCTTCCTCGCGTATAATGCACTGCCAGACAAAATATAATTATTTCGCATGCATTTGCCATTATCCCGTCACCACAGGACAACCGCATGTGAGCTATATAAACCAAAAAACACACTATTCTTTTAGAGGTGATGCACCATGCATTACAAGGAAACAACACAACAAATCCAGAACATTTGTTTTCAGCAACTGAAGAAACTTTGCGTCAAGGAAAATGAGAGTTTTGACGTGCAGTTCAGCGACAGGTGGATACAATGAAAATAGAACGATTATTGGAAAAATACGACAAAAAAGTTCCTTCTCCCTCCATCGTCATTGTCGAGAACTTATTTTACGCAGACAATAACGTACTTGGAAGGATAATCTCTTAATATAGTATTTTCTCAATTACATAAATTTTATAAAGCTGGCAAAGAGAATACTTGGCATGACTGCAAACACTGCGATACTTTTCATACAGCAATATCCGCAATTAACCTATGCATTAACCACGGGCATCCAAATATTGGGCATCCTTGTATCATTTTTTATAAGTTTTTTAGGGTATAAGGCATATAAAATCACCAATGATGCGAAACACAAATACTTCTTCTATGGATTTTTGTTCTTAGGGTTGAGTTTCCTAGCGAACCTAGCATTGAATGTTTTGCTCCGTTCCTCATTCGCAAAATATCTCCTTGAAAGCCAGTATCATTACTACACACTTTCGTTCTTTGGAATATATTACATATTCTTACTTGGCATGATGCTTGCATACCTTTCCCTTGCAATCGTTTATACTGACATGAACAAATCGAAGGACATCTGGCTGTTCTACTTCTGGACCATCATAATAGGAATTTACACATTCACAGGACAAGATGTGTTGTTCAATATAGTCTGCGCATTACTGCTTTCTTTCGTTGTTTTGTTCACTTATCAAAAATACAAAGAGAACAGGAATGCTAACAGACGATCCACGTTCCTGGCATTTTTCTGCCTGTTCCTCTTCCACATCCTAGGGGTTATCCCCGCAATAGACTATCTGTTCATGATAAGAGAACTCATTTTATTGATAGGCCTCATATTATTACTGATCCCTTTATGGAAAATACAATATGGCAGAAAGAAGAAGTAAACACCAAATCATATATGACATCCTGAACCTCATTAGTCAGAAAGGGGGAAAAGTTAAACCGACTCATATTCTTTATGGAGGCAATTTATCACATGACCGCCTCAAAAAATATTTGCAAGAATTAATTGACGCCGGTTTTATTGAGAAAATAGATGAGAAGGGCAAAACATTCTACCAATTGGCTGAAAAAGGATATAAATTCATGGAAGAATTCAAGAAAATTGAAGAAATGACTTCAGCATTCGGAATTTAACCTTTGCCAGCATAATATTTTTTGCTCAATTCGCTCGTGATTGCATTTACTCTTTCGAAATTCTTAAGCTCTTTTTGAGTCCAAAACTGTTTTACTCTTTTTTCCGCTTTTTCTTTTTCTCCTGGCTTGAACTTAAAGACATCTCCTATCCCATAGAACCAACACCAGGAAATGACATCCGGATTGTGAATCAAATAATGATCTGCAAGATTCGTGTCATACCTGCCTCCAGAAAACGAACCAAAAACTCCCTTGCTAACCCTTTTCTGTAAAGATTCACGACCACCTGTTCTTTTTACCGCCTCTTCCACAAAATCATAAAGCATCGTATTGGACGGGATAGTACAACCTTCCATTATTGGTTCTTTAAACCCCAAAATTAGCGCGTCCATCGTTCTGTCTTCTAACTCAAATAACATCTAAACCCTCCATTTTCATACGTACGTTCGCATCCTCGTTAACCCAAGGGCTATAGTTCACTTCGTTCATCTCAAAAGGCTTGCTCTTATTCTTCAGCCGTTCGCTTTCTGAATTCTTCATCACCTCTCCATCAACAAATTTGTGACCAAGCAGATATATCGAATCCTCTTTCTGAAAGAATAACTTATCCTTAGCAACCGGAAAATACAATTCAGTCAGGTAGATCGCTCCAAGAAACAATTTTGGTTCTTGTTCATTCTGTGAACTTATTGTGATGTCATCAACCCATCGAGAATATCGAAATCTTCTCTCATTTGATTTTTCAGCAAGCAATACATCAAATTTAAACAATATTCTATTAAACAATGCCATGCTGCAAGGAGATCCTTGTGGCAACGCTCTTTTTCCATCCGAATATTTAGTTGTGTTTAGCATCGAAAGGAGATAGGTGATGGGTTTTCTGTTATCTTCTGAAATATCAGACAATAAAGAGGAGAAGAAATCAACCACGTGTTCAAATGAAATATTCTGAAATGCACTTTTCAAGTCATATGAAAGGACTGATGCGCACGGCAAATGTGTCTCGAGGCTCTTCTTTACTGACCAACCTTTCTCTCCGCCATGACATGATTTATGCACATCTTTGCTTTTTATCAATGGAAGAATATATTCACCCAGAAATATTTTCAGAGGATTTTTCGGGACTGATAATTCTCTTTTTTTATTTCCAGATACTTGTACCCATTTGTTGTATAGCGGCTTTCTTTTATTTAAAATAAAGAGGACATCGTCAATTGACGAATCGAACCTGCATTTGTCAACATCGTATTCCAAAATAACATTCTTTAAAGCGTTTCTATTTTTGGGATCTCCAAGTATGTTTTCTAGTTCAATCATGGTTATTTTACAAAAAATCATCCTGTTCATCCAATGCTTCCCAATGCCCTCGTTCCGGAAGGTATAACGGCGTAATCCTGCCGTCTTTTGTTCGTATTGTCACTTCTATCATAGTGCATCTCCGCTTGTTTTCAAGCTAAATAGTATATAGACTTGTAAACTATATGCATTTTACTGCACAGAATTTGTCAATAGTGTTGTATATAAGGCAAAACCTTAAAAAGAAGGAAAATTCCAATAATTCATGCTTGATGCTGCAACAGTAAAAAAAATAATTGATTTTGTCTTCGTAAGGCCAAGAACTATACAGGAAATCGCAGAACACATCGATAAGAATTGGAGAACTGCAGACAGATATGTGCAGGAAATACAGGAAGAGCAGGGAACGCTTTCTACAAGAGTGTTCAGGGAAGGAACAAGAGGGGCGTTAAAGGTCGTATACGGTGTAAATGCTGAGAAAATAAGCAACACCGTTGCCCAGCAGATCCTTGAAGATCATATTTTCAAATCATTATGGAGAGATGACTTTTCCCCATTTGATATTTTCCAATATGTTCCAGAAAATAACAAGCAAGTATGGAGCAGACAAGGAAAAGGGGAGGATTATCTCGGAACTCTTGATAATTTACGTGATTTATTATTGCAAACTGAAAAACAATTGTTGCTTTTCTCAGGAAACTTATCATTTGTGTTCTATAAAGATAAAAAAATAGATATATTCAGTGTATTTGAGGAACTGGTAAAGAGAGGAGTTAGCATTAAAGTCGTTTGCAGAGTCGATTTAACAGGATTGGACAATATTAAGAGACTTCTTTCGTTGAATTTCAAATATGGCAAGGAATTGATTGAAATACATCATAAGCAGCAGCCATTGAGATGTACAGTGGTTGATAAAAAATTCTTCAACATCAAGGAAGTATTCACTCCAACTAGCAGAAACTACGAATTACAAAAGAAAACATATGTATTCTATACAATCAATGAAAAGGAATGGCTTGATTGGATCACAAAAATATTCTGGAAAATGTTTTCGCATTCAATCGATGCTGGTGACAGAATAGAACAATGGAACAAGGTAAAAGACTCAACCCTTGACTACACCCAGTGGTCTCAATCTGACAACAATCTTCGCAATGCCTAGTTCGTCAGAAACTTTAACGACTTCATCAATGTCCTTGTAAGCGCCTGGTGCCTCTTCTGCTATGCCTGTTATTGAATGACCTTTTACTATGATTCCTTCATGCCTTAAATCAGAAACCACACTTTCACCTTTGAAATCCCTCAATGCCTGGGTTCGCGACATCATTCTTCCAGCTCCGTGTGCTGTTGAACCTAAACTTAATTTCATTCCTTCTTTCGTTCCGACCAAAACATACGATGCAGTCCCCATAGAACCAGGAATTATGACTGGCTGTCCGACTTTCCTGTATATTTCAGGAATTTCTTTGTTTCCTGGACCAAAAGCTCTTGTTGCACCTTTGCGGTGCATGAAAACCTTCACTTTCTTCCCATCAAATTCTTGCTCTTCAATTTTTGCTATGTTATGAGCAACATCGTAAAGAACATGCATAGATTCTTTCTTTATCCCGAATATATTTACAAAACAATTTCTCACCAAATCAGCAATTATGTGACGATTGCACCACGCAAAATTGGCAGCAGCTTTCATTGCAGCCAAATAATCACTGCATAATTTAGTTCCAGATGGTGCATAAATCAATTCCCTGTCTGGCAACTTTGTAATTTCGTCTGCGAATTCCTTTTCCATCAATCTCAAATAATCTGAACAAACCTGATGCCCAAGTCCCCTACTTCCGCAATGAATCATGACAACAATCTGTCCTTTCTTCAATCCGAACACTTTTGCGACATTCTCATTCAAAACTTGATCGACAACCTGTACTTCCAAGAAATGATTCCCTGAGCCTAAACTTCCAAGCTGGTTCTTCCCTCTTTTCTTTGCTCCATCTGAAACCTTGCTTGCATCAGCTCCTTTGTAATTTCCGGATTCCTCTGAATTCTCTATGTCTTCCTTGAAACCATAACCATGCTTAACTGCCCATTCTGCTCCATTGTTGAGGACATCATTTAATTCGCTAACGGAAATTTTAACATTTCCTTCCCCAAGTCCTGCAGGAACTGTTTTGTACATGCAGTCAATCAACTCACTCATTTTATCCTTTACATCGTCAATCATCAATGGAGTTGTCAACAATCTTACTCCACAATTGGATGTTATTATGTTGTCAGCAATTATTGTGTGAGTATCTGATACGTTAAAATCATAAACAAAATCATCATATTTCTCTAAAGAAATCGATTCAATAGAATCGAAGAGAGTTCCATACACGTCATTTTCTTTTTTCTTAGTTTTCACAAAGTCATCAAATGAAATGAAATTGAGCGGAATACGTTGTTTTGCATTCTCATAATAATGACGCTCAATGAAACGTGAATTGATCCCTTTATCTGATAACATCGCTTGTACTTCAGAGAGTTTTAGCCCCTTTTTCTTCAGTGACTTAATATCAACAGTAAGCGCAGAACGTATTGCTGTAATTCTCTGCTTCGATTTGATGTATAAAACAGCACAATCAGCAATAAAACTCCTCCTGTGATTGTATCCAAATCCGATTGTTGTCCACAATCTCAATAAGTTATTCTCATTAGAAGATATTTGAAGCCTGACACGAGATGTACGTCCATATTTATTTTTAAATTCACTTCTATCTGTTATTAGATCGATCACGACGCCAAAATTCTCAAGAAGTTTCATAATATGTACACAAAACATTCGCCCATTTTTTTTGAACTTTGTGTTTTTATTCATTGAGAAAGTAGGACAATCAAACCCAGTCTTTGTATGCGTTCTTGGTGAACTCAATTCCGCCCCAAAAAGTCCTGATAAGAATAGACGTTGTATCCATCTTGGTCCTCGCATAATCCATTTTGGAACAATAAAGGGTATTTTTGTTTTTGGTCCGTTGGGATATCCAATCATAAAGAATAATTGCGCTAATGCTCGCGAACTTGCATGTAATTCATATGAATGTGAAAAAAAATCCTTTATGCCATACTGCGTAATTATCTTACATCTACGCTTTCTCTCATAGATTGATGCCGAGAATCCTAGCGATTCAATGTCTTGTTTTACTTCCTTAAGATCGCTAAGAGATTTACTATACGCACCAACTCCATGACTCTTTGCAGAAATTCTTATGCTACCATCACCAAGAAGATAACCAAATAATTTTGCTATTATTGGTATTGCAGGATTCGACATTTTCAAAGGAAGTAGATTTCGCTTCTCTAGCTCCCTTTTTAACTCAGTAGAAAGTCCAATGCCTTCATCGATAATAATAGAATCGTCTGACTCTTCATATGCAACACCACTAAAAGGAAAAACTGCTATTTCTTGCCCTGCGTTGAGAAGACCTGCCGTAACCATCCCAGTTTTGGTTAGGATTGGGTGTTCATTAGTAACTCGTATAGTGTACCCTGCGCGCGTTTTAATTGAAAGAATATTTCCTGTGTGCTTCCGTTTCATAAAATATGCAGCATCTTTGGGAAAATAGGACTGTCGTTTAGCATCAAAAGAGAAAAGCTTAACTGCACAGTGCTTCGTTTTTAATGTAAATGGCGCATTTATATTTTCGAGTTCAATGAAGTCCCGTTCAAAATCTTGTATATGCTTATAATATCCGTGACTTGTAAGTATGTGTGTATCTCTCCCAAAGCAATTAATATCATAACCAATTCCACCAGGAGAAATTCCCCCTTTTTCAAAATCTAATGCTGCAACTCCACCTATGCAGAAGCCATATCCTCTATGCGAATCGGGAAGGGCTATTGCCTCGTAGATTCCAGGCAAATGCGTCATATTCTCGAGTTGCCGTAATGAATCGTCCTTCTTCATGATCTCAAGAAGCTTCTCACTTGCAAAAACAAATGCCGGAACTTTAGTTCCTTCAAGCTGCCATATATTTTCATTTATTTTCTTCAATTCAACCATAGAATGAAATCAACCAATCTAATTTAAATATCTACCTATAAATCAAGCACAACCTGTACCATTACAGAACCCGGCTTTTCCTCTATGCGCATGTCATTGTACGTTACCGCTTTTACCTGTGTTTTGTAATCATACTTTTCAACACCGTAATCCCCGGTAACAACTGCAGATAGCTTGAATTTTGTCCCTTGTTCTATCTTCAATGAAACAACTTTCCCTATCACATAATGATCTGAATCAATAAGAATTAGGACTTTTTCAAGGAAATCGTACAGCAGTGCTTCCTTGGATTCCGATTCAATGGTGATTTTTTTCTGCTCAACACAATTAACCTCTTTGACGTCAATGACGACATCAGTAAGCGCAAGTGCCGCGTTAGCGAACGCTTCATCAAGTGTTTTTCCAAAAGCCTTGAACTCTGAGTCCGCGGTATGTTCAATAAAAATATATTTGTCCATCTCAATCAGTACACTTGCAATGAATCAAGGAAATCTCCCTTGTTAGTGCTATCTTTCTTCTGCTCATTCGCGTCAGAAACAATAGAAAAAGAATCAGATGGGCTTGATTGGGTCGACTGGCTCGGAGAATCAAACATGTTGAACAATCCAGGAGCCGATGATGCCTGTGAACTCTGTGAAGCTGATGTGTCTGAAAACAGGCTTGGTGCAGATTGTTCTTCATAATAGTTATTTCTCGAAATATTTGAAGAAATCACGCTAAGGAATTGGATAATGTGCTTCAAATTGTGCAAATCCTCCTTCGTGTCTATCTCAATCTTCATAGCCAATACCAAACCAGGGAACTATAAAAAGGTTATGGATTTACACGGAAACTAACTTTCGCTCTTTGCTATGCTTCGAGAAAAACACAAGCCATATCGCCATGGCAGCAAAAACGACAATTAATGGAATGGTCGTATCTTTTGATAATATGAAAAGACACAAACCTATCAAGATAATGAATAAAGGTATCAAATCAGATTTGCCTCCTTTGTAACGTGGCTCAGATTCAATATATCCCTTGAATTCGCCAAGCATGTGTTTTTCTAATACATCTCGGTTCGAATAAATTGAGAAAAGAGTTCTGTGCTCTATTGAGGCAAGATATTTGTTAAGCAATTCTATCCTGTTCTTGAATCGTTTTTCCGCGCCGCGCAAAAATGAATCGACACGATTATCGCCTTTCGCCGAATACATCTTTTTGATAAGCTCCTCTTCGCTTTTACGGTTGCGATGAGCATTTCTGAATGCTCCCTGAAGAGCTGAAAGATACTCTTTCTTTAATCGTTCAGCTTCGGCTTTTTCCTTAGGAGTAAGAGTCCCGTCCGGTTGCATATCGAGAACTGGTCTTATCAAGTTTAAAAAGCTTTTCAGAGAAACAATCGCTGGTAATTCATGTAGATGTTTTCCTCAACTTCGTGCACATCCATCTTCTTTATTTTTGCAATCTCCACAACACTCTGAGCAACATTGGCTGGTTCATTTGTAACACCTGACACAGGGCCCCTCCAGGGGGCGTCAGTCTCAGTAAGTAATTGATTAATATTCACCATATCTACAAGCATCCGGAAGTGCTGGTTTTTATTCAAAATCGCAGGAACTGAGAAATAATATCCAAGAATCAGCTGCTCTCTTGATGAGGTTCTTCCTTCCTTCAAACATGTGCAGCATCACTTTCTTAATTCCTGATTTTTCAAGCATCTCTACGCAATCGGCCTCGGCTTCACGCGTGTGAATTATAATGGGTTTGTTTATTCTCTTTGCAAAATCAAGTATTTTCTGAAAATTAATTTTCTGCTCCTCGTGCCTTGTCTTGTCCCAGTGATAATCAAGACCACACTCGCCAACAGCAAGGATCTCGTTCTTGTGGATTTCGATGAATTTCATCTCTTTTTCCAAGTCGAACGGCTCAATCTGCCTTGACAATCCGCTTTCATCGGCTTCTCCGAGCAAATCAATCGGATAGAGTCCAAGAGAACATTTTATGAAATCGGGATATTTCTTTGAAAGAGCAAGAACTTCCCTATTTGTGGGAACATTGACACCTGAGCAGATAACGGAAACAACACCTTGTTTTTTGGCGTTTTCAATTACTTTTGGTAGTGAATCCTTGAATGCTTCATGGGTCAAATGGCAGTGTGCATCAACGAGCATTGTTCTTCAAGATGCTACAGCATCCTAAAAAGCCAAGCCATAATGGATTATTTAAACACATGGTAAAATTTATAAACTAAACAAAGGGGGTGTAATTAGGGTGGAATAATGACTATAATCGGATTCAATTTCAGGAAGATGGTTGCGGAGCGGAACGCTATCACAGCACCAAAAGTGGATGTTTCAAGCAACGTCGCAGTTAAGAAAGTTGAGGAAGCATTCATTCCAGTTGGAACCTCAAAGCAGAAGGCATTGAAATTCTCATACGAATACACAGCGCAATACAAACCAAATGTTGGTTCAATGACAATTGAAGGTGATTTGCTTTTCTTGACGGCAGGAGATACTGTCGACAAAGTCATAAAGGAGTGGAAAAAGAAGAAATTTGTGGATAAAGAAATACTTAGTCCCGTTCTCAATACTATTCTCACGCGATGCAGCATCAAGGGACTCACCATGAGCCAGGATTTGGGACTGCCAAGTCCGTTGCAATTGCCAAAAGTAATGATGAAGTAAACATTACTCTGGCACTAAAGTGCATTGGAACCGAAATATTTATATAGATATACTTTTTTGTATATACAATGATGGATTTACTTGATAACATAGATGCGCTTTGCAAGACGTGCAAAGTGCCAATGAAAAGAGAAACAACGACAAAAGAAGGATTCATAATGAGGATATTCCGCTGCCCTTCGTGCCATTCACAATACCTCCATCCCATAGATCTTGAGAAATACGAACAATACCACCAACTAAGAGATAAGCAATTCAACATGAAGCTCAGGATGATAGGCAATTCATTTTGCATAAGCATACCGAGAGAAATAATTCGATTCAACCAGATTGAGGAGAACAGCATCGTATCACTATCAATGGATAACCCAGAACATGTGCGATTGATTTTCCATCACAGACATATAACACAGGGAGGCTTTGAATGAAATCTACAAACAAGGACAATGAACTAAGACTTAAGGTCGCTGAGGCGATGCAGGAAGATGTCAACAAAGGAATTGTCAGGATTGATCACAAATTACTAAGAGAGCTCCAATTACGAGAGGGAGATATTCTTGAAATAGAGGGCGGAAGAAAAACGATCGGTATTGTTGATAGAGCTCTGCCAGGGGATTATGGACTTGATATAATCAGGATGGATGGAATTTTAAGAAGGAATTCAAAATCAAGCTTGGGAGAAACTGTAACTGCAAGAAAAACAGAATTCAAGGAAGCAAGTAAAGTCACATTAGCGCCTGCACGACAAGGTGTCATGATACGAGCACCTCCAGAAATGTTCAAACAAGGGCTTCTTGGAAGAGCCGCAATTAAAGGAGACATCATATCTTTCGGTGGAACGCGAACAAGAAGAAAGACATTGAGCGGAAATCCATTTTTTGATGATATATTCAGCTCCGTGTTCGAAGACGCATTCAATGTAGGATTCGGATTTGGAGATTTGAAATTCATTGTAACAGACACAAATCCAAAGGGGCCAATCATAATAACTGAAAATACAGAAATTACCGTAAATCCGGAAGCAGTCGAACTCGAAAAAGAAAGCGAACTCCCTGATGTTACGTACGAAGACATTGGAGGATTAGATGAAGAGATAAAGAAGATCAGAGAGATGGTAGAACTTCCATTAAAACACCCAGAAATCTTCGAACGTCTTGGAATCGAGCCTCCAAAGGGAGTTCTTCTTCATGGACCGCCAGGAACTGGAAAGACACTTTTAGCGAAAGCTGTCGCTTCTGAAACAAATGCAAACTTTATTTTAATAAATGGTCCTGAAATAATGAGCAAATATTACGGACAGTCAGAAGAAAACCTAAGAAAGAAATTTGAAGAAGCAGAAGCAAATGCTCCTTCCATAATTTTCATTGATGAAATTGATGCAATCGCATCAAAAAGAGAAGAAGTGCAAGGAGAAGTTGAAAAACGAGTTGTTGCTCAATTGCTTGGAGTAATGGATGGATTGAAATCAAGAGGGAAAGTCGTTGTTATAGCTGCAACAAATATTCCAAATTCTTTGGACCCTGCATTGAGAAGACCGGGAAGATTTGACAGAGAAGTTGAAATCGGTGTCCCTGGAAAGGCAGGAAGACTGAAGATTCTGAAAATCCACACCAGGAATATGCCGTTATTGGGAACAATTTATAGCGATATATTAGAAAAAAATATTTTACCTCAAATTGAAGAGAAAAAAGAAGAATTGAATGAAAAAATAAAAGAAAAACACAACGAAATTGATGAAACAAGGGATGAGATAAAGCAATTAGAAAATGAGATAAAGCAATTAGAGAGAGAAAGGAAATCTGCCAATCAATCAATGATTGCTAGAATATTTTCTAAAATAAAAAATATAGATTCAGAGATTCAGAAATTAAACAAAAAACACAAAAGTTTAGAAGAAGATTTAGAAATTAAAAAGAAAATAATAACCGAATTGGACGAAATTAAAGATAAGTTATCCAATGAAGAAAAAGAATTCAAAAAACTAGTTTTAGAAATGAAAGAAATAGAAGAAGCCAGAAGAAAATATTCACCAGAGGATCCGAGGACGCGAGTGGTCGAAAACGAGGCCGGAGAAATATATAAACGACTAAAACAACTAGAGATTGTAGCTTCGACGATAGACAAAACTTCGCAGGAAGGAATTTCGAGAGATCTTGAACAAGTTTCTGAAATAACTCACGGCTTTGTTGGCGCAGACTTATCTGCTCTTGCAAAAGAAGCAGCAATGATTGTTATTAGGCGAGTTATTCCTGATTTTCAATTAAAGGGCGACAATTCCTTGTCAAAAGAAATATTAGAAAAATTAATTATTGGAAGGGAAGACTTTAATGATGCTTTAAGAGTTGTAAGACCTTCTGCAATGAGAGAGGTTCTTGTAGAAATACCAAACGTTAGATGGCACGACATAGGCGGCCTTGAAGACACCAAAAAAGAACTAATTGAAGCTGTTGAATGGCCCCTAAATAATCCAGAAGCATTTACAAGATTGGGAGTAAAGCCACCAAAAGGCGTTCTGCTTTACGGTCCTCCAGGAACGGGTAAAACAATGTTAGCAAAAGCGGTTGCGAATGAAAGCAAAGCTAATTTTATCTCAATAAAAGGGCCAGAACTAATTAGCAAGTGGGTCGGAGAATCGGAAAAAGCAATAAGAAAAATATTTGAAAAAGCAAGACAAACAAGCCCGACAATTATTTTTTTCGATGAAATAGATAGCATTGCCCCGAAAAGGGGAGCGAGTGCAGACTCACGCACGACTGAACAAGTAGTAAATCAACTTCTCACAGAAATGGATGGTTTGGTTGAAATGAAGGATGTTGTTGTGATTGCAGCAACGAACAGACCAGACATTGTCGATCCTGCACTGCTAAGACCAGGAAGATTTGACAGGCTGTCTTTGGTTCAAATACCAGATGAAAAAATGAGAGAACAAATATTTAAAGTTCATACAAAAGGCATGCCATTAAAAAATGTGAATATAAAACAACTTGCTGAAAAAACAGAAGGATATGTTGGGGCAGATATCGAATCAATATGCAAAGAGGCAGCAATTATGGCACTGAGAAAAAACATGGATGCCAAAGAAGTTACACAAGCCGATTTTGATGAAGCCTCTCAAAAAGTTAAAGCTTCTGTCGATGTTGAAACTAAGATGAATTATGAAAAAATTGAAGGTGAATTGAGGTCTGCAAAAGCAAGAGAAATGAAACAGAAGGTAAGTTATTTCGGATAAATTATTTTCATAAAATGAAAGAGGACTACGACATCGTTGTGTGCGGAGCGGGGCCAGCTGGCGCTGAATTCGCACGTTATGTGACTGAGAATTCTAAGTATTCTGTTCTTATTTTGGACAGAACAAATAAAATAGGATATCCAATTAAATCTACAGCAGGGACATTTAAAGACGCTGTCGATGAATTTAAAATTCCTGAGTCAGTCATCGTTTCAAAAATAGATTCCGCGATAATGGAGGGGCCAACAGAAGAGATGTCGTTGTCTGTAGATGGGGCTGTTCTCGATTTTGCTAAATTTAAGAAATTTTTAGTAACTGAAGCTAAAAAAAATGGAGCAGATATACTGACTGAAGCAGAGGTTACTAAACCAATCATCGAGAATAAGAAAATAATCGGTGTCGAATATTCGAAAGATGGAAAAATACACTTTGTTTATGGAAAAATAGTAATTGATGCGACAGGGCCTTCCGCCGTCCTTACCAGACATCTTGGGTTAGTCAAGTTTACAATCAAAGAGCACTTTGTCGGTATGGAATATGAAATGACTAATTTGAATTTAACACGTCAAAATACAATGTTATTCAAATTCGACAGGAATATCGCTCCCGGCGGTTATGCATGGATATTTTCCACTGGAAAAGACAAAGCAAGAGTAGGAATCTGCTGGGCAAATGAAATGTTCAAGGAAGAAAGAGGAAAAGGTTCTCAAATGGAACATCTCGATTATTGGATTAAATCAGATGATAGATTGAGACAAGGAAAAATATTAGAAAAACATGGTGGCGACGCATTTTATGAGATAGTCAAGAAAAAATCCGATGATAATTTTTTAGCAATAGGTGATGCAGTAAGCAGCATACATCCAACAACAGCAGAAGGAATAAGGCCGGCGCTTTATTCAGGATTATTCGCTGCGAAAACAGCAATTGAAGCATTAAACAAAAACGATACTTCTCGCTCGCAATTGAAAAACTACGATGGATTATGGAATGAACACATCGGAAAAAGCAGAAAATTGATTTTGTTTGCAACAAAAAAGCTATATGAACTTTCAAATAAGCAGTATGATAAATTAGTAATGAGATTTAAAAAATTAGATGAAGAAACGATAAGGAGATTCATGAACTACCAGACAACTTTAAAAGACGCTCTTAAACTCTATCCTTTTTTCAGTTAGTTTTATAAAACAGCGAAAAAGACAAGTAACTATGCATAAACCAGGTGATAAAGTCGAAATTGAAACAGTTGATGGCGTTCAGACAGGCATTGTTATGCCGAATGAAAATGCACATACTTTGTTTATCAAATTAAATTCTGGTTACAACATCGGAATAGACAAGAAAAAGATAAAATCAATTGATGTTCTTGAAACTTTCAAAGAAAATAAGAAAGAAACTAACCACGAGATAAAGCAAAACAAAAACTTGCCGACAATCGCTATCCTACATACAGGAGGAACAATTGCTTCAAAAGTAGACTACAGAACAGGTGGAGTCATTTCTAAATTTTCACCTGATGATTTGCTGGCTATGTTTCCTGAACTTCATGAAATTGCAAACATCAACACCAAAAAAGTCCTACAAATGTGGTCGGAAGACATGGAAGTAGAGCACTGGGCGATGCTTGCGAATGAAGTTTCAAGTGAAATTCAAAAAGGAGTGGATGGAGTAATCATCACACACGGAACAGACACAATGGGATATACTGCTGCTGCATTGTCGTTTGCACTGCAAAATCTGCCAGTTCCTGTGCTTATTGTTGGAGCTCAGCGAAGTTCTGACAGGCCAAGCTCAGATGCAAGTTCGAATATGATTGCCGCCACGAAATTTATTGCACAGTCAAATTTCTCGGGCGTTGCAGTCTGCATGCATAAAAATGAGGATGATGATGTTTGCTTGATTCATTCTGGTGTTGCAGTCAGAAAGATGCATTCTTCACGACGGGATGCTTTCAGAAGCATTAATCAAAGACCACTTGCAGAAATTAATTACAAGACAGGAAAAATAGATTTTTTAAGAAATGATTTTGTGAAGAAAGACAAAAATAATAAAATCAACTTAAATACTACGTTCGAGAATAGGGTCGCCATTGTCAAGACACATCCTGGATTTAACTACAAACAACTTGAGTTCTATAAAGACTACAAAGGAATAATACTTGAAGGTACTGGACTTGGTCATGCACCGACAAACAAACTTGATGATATTACAAAAGATCATCCGAAATTGCTTGAAACTATCAAAAATATGTCAAAAAACACAATAATTGTCATGACCACACAAACAATCTATGGTATGGTTGACATGAATGTATATTCGACTGGAAGAGATTTGCTCGCAGCAGGTGTTATTCCTGGCAATGGTATGACTACAGAAGCTGCATTTGCAAAACTCTCCTGGCTTCTTGGGCACTCAAAATTAAATAATGCAAAGAAAGAAATGGGACAAAACATCATAGGTGAAATCCCGGGTCGCATTGAGAAATACACGTTCTTGATATGATTATTTCTTTTTTACTGAAACCCCTACTGCATGGCCGATATTGTCACATGAGTAGCATAAGTCAATTCTTGACAGATTAAGATCATGATTATGATTAAGACCCACTAATTCAATTGGATAGTCCTTTCTGCTTCCAAGAGGCAATGTCCACACCCTTATGTCTTCTGCTGCATTTTCAAAAAGTTTTTCAAGCAAAGAGTAGATTTTAATGGATTGGGAGAATTTATCCATGAGCGTCGTTTGTTTCAATAGAGCACCGAATTGCACATTCATACTTGAATCAGAAATTCCTTTGTAACTGGAGATTTTTTTTAATTTCTCTTCAATAAATATTGGTGACGATTCCAATAAGGGAATATAGTTTATTGATTTTTCCACGGGCTTTATTATTTTGCTTCCGAAATCCTGAATTATTTTCCCCCCGTAATTACACCCATCAAGGAATATATCGAAATAGGTTGCTGTACTCGTAATAAGCCCATTTGATTTTATATAACGATTTATTTTATTTGAAATATTTGTATTTTCCACACTAATTATTCTCATTAACAGAGCCAGAGACATCATTGTTTCCTGTCTTTCAGCGAAATACTTTATCCAGGCAGAATAATCTCTTGTCTTATCCGAAAAGTTAAGGTTAAAAACATATTTATTATTTTGAACAGAATAGTCTTTGTGGCCTGAAAATTTATCTGTATCACTGTAAATGCCAACAAAATCATCAAGAACAGTTCTGTCTGTGCCTTGCTTTTGTGTGTTTATCATATAAGCCAAGAGTAGACGTCGCTCTCCATAGTTTCAATTTACAACTGATATTTAAAGCAAATCAATAGTGAAAATAATGTTTATTTTATTGTTATTTGGTAATTATATTCCATAATTTAGTCAATTTATTCAGTTATTATAATAATTATAATATTTATATTCTTTATAATGGAATAATAACATAATATTTATATATAGTTGGAATATTCATTCCATCTTATGGATGATAAAGATGAGCTTATTCTTGAACAATTGAAGAAAAATTCCAAGCAAAGCGTCCAAGAGCTTGCAAAATCGACCAAAATACCATCCACAACAGTCCATAATCGTCTCAAACGACTTGAAAAGGACAAAATCATCAAGCAGTACACCATCAAAGTTGACAATAAAAAGGCAAACCAAATTCAGGCATTCTTTGAAGTCTCTGTCAATCCTGCAAACATAACTGAATTTCTCAGGAAAATCAAGGCAGATGAAATCTACAATATAGCGGGAGACTATCAGTTCCTCATCAAATGTTCATTTCAAGATCTCGGGGGTGTTTATAGCTTCACGGCCCAACTCCAACAAGCAAAGGCCGAGAAGATCAAGACATCGGTGGTGCTAGACGAGCTATAGCTCCCCGAAATTCTTTGAAATATCGGCCCGGCTTCGCCTTCCCCCATTGGCATGCCGGGCATTAAATTTATAATATACCAAAAACGGACAAAAACCATGGATTACAGCAAAATAGATTTCAAATGCGGATTGGAAATCCATCAACAAATTTCTGGAAAGAAGCTATTCTGTAATTGTCCGACAATAATAAATGACAACAAACCAGATTTCGAGTTCAGAAGAAGATTAAGAGTAAGTGCTGGAGAATCGGGAAAGGTTGACATTGCCGCTCAGCACGAAAAGGAGAAGGACAAGGAGTTTGTTTTCCAAGGATATAATGACATCAACTGTTTAGTAGAGTTGGATGAAGAACCCCCTCATGAGGTAAACAGAGAAGCGCTGGAAACGGCGATGAAAGTAGCTTTGTTGCTCCATGCAAAGCCAATTGACGAAATCCAATTCATGAGAAAGATTGTTGTTGATGGCTCTAATGTTTCTGGCTTCCAAAGAACAGCGTTGATTGCAACGGACGGCTACATTGAAACAAGCGAAGGGAAAATAAGAATCCCGACTATTTGCCTCGAAGAAGAAGCAGCGAAAGTCGTTGAAAGGACCGCAACAGAAGACACATATAATATCTCGCGACTTGGAATCCCTTTGATTGAAATCGCAACAGATATCGACATAAAAAGTGCCGAAGGAGCCAAAGAAGCGGCTGGAAAAATAGGAATGATCCTGCGTTCTGTACCGGGAATTAAACGTGGGCTTGGATCAATCAGACAGGATGTCAACGTATCTGTAAAAAACACACCCCGTGTTGAGATAAAAGGATTTCAAGAGATAGATTCTATGCCAAAGGTCATTGAAAAAGAATGCGAGAGAAGATTGAAAATCATCGAATCTGGAAAAGTACCTGTGCATGAAGTCAGGAAGGCCGAAAAGGACAATTCAACGACGTTTCTAAGACCTATGCCAGGCGCAGACAGAATGTATCCAGAAACAGACGTTCCGACACTCAAGTTCGACGCATCAAAACTAGAACTTCCCGAGCTAATATCCAACAAAGCGGTAAAAATTGCAAAATTGGGATTGGCAAAGGAGCTTTCGGATGATCTGGCCAAGATTGGAAAGGCCGACTTGCTAATTGAACTAGTAAGTAGGTATCCAAACGTTAAAGCTCCATACATAGCGGAAACAATGCTTTCAATCCCAAAAATAATGAGGAGAAAATACAACATTGATGTAAATCCTACTGATCAGGACTATTATTTGTTGTTTGAAGCAATGAATTCCGGAAAGATATCAAAAGATTCACTAGAAGATATGTTCAAGGAAAATAAGCCCCTAAAGGAAATCATTTCAAAATACCAATTGATGTCCGATTCAGAAGTCGAAAAAAGTATCAGCAAGATTGTCGCAGAGAACAAAGGATTACCATTCAATACTCTCATCGGGAAAGTAATGGCTATTCTAAGAGGAAAAGCGGATTCGAAGAAAATAATCGAAATATTAAACAAATTCAAATAAATAAATTATTTACTTTCTCTATTTGCTCGTAAATATTCTCAATTAAATCATAATTCTTCGCTTCGTCAAGGCTCACCCAAGCAAAGTCAACCAGTTCATCTTTCTGCTTCATTACTGCGTCGCCGCCTGCCCAATCTGCGTACAGGCTTACTATAATAGTGGAGAACCCGTTTGGCCTTATCAGCGCAAGGTTTGATACATAGCCGATGTTTTTAATTTTTAGGTTGGTCTCCTCAAAAATTTCCTTCTCAAGAATTTTCTCGAAGATCGAGAACCAGTGATCGTTTGTGTCTTTCTTGGTGTTTACAAAGTCAGACTGCATCACTCTCCCTCCTGGCACGCACCATTTTCCAGGGAATATCTTCTCCTGCTCGCTTCGCTTGCATATAAGAAATTTATCCCCTTTCCTGATTATGCCGGTTACAGAAATATAATGCGCCTTCTCCTTTATTTCATCCATGAATTTATAATTACCAAGAGAATATTTAAATAGTTCCTCAAGTTTTCTTGACTAAATTGGGGGAATTATGAGGAAGGAACGTGAAAACATATTTAGGTTGTTCTTGAGCAGAAACAGCCTGAAATTCATCGAGATTGAAAAATCCTTGAAAATCCACTCGAATCACCTCTCATACTATCTATCATCTATGATGAAGGAAGGTCTCATTTACAGGAAGAGTAAAAAATATAGATTGACAAAGAAAGGAGAGCAGCAGCTACCTATTTTTGCAAATATTTCATCGAAAACGTTCGGTCCAATCCCTGTTGTCCTCGTTCATGCAACTCACAACAAGAAAGTTCTTCTCATAAAACGAACGAAACGACCATATAAGAACTACATAGGATTGGTTGGGGGCAAGATGAGGCATGAAGAAACGTTTAAGGATTGCGCATTGCGGTTATTAAGGGAGAAAGCAGGAATTGATGGAACATTTGAAGGAATAAGCTCAGTTATGCACGAACAAGTGATTGACGAAGGCGTAAAGCATAGTTTCATATTGTTTTTGGCCGAGGTATCTGTCAACGACGATCCCGGATTAATTTCAATAAATCACGTAAACAAAAGCAGGATTATACCTTCTGATTACTGGCTAATAAGAAACAAATCCAAGATAGCTTCAGCGGAAATGAAGGACAGAAAATGAATATTAAGTGAGTTTAGAATTACTTCTTGAACTTCTTTCAGTTGTCATGAAAACTGGCTTTTTTGAAAGAATAAGATTAACAACAAACAATGCAATAATCCCTCCAATCAACCCAGATAATAATCCATTAAGAAAAGAATTTATGTGGATAGTATAAAAAATGAACATCAACGGCAGGATAAAGAACTCAAAAATACCAGCATAAACGGAAAACTTATAGCTCATTTTTTCAATCTTTTGTGCAGTGGTTCCAATCATTATTGTTATCTTCAGAGGCTGAATATTATACAAAAAGATTAAAATCATGAATGAAAGGAAAACACTTATCAAACCATAAAGCCCTTCAGAAAGAACATTTGCAAAATTAGGGATGTAATTCTGAATGAAAAATAACAGGACGATAAACAATCCGTTTGCAATCGATAGAAAGATAACAGGAACATACATTACCTCTTTTCCGTTTATTTTTATTGGAATATATTTATATGTTATTTTGTAAATAAGAAGAATTATGAATGCAGGGACGAATCCCACCCAAACTCCACCTAATGCGACCGTTTTGTCCAGAACGAACAATGCAATGCCTTCTATCAAAGCAAGATAAAGAACAAAACTGAAATCCAAATGGCGAATCTTCATGAATATGGCGCGCTCGGGAGGATTTGAACCCCCGACCCTTGCCTTAGGACGGTTGCACAGGCTTTTGGCCTTCAATGCTCTATCCAGGCTGAGCTACGAGCGCGTAAGGAATAGGCATTACGACACCTTTATAATCCTTTTTGCTAGAGGACATAAATATGAACCAACTACAAAAAGAGCTCAAAAAATACGTAAACATGGAAAAAGCGAGGTTTCTCCCGACTTTCTTCAAGACAGGGAAAGGAGAATATGGTGAAGGAGATATTTTTATTGGTGTCGTTGTGCCGGATATAAGAAAAGTCGCCGTAAAATTTGAAAAAAATATATCAATGAGTGATCTTCAAACACTCTTAGATTCAAAAATCCATGAAGAACGGCTCCTTGCATTACTAATCTTGGTTGAAAAATCAAAAAAAGCGAGCGAAAAAAAGAAAATCACTGAATTCTACTTCAAGAACACAAAAAATATCAACAACTGGGATTTGGTCGATTTGAGCGCTCCCAAAATAGTCGGTGCATATCTTTTCGACAAGGACAGATCAATCCTCTATAAATTTGCAAGATCGAATCATCTCTGGGAAAAGCGAATTGCAATAGTTGCAACATATTATTTTATCCAAAGGAATCAACTTAAAGATACATTAAACATATCTGAGATCCTCTTAAATGACAAACACGACTTAATGCACAAGGCAGTTGGCTGGATGCTCAGAGAAGTTGGAAAAAAAGATCTAAATGCAGAGGAACAATTCCTAAAAAAATATTACAAGAAAATGCCACGAACCATGCTGCGTTATGCCATTGAAAAATTCCCAGAATCCAAAAGAAAGGCGTACCTAAGCGGAAAGATATGACATACAAGCTAAAGCAAATTCCTGAAGATTTTATTGTCAATGAAGTTATCAAGATAGAAACAAGTAACACCGGAAGATACAGCTACTTCATCATGAGGAAGACTGATTATGCGACACCTGCCGCAGTAGAAAAAATAGCAAAATTTCTCAATATCGATGTCAGCAGAATAAGGTTTGCAGGGACAAAAGATAGAAAAGCTATAACGACGCAGTGGATTTCAATAGAGAACTGCCAAGGAAGAATCAATGATTTCAAAGACAGCAACATAACACTGGAATTTAGAGGGAAAAGCGACAAACCAATTTATCTAGGTATGCTTGAAGGCAACGAATTTGGTATCACAATAAGAAACATAAACAAAATTCCTAAAAAAATAGGAAAATTTCTTAACTTATTCGATGAACAGCGATTTTCCATGAACAATGTTGAGATTGGAAGAGAAATAATAAAGAAGAATTTCAGGAAAGCAGTCGAGATACTCATACAGAGTAATGGCTATTACGAACGCGAGTTGAAGGTTGAATTTGAGAAGACAAACGATCCTATCCGTGCTTTAAGAAAAGTTCCATTCCATGTGATAAATTTCTTTGTGCACGCATACCAGTCTGATTTATGGAACAGGACTGCCGAACTTCTTTCTGATTACGCCAAAAACAAGGAAATTCCGATAATTGGATTTGGGACGGATATACAGGACAAAAAAATACAGAAAGCTGTAGATAAAGTAATGCAGGAAGAAAAAATCACATATAGAGATTTTATAATCAGGAGTATGCCTGAATTAAGCTCCGAAGGAAACTCAAGAATGCTTTTTGCGGAAGTAAAAAAATTCAAGACAGGAAAGCTTGAAGACGATGAACTTAACCCAGGAATGAAGAAAATAAAAGTTTCATTTTTCCTGAACAAGGGCTGCTATGCGACGATGGCTATAAAATATATGTTCAAAAAATCTTCATCATCATATCATTGACATAATCCATGGCGCCATCTTTCAAAATGATAATATCAAACTCTTTTTCAAAGAGATTCCTCTGCTTTTCTATGTGCTCATTCAAGAATCCTATTTTGATGATAGTTTTATGAGGTAATCCTTCAAGCATGCTTGAATCCCCTGGTCCATCCCCGAGAAGGATAACATTCTTTCTGTCCTGTATCTGATGATAATACGATGATTTCTTGATATGCCCCTCATTTTTATTGAAAATATGAATAATATCATGCCTATATCCTGTTGCATTACCTTTTTCATCAAATTGAAAAAAATTAGATATTATGTGAATATTGGGATGAAATATTCCTTCGAACTTCAATGAACCTTCAATTATATCTCCCAACGACCCAGAGAATATCAGCAATGGGATTTTGTGCTCTGTGAGAGAATTTATGAACTCTTTTGCTCCTTTTCTGTACTGCACTTTTTTTTTCTGGATAATGTCATCAATGATTTTTTTATTCATTCCACTTTTGATAATCAAATTGAGACGTTCTAACCACCAATCGTGCATCTTCTTGTTCTTTATTTCTCTAGGAATGTCTTCCGCAATTTTAATTGGATGGTATTTATCAAATAAAGCACATAATCGGGATGTGTAAGGAGGAGTTAAATAATTTCCTTCACGGACTTGTGCAATGATACTAGCTGTCCTCTGCCCATGAACAAAACAAGGAGTTAATGTCCTATCAAAATCAGAAACAACATGCAAATTTTCTATGCCGTCCTCCTTAATCTGTTGTATTTTCTTACTTAACAACAAAGGATCAACAATAATTATATCTTCATCTTCTTTCATTTTTTTGTTCCATCCAATTCTTCTTCAACAAGGCCGAAAAATCCTTCAATGACATAGTAAAGCCTGATGCTAGGTCATGACCTCCGCCACCATATTTCTCTGCTAATTTCCGTGCGGCATCTCCTTTATTCCCCCGAACATGGAACTTCACCATATTTCCGTCCGGATGAAGCTCATACACGATACCGATGTTGTTTTTTGATTGCGATGCAAGCAAGTGACCAACTTCAGACTCATACAATTGCGTGTTGACCGTCGGCACTCGCACGCCATCAAAGTCGATTTCAGCGGCACGAGATGCCATGTATTCGACATCCTGCATCATCTTTTGATATAAAAGTTTTCCTCTATCAGCTGCCTCATCGTAATTGAATGTTTCCAGGAGATTCTGATAGTCTTCGAACGAAGATCTTTTGCACATGGCCTTTATGTATTGATTAACGTATCTGGAATTTTTATCCAAATCCCATTTCCACAAATCATTTATATCGATGAACTTCAACACTTCTGGCATCTTCCGGCCTTTGAAAAAATAATTCCAAATGGCAACGCTTGAACAAACACCAGGATAATAAAGGTAGTTGCTGAACGCAACGTCAGGATTGTGCTTCTTGTATTCTTGTATTAGATTGAAGGCCGAGACATGATGATCAATAATAAGGAATTTCATTCCATTCCGCTCAAATTCAACTATCTCCTCTGGTTTCGGAGAAATATCTACAAAATACAGCTCATCACCCTTTTTCATCGGCAAATCCTTCCATGAGCCGTCGAACGATGCCGGAAAAAGAATTATGTCAGGAAATTGCTTCTTTAGAAGAATGGCAGAAACAATCCCATCCTCACAATTCATATGATAAATGCCGTACTTCATTTTAAAACAGAAAGCACATGTTCAAGAATCTCTTTCGCTTCCCCCTCCGCGCTTACTGTTTTTAATAATTTTTTCCTCTCATAGTAATCGATTAAGGGTTTGGTTTTTTCCTCGTACATTTCAAACCGAGCTTTGATAGCGGCTTCCTCGTCATCCGGCCGTTTCACAAGTTTCAACCCACAAAAATCACATTGCCCATCGTTATTCTTGGGGCGCTGGGACGTTGCAAGATTATAGACACGTTTGCACTTGGGACATATGCGCCTGTTTGATAGCCGCACAATTAAAGCATTTTCGCTGATGGCAAAATTTATCACCGCATCAATCTTTCGTATCGCATCAAGGGAATTTGCTTGCGCTATAGTTCGCGGAAACCCGTCAAGAATGAATCCATTCTCGCAATCCTGCTGAGAAAGTCTGCGCTTGATAATTGAAATTGTGTCTTCATCAGAAACAAATGCTCCTTTTGCAACGAGCTTCTCAACTTTCTTGCCCAACGGCGTTTGCGCTTTTATCTCTTCCCTGAATATATCTCCCGTTGAAATGTGAGGAATGTGTTTCACAGAACTTAGCATTCCTGCAATTGTCCCTTTTCCAGAACCTGGGGCGCCCAAAAATATTATATTCATAGCATGACCTCAATTAAAGTGAAGCCTCTGATGGGATTTGAACCCACGACCTGCGGTTATATTGGGCAAAGCCTTACAAAACCGCCGCTATAGCCACTAAGCCACAGAGGCACAGGATAATCGCTTCTTGTCCCATTTAAATAGTTTTTCGTTAAAGAATCAAAGAAGCCCTTTAGGGGGCAGAGGAACCTGTTCTTCTGGTACTGATGGCTCAAGCTTGAAATACTCCTTTAACACGCCCTGTAATTTATTCGCCTCACTTAGTATGTACATGTAATGTTCATCGATCTCTTTCTTGTACATCTTTCTTCTGAACACTACATCAAACAATTTAAGGATTCCTTGTTTTTTCCATTCACTTCTATAATCAAGTTCAAGAACAGGTGTGATTTTCACTTCCATTTCCCCTTTGTTTAACTTCACTTTCTTACCTTTGTGCATAACTTCGACTTCGGCAGAATCTCCTAAAAAGTGCATGTCAACCAACAATCTGTATCTGAGATAGGATGTTCTTGACGTCGTGTCGACAGGATATTTATATGCCCTCCACCAGAGCCAGATATCGAGCCAAGTCCCACCTTGAGTCACTTTGTGACTATAGACCTCTTCCAGGTTGTTATCAATCGGCTTTACTCCGTCAGCTCCAACATAATCATTTTCATAGAACCACTCGGTCATGTTCTTGAGCATATCATTTATGCTGAAAACATCCTTGACTTTGACAATCATTGCAGGGAGTTCGACGTATTCAACCATGCAAGAATCATACTGAAAAAGAGATTATAAAGGTTTCGACATCTTGAGATGTTAAGTAATATTTATATAACTCCTTGGCCGCGAATAATCAATGATTATTGGTTTGGTGGGCGCTCCCAGTTCCGGAAAAAGTACATTCTTCAATGCAGCAACACTAGCGGGAGCAGAAACGGCTGCATATCCATTCACAACAATAAAACCGAATCACGCAGTTGGCTTCGTGAAGATAGACTGTGTCGATAAATTCTTCGGAAAGCAGTGCAACCCTAGATTTGGATATTGCCTGAATCACAAACGATTTGTTCCTGTAGATATGATGGACATTGCCGGATTAGTTCCAGGAGCACATGAAGGACTGGGAATGGGAAACCAATTCTTGGAAGACATAAGGCAAGCAAATGTGTGCATCCATGTCGTAGATGCATCAGGCTCGACGAATGAAAAAGGGGAGTTTGTTGGTGCCTTGAAACATGATCCACTGAACAACATACAATTTCTTGAGGAAGAGTTGGATTATTGGTATCATGGCGTCCTGGAAAAAGGATGGGAAAGGCTATCAAGACTTCTTGTCCAGGAGAAATCATCGACATACAAAGCATTGGCAAAACAAATGAGCGCGTTCGGTGTCACTGAAGATTTAACCAAAGAAATTCTTGAAAAATTAAAATTAATGGAGAAAAAACCGACCGACTGGACAAAAGAGGAATTGTTTGAGGTTTCAAAAAGAATGAGGCGTGCCACAAAACCAGTCTTGATTGCCGCGAACAAGATCGATGTTCCTGGAACTGAGAAGAATATTGATAGATTAAAACAAACCTATCCTAATTACGTCATTATTCCTTGTTCCTCAGAATCAGAATTTGCGTTGAGACAGGCAGCGAAGCATGGATTGATAGATTATATCCCAGGAGAAAGTGATTTTGTGATTAAGGAAGGAACTGACATAACTGAAATACAAAGAAAGGCTCTGGAATTCATACGCGAAAATGTTCTTAAAAGGTTTGGAACCACCGGAGTACAGCAGGTCCTGAATGCTGCAGTGTTTGATTTCTTGAAATATGTAGCGATATACCCAGGAGGAGTTGGAAAGTTGGAAGATAAAGATGGCAATGTTATTCCGGATTGCTTCTTGATGCCTCCAGGAACGACTGCACTTGATTTTGCATTTAAGCTACACACAGACATTGGAAATCATTTTGCGAAAGCAATTAATGTCAAGACAAAGATGCCAATCGGCAAGGATGTTCCTCTACATAACGGGGATGTTATTGAAATATTAGTGCATTAATTTTTTCCTAATTTATGAGCTTCATATACTCCAAGATATGCTCCAGAGATAAAACCAATAATAGTTGCGGGAAAAAATGCTATTCCTGATTCCAACATCATAAGTACTGTTTGTTTGATGTTTGGAAGATATTCCGCAGATAACAAAAAAGAAGGAATAAGTCCACCCAAAACCGAGGCAGCGTAAATATTCAACTTTGCCTTGAATCAAACATACTATTTGGAAGTCCTCCAAATATTGGTTTATACAATGGCAAAACTTTTTCTGCAATAGGATTTAATTTGTCACACAAAGCATTTGTTTTTCGTTCTGCGTCTTGCATTAAATCACCAAATCCCTCTTTCATCACATAGAAAGTCAGGGGGATTATTTCTAATTCATATTTTATTATTTTTTTTGGTATTTGCAAGATTTTTTCTAATTTATTCATTGTCCATCACATATTATTTTTTATTTGAAGTTTTCACAAAACGATCTGCAACAGATCCATATTGTTTGTTAAAGAAATTCTGGATAGGTCCTGGTGGAAGATGACTTACCAATCCATAGCCAACTGCCGCAAATCCATAATCCAATGACCTGCAAAGTATTTCAAGATAACAAAGAGGGTCATGATCCAACGGATACTTACTAAATGGACTGGCAGGATTGCTCTGTTCTTTCTTCATCAAAGTTACATAGCTATCTACGAGAGTTTTGAATTCGTCTGCCTTGTTTGCTTTTGCAAGAATCTTCATCGTATCAACCATAGTCGTCAAAGAGACATTTTCATAAGTTCGCACTTTTTGCATTGATGCAACATACTTCTTGGCATCCTGTAATTCCTTGGATTTTTTGTTCATTATTTCTCCATCTAGATATCTCGCTTATGACAATAAAACTGAATCGGAACTGATGTACTAGTCCACATATGCGGACTACACGCACAATTTCCATAAGAATATGCATTTGCATTCTTTGGTGCCATCTGAAATATGCATTTTACTAGTTTTTCTCTTTCAGGACGATAGCCATTAAACATCATAACTCTTGGTTTTCCAATTGGTTTTAAATCTACAACAGCACCATTGATCCTCATTATTCCTTCGAGACTCGTTTTAACCTCATCCAGATATTTCCTCATCTTCTTTTCTCTATCTAAACCACCACCTAGTAGTAGTAAGCTAATTCAATATTTAAATATCTTTTTACTTAATTTTACATAAAAAACGAATAATTTAAATAAAATAATAGATATTTATGTAAAAATGATAGATAACATTGACAAGAAAATACTATATAGATTGCATAAAAACAGCCGTTCTCCAACTAGTTTGATTGCCAAAGATACAGGCTTAACTAGAGAAATAGTAGGATATAGGATGAATAAAATGGAGGAAGATGGTGTAATCAAAGGATATCCTGCAAAAATAAATCAGTCTTTATTCTGCGACGGTACAGCCATGGTTCTCTTCAAAATAATTCGTTCAGATGAAAAGAGGTTCAAAGAAATACTAAAATTCATTCAGAATCATAATTCAGTAAATTGGATGGCAGAACTTTCAGGAAATGCTGATATTGTCTGCACGTTTGTTTATAAAAATCCAGAAGACTTGGCTGAAACTATTTCTGACATAATAGGTTTTATCGGTTCGAATCTCAAAGAGCATAGATTGTCACTTTATATCACAGAATATAAATTTGATAGAAAAGGGGCAATAATTGGAAAGGCAGATGAAAAAATTTTAAATCCTATTATTTTTAAGGGAAAAGAAAAAATGGAATTAGATGAAGATGATTTAATCATCTTAAAGGAATTGGCTAGAAATTCAAAAATAAAAAATATAGAATTGGCAAAGAAAACTTCTTTAAGTGAGGATATGATTAGATTAAGAATCAAAAAAATGGAAAGGCAAGGAATAATCTTAGGATATACAATTACTGTAGACCTGACAAAGCTTGGTTTAGAGGCGTACGAAGTTGAGCTTCAAATAGAACAAATGACAAAAGAAATTTTGTCCAAACTTCAATATTATGTTCATGCAAATCCTTTTATTGTTTATTGCTCAAGGGCAGTTGGTAAGTATAACGTAATCATGACAGTTCATGCCAGAAACAACTCTCATTTCAATGAGATACTTCTTGATATAAGGAGTCAGTTTGGAAGCCTACTCGTTGATTATGAATTTCAACATGAGATAAGAGAAATGAAGGAGATTTATGTTCCAGAGGAATACACAGCATAAATGGTTCGGAAATGTTTAATTAAATCACAGCGCCACTAAAAACGTTCCAACTACGATTAAGAATATTGCTACTATTTTTGTCGTCAAAGTCTTCTTTGATATCACTTCTTTAAGGATATGCGAGACAAACAAGCTCATAATTATCATGAAAAACAAGACATAGAGTGGCTGAACAGAACTCAATGCACTTACCAACGAAACACTCCCCAAAGATATCGCCCACAGAGAAATTATTACGCCTAAGATATTAACCGTTACAGAGAAAATTATGATCTGCGAACTTTTCAGCGTACTGCCTAAATTCTCTCTTGTTTTCTTCTTTAAAATAGTTAGACATAGTACGACTGAAACGGCAAAAGATTCTAACACGAATAAATTCCAGAATGAAACGTAACCAAGCACATATTTCTGAAATATGCGAGCGCCCGCCCAGAAAAAGCAGCTAAAAATCATTATCCAAAAGCCTTTTCTTGCATACGTCTTTAGTTCGAACTTATCTATGCCAAGCATAATTGCACCAACAACAACTATGACTATTGCAAAATACTTCCAGAATGGAAGAATCTCCCCTAAAAAAATAACAGAGAATAAGGCAACAAGAATTGGTGTTACATTCATCACACCGACAACTCTTGATGCTTCTTCAAAAATCATTGCCCAATAATATAGATAATAACCAATGCCTGTCACAATTCCTGACAATAAACAAAAAATAACAACTGTTGCTGTCATGTTCTTTAATGGGACAATAAATAAAACAAAAAGAGCCGCAATGAATGAAATAATTCCGACAATAAACAATAGTGAAAAGACGTCTTTGATTCTCTTTTCCAACAAGAATTTGTCGATTACATTCGTAATAGCAAAGAATGCCGGATAAATAAGAGATAAAATCAACCACAATTCCATGATTTACCCTTTATTAAAAACAGAATTAATATCTATGATGTACTTTCCTTCCCCAATCTTGAATATCAAAGGATCCTTCTTGAAAAGACGAACAAGATCAAGCTCAAATTTTCCGGGCTCAATCGAACGTATCGCTTCCAAGTCAAGAACAACCGGACGATTATCATCAGACTCCATGTTGACAAGCTGATAGACATCCTTCTCCATCTCATGCTTCTCTACGGGCGTCAGGTTCTGCAACGCTTCCAACGTCGTCTGAACTTCCTTTAACTTCTCCTTTCTTACAAAGAAGAATATCCTGGCACCGCAAGAACAGCCCTTGAGGATTTCCTGGGCACCATCATCATAGAATTTATTGCAGCGTACGCATTGGTGAGGCATTGCTACCTCCTCTTTGCCTTATTCATCATCAACTGTATCCTGTCTGGGTTCTTCTTTATTGCCTTGACAACATTCGCGGGACCGACTAAGGTGAATCCCTGACGATCACCCAGAAATGTATTTATGAAATCGCTCTTAATTTTTGCAAACCCACTTTCATGTGATTTTCCGGGCTTGACGACTGCCAATTCGATGCCCTTGAAATCTTTATTTATTTTTTCCATTGTTGCCTTAATCAATTCGGCTTCTTCTTCGGTTTTTAACCTTCCTTGCAACAAAACAATCGTATCATTCCTTGCTACTTCGAGAATTTTCCTTATTCTTCCTACTGAACTCAACCCTTCAATTTCCGAATATGGCATCAACTGCAGAGTTACCATTTATCCCACCAACGTGAACAACGCTTCATAAAATTCATCCATGTTCTTCGCTTTTTTTGCAGACATACCGAGCACGTCGTACTGAGGGAATGCTGCCTGGACTTTTTTAACATTAGCTTTTTTCAGGTCAGTCTTATTCGCGACAATCAGAACAGGTATGCTTCGCGCTGCAAGATTGCCGATGATCGTGATATTTACCTGAGAATAAGGATCCTTCGTAGCATCAAGAACCAGAACGACAACATCCATGTTGTCAATCCATTTTATAGCTTCAATGACTCCTCTTGTTGCCTCCTTTGCCCTTCTTTTGGAAACATTCCTGCTGAGTCCGGCTTTTAAAAAATCTTCATAATCAATTTTTGTAGCAATTCCAGGTGTATCTGCTATCGTGAAATCTATTTTCTTTCCTTCGTGCTCAACTTGAACCTCTTCCTTGACTGATACTTCTCTTGTTTCGTGGGCAATTTCTGAAACTTTGCCTATTTCCTGACCCAACCAATCCATGCAAATTTTATTTGCTAAAGTGGTCTTTCCTGCATTCGGAGGACCATAGAACCCCAATCTTAGTTGTTTTCGCCTAGAGAATATGTCCCTAAATACCTTATTCACAAATCGTTTGAAAAATCCTTCCAACATAAACCACCGCTTTAAAAATCATCACTCAAATAAATTTATAAATGTTTCGTAGATTCTTTTAAGAAGCTTTATATAAGCCGAATTCATGTACTAAATGTGATGGATGAGAAGGTAAAAAGAGACATCATTTCCGTTCTTAATCAGACACTTGTTCTCATAGAAAAGAAGGAGTACACTGAGCTTAAGGAGCTTAGCAACCACACCATTCACAATGCATCTATATATCAGGATGAAGACTCGATCCAAGTTGCTGTCATAATCTATGCCTTGTCAAAAATTCTTGAGCGTGCGGAGCTTCAAAACCAGAAACTGTCATTCAACATCACCAAAACCATCACGAGCGCGCTGAACTACATTTCCCAGGACAATGAACAATCATATCACTCCGAAATGGATAGTTTCGCAAAAACCATCGCGCAATCGGATGACAAACTTGTCATGTACGTGCAAAATGTCATCGAAAAAGCCCACATATCGAAAGGAGGCAGCATTTACGGGCACGGAATCTCTTTGGGGAGGGTTGCGGAAATGCTTGGAGTAACACAATGGGATTTGATGAGTTTCATCGGAAAAACAAAGATAGCTGACAACGAACAAATCTTCGTAGATGCAAAAAAGAGGCTTGAATACGCCAAAAAACTATTCAAAGTATTATGAAGTCAATCGTATTCGACACGGGACCAGTAATAAGTTTGACCACAAACAGCCTGCTATGGGTATTGGAAAAACTTAAGGAAAGATACGGCGGCGAATTCTTGATTCCTAAGGAAGTTCAGGTTGAACTTGTCCAAAATCCTATTGAATCGAAGAGCTACAAGCTTGAGGCTCTTGAAGTCAACAGGGAAATAAACCAGAAAGTTCTTACTCTTGTCAATGACGAAAAAATTGAGATCATGAAAAGAGAGTTGCTCATGCTCGCAAACAACTGCTATTATGCGAACAATACTCCGATAAAGATAGTGCATGAAGGGGAAATGGCTGCGATTGCGGCTGCGATTGCGTACAATTCGGACGCTGTCGTTATCGATGAACGGACCGCAAGGGAATTGATTGAGGCTCCTGAGTGGCTTGCCAAATACATGAGCAACCGTCTGCACACCAACGTAACGATAAACAAGCAAACGCTGCAGCAGCTTAAATCACGAATCGGGAACTTAAGGGTTATACGTTCTATAGAACTGGCAATGGTTGGGTATGAGCTCGGCTGGTTCGACATGTACTTGACACAGGACAAGAATGCACGAAAGAATTTAATAGAAGCTCTGTTATGGGGCATAAAGATGCGCGGCGCATCGATATCCCAAGTGGAGATAGACAAGATAGTAGAAATGGAGAAATGAAAGGTCAAGTAATAGGTGGGGATTACAGCAAGGCAATCGTGCAGACAAAATTGAAGACTGGTTTTTCAGGTGTTTCCGAATGATAAGATTTTTATAGATGGGTTTTTTATTATATAGCATGAGTTTTAACAGCGCAATGCAACAGTACGAAGAAATAAGTAATTTCATAAAAAAATTTGAGAGAGAAAATCCACCGCTTAGGCATCTGAAGGATTTTTCGGCCGCAAAGTTCGAAGGCATCTCTGATCGTCTTTGGGAAAAGGTATTAGATGCGCTTGATGAATTATGGAACGTTTTATCTTCAGGAACACTAGATCCAAAAAAAGACGAAGCCAAAATAAATATTATATCAGAAGCAATAACCAAACTCCAAGGATGGAAGCTTTTGTTAAAAATCAACTGAGGTGAAAAATGTATAACCCAATATCAGCTATGCTTGATCCGCTTTACAAGGCAGAGATAGCAATACATGATTTAGAGATATTCGAAAAAGAAATAACTAAAAAAGGAATCCGGATAAGGGAACTTAAGGAATATTCCGCTGCTTGGTCTGAAAAACTTCAAAAGCTTCTGAGAATTGCAAAAGAAAAACTAAGAGGGATAAAAGCAAAGGAGCTCACCCCCTTCCAAGAGGGGATTTACCTAAAACTGGTAACGATATTCGGGAGGGTCTCTGCTGAGTCTGGACTAAAGTCATAATTTACCCTGAACGTCTTTCTTTCTTTTCCAAACACCCTTTCTATCCCCCTTACGTAATTTTTTGATTGGAGTATTACTGCAGAATTTTCACTAGGAACAGTCAAATTGGGAATCAATTTTCCTGTGCTTGCATGCGCATTCCCGACCAATGCAATTATTCTTGAATCTGGACCAGTAATTTTATTTAATTCATTTGCCAATCTGAGCTGTTTTTCGTCAATTTCATAATTTCCAAATTCATCTAAACTCAATGGAACAATTGCTTTATGATTATCAAATGCATGTTCTATTCTTTTAAGAATTAACTCTGAACGATATTTACTTTTTACTTCATCAACCAATCTATTTCTATCTCTTTTTGTTGAGCACTCTGTAAAGAATACACTTTGGTCGCTATCAAAATATTCTATACCAAGTTTGTAATCGAGACCTCTTTTTATGGCTTCATCCATGAGTTTTATTTCGTTTTTATAATGCTGTTCATCAAAATGATCCTCGCCGAAAAGAATAAGATGTATCTCAGGCAAAAGAACCCCATCAAGTAGTAAAGAAGGATCGAAACAAATTCTTTCAAGCATTGAGTCTGGTTTGCCCATTTTGTCGCCTTATTAAGGAATTAGATAAAGCATTATTAGTATATAAATCATTCTATTTTTAACTACTTAATAGTAATTAAAGAAAGATATTTATAATATCTTCGTAAATATGGTCTATAGGGGTTAAAAATGCGTTTTACACACTTCTCAGACTGCCACATAGGTGGCTGGCGGGACGAAAAGATGTCTGAATTAGGGCTTAGAGCCTTCAAAACTGCGATAGAGCAAAGCATAGAGAAACAGGCCGATTTTGTCCTTATTGCAGGCGATCTGTTCAACTCAGCATTGCCTCCCTTGGATAAGCTAAAAGGAGTCATAATTTCGCTCGTAAAACTGAAAAACAACAATATCCCTTGCTATGTTATCCCTGGAAGCCATGATTTCAGCCCTTCTGGAAAGACTATGCTTGATATACTTGAGCACACAGGATTGCTTACCGATGTTTGCAAAGGTTCCGTCGAAAACGATGTTCTGAATTTGCGATTTACGATTGACAAGAAAACTGGAACCAAAATTACAGGCATGATTGGCAAGAAGGGTATGCTTGACAGGAAATACTACGAGCAACTAAACAGGATTCCGTTGGAAAAAGAAGAAGGGTTCAAAATATTCATGTTTCATACCGCGCTGTCAGAATTAAAGCCAAGGGAACTCGAAAAAATGGAATCAAGTCCTTTGTCGTTGCTGCCCAAAGGCTTCGACTACTATGCAGGCGGGCACGTACATATAGTTGATAATAAAACACTTGATAACTACAAAAATGTATCATATCCAGGAGCCTTATTTCCCAATAGTTTCTCTGAAATTGAGAAATTCAAGCATGGTGGATATTATTTGTATGACAATGGAAATGTGACATGGAATCCTATTGTCGTAAAGGACGTCGTTTGTTTGCATTTTGACTGCAATAGCAGAACGCCATCTGAAATAGAAATGGAGATTTTGCATAAAATAAAGGAACTTGATGTGAAGGATAAAATAGTCACTGTCAGGCTGCAGGGAACCCTGCACACGGGAAAGCCTTCAGACATAAAGATGAATGAAATAATAGGAATCCTCTACCACAAGGGAGCGTACTTCGTAATGAGGAGCACATCATTGTTGAATACAAAAGAATCTGAAATCATGCAAGTGCATGCAACGACTGTCGAGGAGGCAGAAGACAAGATAATAAAAGAAAATATAGACAACACAATTCCTAACGAAGAGCAGTTAATAAGAGATCTCATGAAGATTTTCTCGATTGAAAAGCATGAAGGCGAAACTAAGTACAATTTTGAGAAGCGATTGTTGGAAGAAGCTAAGAAAATTACCGATCTCTAGCTTTATTTTAAAAATTTAAAACTTATTTTTTCAACATTTCTCTGAGAATATTCAGTACTTCGCCCGCGGAAGCAGTTCCTCTGCTCTTTTTCATGGCCGCTCCGACAAGGAAATTGATAGCTTTTTCGTTTCCTGATTTCACGTCCGCAACTACTGCTGGATTTTCTTTCACGACCTGACCGCATATCTCATCCAAAGCGCTGCTATTTCCCATTAGTTCTAATTTATTATCTCTCACGTATTTCTCGACATCAAATAACTTCAATCCTAACTCATTCATTATCTTTTGGCCGACCTTTTCCGTTATTTTCTTGTTTTGGATTAAATTAAGTAGAGGAATAAGCTCTTTTTCTGATATTTTCATCTGATCGAGTTCGAGTTTATTGTAATTCGCGATTCTTACAAATTCTCTTCTAAGCCATCTGGCAGCCAGCACAGGATTTACTTTCTTAGATATTTTCTCAAACAGTTCAGCTAAAATAATCTCGCTTGCCAAAACCTCAGCATCTTCCTTTTCAATTCCAATTTTTTCGTATTTCTTTATTTTTTCATCTGGCCTTTCGGGCAATTTTGCCTTTAATCCTTTAATGTAATCATCTTTCAATTCAATCACAGGTAGATCTGGTTCTGGAATGAACATGTAGTCCATTGCTTGCTCCTTTGAACGCATGAAATGTGTTTCGTTGTTTGCTTCGTCCCATGCTCTCGTGTGCTGTGAAACTTTTTCTCCGCTAGCTACAACCTTCTGCTGCCTTTTGTCTTCGACATGGATTACTTTAACTATGCTTGAAAATGAATTGACGTTCTTTACTTCAACTCTTGGATGCCCTTCGATGGAAACATTCACGTCCGCCTTGACTCCTGCTTCCTTGTGTATGGCCTTTATGTATGAAAGAGTCGTCATCAATTTCTTTAACCAGATCTCGACCTGTTCTGCGCTTGTGAAATCAGGATCTGTGACAATTTCTATCAAAGGCAATCCACATCTGTTGTAGTCGACGAATCCTGTAGTTGGTTCATATCTTGCAGGATCCTCTTCAAGGTGGACTTGCTGTATTCCTATTCCCAAAAAACTTCCTTTTATTCCAACTGGCATCGAATAAGAACCCGACATCGTTTTTTGATAGCCATTCGGTAAATCAGGATATGAATAATGTTTCCTTTGAAACATAAGAACAGGAGAAATCTCACAGCCAAGCATCAAACCTATTTCAACAGCCTTATCAACCGCTTCCTTATTCGGCAACATCGGCTTTGAACCTGGATTCGCTGTGCAGATTGGACAAACACAGGTGTTTGGCGCAGAATCCTCGGAAGGAATGCAACATTCACAGAACAACTTCTTTTTTGTTTGCTCCATGAAGAGGTAACCATGACACTCTATGCCTATTTTTACCATTTACTTCTTGCCTTCTTTCTTCTCAACTTTCAACTTCAAAATTTTCAGATCTTTTTCATTCAACTCCGAAGGACAGCCATCCATTGGGCACTCTGCACTTTTATTTTTTGGGAAAGCGATAAATTCACGTATATCATTCGTTCCACACATCAACGAAACCAACCTGTCAAAGCCGAACGCAAAACCTCCATGGATTGGACCCCCATAACGGTAAGCCTCAAGCATGAAACCGAATTTTGACTTGGCTTCTTCCATGCTCATCCCAATAATTTTGAAAACTCTTTGCTGTATTTCTGGCTGTGTTATTCGAATGGAACCAGAACCAAGTTCGATTCCGTTCAAAACCAAATCATACAAATCAGCATAAACTTTTCCAGGATCCTTTTCCATAAACATCAAGTGCTCTTTTTTAGGCATCGCGAATGGATTGTGCTTGAATTCCCATTTGTCCTCTCCGAATTCGAACATTGGGAAGTCGACAACCCAGCAGAACTTGAAATCATTGGGCTTAATCAGCTCTAAGTCATTTCCCAACTTGTTTCTTAATTTTCCAAGGAGCTCAGCGGCTTTTTCTTTTTTGTCAGCTGAAAAGAACAATATCCCTCCATCTATTTTAGTCGCTTTCATCAATTCTTTTTGAACTTCTGGTTTGAAATACTTGACAATCGAACTTTCAAGTTTATCTCCTGCGACTCTCATCCATGCCAGGCCCTTTCCGCCGTTTTCTTTCACCCATTCTATCAACTTGTCTATCTCCCCTCGGCTCATATCTTTTGGGCACGGAAGGCATTTTACTGTTTCGGCTTCCTTGAAAACTGAAAAATCAGATGTGTGAGCAATTTTAGTAACATCAACCAATTCCAAACCAAATCTTAAGTCTGGTTTATCACAACCATATTTTTCCATGGACTCGTCATATGTGATTATGGGGAATTTGGGAAGATCGATGCTCATTATTTTCTTGAAGACATCTTTCGTCATTCCTTCAAGAATTTCTAAGACATCTTTTTGCTCGACGAAGGACATTTCAAGGTCTATTTGTGTGAATTCTGGCTGCCTATCAGCGCGAAGATCCTCATCCCTTAAACATTTTGCAATTTGATAATATCTATCTAGTCCACCGACCATAAGCATCTGCTTGTAAATCTGGGGGCTCTGTGGCAAAGCATAGAATTTTCCAGGATTTACCCTTGAAGGGACAACATAGTCCCTTGCTCCTTCAGGTGTTGATGCGATAAGCATTGGCGTCTCTACTTCAAGAAATCCATTTGAATTGAAATAACCCCTAACTACCTGAGCGACTTGATGCCTTAACGCTAAATTGCGTTGCATGCTTGGTCTTCTCAAATCCAGATATCTATATTTCAGTCTTATCTCCTCATTAGCAGTGATTCTATCATCGATTTCCAGAGGAGGAACATCCGCTTTATTGATGATGTGCAAATCAGAAATTACAACCTCTATTTCACCCGTCGTTAAATTCTTATTTACCATATCAGGGGCTCTTGCAATAATATTGCCAGAAACTTGTATGCAGTCTTCCCTTCTTAATTTGGAAGCTTCATTGAAAACTTTGGAATTTGGATTAAAGACAATCTGCGTCAAGCCATATCTGTCCCTTAAATCAATAAACACAATGCCGCCATGGTCTCTTCTGCTTTGAACCCATCCGCAAAGAGTTGTTTTTTTGCCTATGGAAGCTTTCTTCAATTCCCCACAAGTATGTGTCCTTAACATGTCAAGTGTATTAAGAAGGCAATTTATAAAGGTTTTGAGACAATACACCCAGTCGCATATTTTTCTGATTTATGAGATTTTTAAGTCCTTCTTCTTGTAGTTTTTCAGGAAATTCTCTTTGTATTTGTTGAATCTTTTATTTTTTATTGCGATCCTTGCTTCTTTCAGCATGTTTTGGATGAAATAAATATTATGATAAGTCAGATAATGATAGACAGTATACTCATTCAATTTCCATAGATGACGTAGAAATGCTCGTGAAAATGTTTTGCAGACATAACATGAGCAATCACCGTCCAAAGGACCTTGTTCCTCTGCATGCGTCCCTTTGTCAAGTTTCAAAAGTCCCTTTTTCGTAAATATGGCAGCATGCCTCGCATTCTGAGTCGGAAATTTAGAATCCAAACAATCTATTCCATGTGAAATCGCATCTAAAATATCAACAGGATCTCCGATACCCATCAAATATCTTGGTTTTTTGGAATCAAGGAATTTCTCAGTATAATCTACAACTGAATATGACTGCTTTTTCGTCTCACCCATACCCAAACCACCGATTGCGTATCCATCAAAATTTAATTTTGCGATGTCAGAAGCGGATTGCTTTCGTAATTTTCTATCAAGTCCTCCTTGGGCAATCCCAAATAATAGCTGATGTGACTTTAACTTTTTTTTCAATTCATCATGATGAATCTTGCATCTTTTTGCCCATATCGATGTCCTTCGCGTTGCATCCTCAATGATTTTTTTTGAATCCTTGACGGGATGCGGCATATGATCAAGACACATGGCGACATCTGAACCAAGTTCTAATTGTATTTCCATGCACCTTTCAGGAGTCAGTGTTATTTTTTGTTTTGTGAATGGATTTTTGAAATGAACCGCCTTGTCATCTATTGAAATAAATAGGCTTGGACTTGCCATCTGGAATCCTCCAGAATCCGTGAATTGAATGCCATTCCATTTCGTGAAATTATGCAAACCACTAAACTTTTTTATGAAATTGACACCTGGCTTAAAAGAAAGAATCATCGCATTCGAAATGACGGCCTGGACTCCTGCCTCGTGCAAATCCATCGGGGACATGAACTTGACTGTTCCCTTTGTCGCGACGGGCATGAAGAAAGGTGTTTCTGCTCTTATATTTCCTATTTTGAGAATGCCTGTTCTGGCACGACCATCTGTTGCTGCTATCTTGAACGTCATAGTATTATGACTTCGCTTCCTTGAACCAGAGACTTGAATGTTTCTGCATCCTGTTGTGTTCCGATGATTGCACCGTAATGTATAGGAATAGCAACCTTTGGCTTCAGAAGATTCACGAGTTGTGCAGCTTCTTGTGCACTCATAACGTAATGCCCAGATACCGGAACGAACATTATGTCCAGACCACGCAGATTTTTCATTTCAGGGATAACATCTGAATCTCCTGGGTGATAAATTAGCTTTCCATCTATTCTCACAACAAAACCAACCCATTGATTATCCTTCAGATGAAACTGTGATTTGAGATTGTATGCAGGAACAACCTGAACGTCGCAATGCGGAAGCCTGAACGAATCTCCGGGCTTAACTAACTTGACTTCCTTTATGGGTAATCCTGCAACTTTGCTCTGGCAATCCGGAACGGTTATTATTACCGTATCTGATTTTATTATCTTCCTTATGTCTGCAACAGAACAATGATCGTAATGCTCGTGAGTTATGAATATATAATCGGCTCTTTCAGTTGCCTGCAATTGGAAAGGGTCAAAATAAATCACCTTTCCGCTACTTGTTATTATTTTTATGCAAGAATGTGCCGGTTTTGATACTTCAAGTCCTTGAATTTGCATAATTAGTAATCCTCTTTCCTAACTTTACTTTTCATAAAAAATTTCCATTAAACTTAACAACCTTTCCTCATCAAATGCTTTGGCAAATATCTGCAAACCAACAGGAACTCCGTCAATTGTTCCCGCGGGAACGACTCCTGCACAAATTCCAGCCAAATTCGCAGGAATAGTGTAAGCATCGAATGCATACTCAGCCTTTAGATCTAATCTTTCTCCTAATTTATTTGGAAGCATAGGTGTTGTCGGCAGAATAATGAAGTCAACGCTGCCAAATGCATTATTGATGGTCTTCGCAATCAATTCTTTTGCCTGCAATGCCTTTCGATAATATCTACCTCCATGTTCTGCCCTTGAAATTTCCTTTCCACCGAGTATCCTTCGCAAAACCTCTTCAGAGCAACTTTCTTCAATCTTCTTTCCATATTTTCTCCCATCGAACTTTCTAGTTCCGGAGAACAATTCAACATACACAATAGGATAATAAGTCTGAATTGAAAGTTCGACGTTGGGAAGATGCACAGATTCTATCTTTGAATTTGTTTTCTTAGTGATTTCTTCTGCTTTTTTCTTTATCAACTCGTAAATTCTCTTATCCTGGCATAGTATCTCGAATTCCTCGCTCACACCTATTTTTAGATTTTTTAATTGCTTGAATTCAGAATAATGAACGACAGGTCTCTCATAAGTAATAGGGTCTTTAGGCGAATAACCAGAGATTACTTCCATCATCAATGCAGTCCCATAGACATCGTTGCATAAAACGCCAATCTGATCCAAACTCATGCTCAAATCAATTAATCCATATCTTGAGACTCTGCCATAACTTGGTTTTATTCCTACCACGCCGCAATGCGATGCTGGGTTCCTTATAGAACCGCCCGTGTCTGTTCCTAATGCGATGTCACACATCTCTGCGGCAACTGCCGCTGCTGACCCTGAACTTGAACCGCCGGGAACTCTGTCGCATTTCGGATTTTTTGTAGGCCCAAACATCGAGCTTCCTCCTGTTGAACCGCATGCGAAACAATCCATATTTGTTATTCCTATAATAATTCCATCTTCCTTCTTTATTTTTTCAACAACATCAGCATTATATGTTCCATAATAATTTTCAAGTGTTTTTGATGCGCATGAAATGGGCATACCCTTCACATTAATGCACGCCTTGACAGCGATTGCCAATCCTGCCAACTTTCCCTTATTTTTCTTTGCATCCACTAATTTTGCCTGCTCAATTGCTTCCTTTTCTGCGACATACAAAAATGCGTTTATGTCCTTGTTCTTTTTCTTGATTGCTTCCAGAAATTTCTTTATGTTATCAACTGATGAGAGCTTTCTAGATTTTATTTCTAAAAGTTTTGATTTGATGTTCATTCTTGTGAAGCCTCCATAACAGCATCTGCAACATTTTTTGCAACATCCGGATCAAACGGACTTGGTATTATCTTGTCTTCTTTTGGATTCTTGACCATGGCTGCGAGCGCGTATACTGCAGCAATCTTCATTTTTTCCGTTATTTTCTTCGCTCTGACATCCAACGCCCCCCTAAATACACCAGGGAACGCAAGAACATTATTTATTTGATTTGGAAAATCACTTCTTCCTGTTGCAATAATTCGGGCCCCTGCCTCCTTCGCATCATTGGGCATTATTTCGGGAACAGGATTTGCCATTGCAAAGATTATCGCGTCTTTGCTCATTGAACTTACCATTGGTTTTGTAAGCGCGTTCGCAACGCTGACGCCTATAAAAACGTCTGCTTTTTTTATTGCATCATTCAAATTACGCTCATTCGTTTCAAATGCAATCTCTTCCTTGTATTCGTTCATATTACTTTTCCTTCCCTTGTATATGACTCCCTCCCTATCACAAAGAATTATTCGCTTTGCACCAAGATATTTTAGCATTCTTGCAACCGCAATCCCTGCAGCACCGGCTCCACTCATCACAATCTTGATTTTTGAGATATCTTTTTTCACAATTTTCAAAGCATTCAACAATCCCGCACTTACAACGATAGCAGTTCCGTGTTGATCATCGTGGAAAACGGGAATGTCCAGTTCTTTTTTCAACCGATCTTCAACTTCAAAGCACCTCGGAGATGCTATGTCCTCGAGATTGATCCCCCCAAAACCAGGAGCAATCATCTTCACTGTTTCAACAATCTTATTTGTTTCTTGCTGTGCAAGGCAAATAGGGAACGCATCAACACCTGCAAATTCCTTGAATAATATCACTTTTCCTTCCATGACAGGCAATGCCGCTTCCGGACCAATGTTTCCAAGGCCAAGCACCGCGCTTCCATCTGTCACTATGGCTACCATATTACCCTTTGAAGTGTAATCGTAAACCAGGTTCTTATCCTTTGCAATAACCATGGACGGCTCTGCGACACCAGGAGTATATGCCAGACTTAAATCTTCCTTAGTTTTTAATTTCGGGAACTTACTAACCACAGCAATCTTTCCTTTGTACTCCTTGTGCAACGCAAGGGATCTTTTGCCTATTTCATCTGTGCTCATTTTTTATCAAATATGATAAGAAATCCTACCATTGCTTTTTCTCCATTACAAAATAATCGTCCTTAATTTTCGGAGCGTTCTTGAATATCCGTTTCCTGAATTCAGATGAGCCCTCACATTCCTTTTTAGGAATCCTGACTTGTTTTTCCCGTTTCGCTCCAAATTTCTCGCTGACCTTGACCTTATCCAAAGCAGAAACGAATTCATCCATTATCTTTTTTGCCTGTCCTATAATTTCAGACTCATTCATTTTCGCAACTTGACCTGAGCAACTAATTCTTCTAATTTTTTGAGATCATATTTGATTCCATCATACTTTCTCCGCAAATCCCCATTTCTGAAATCAAACTGAGAAAGTTCCCAATATAATTCTTCTATGAATTCCTTGACATCCTGCGCGTTTTTGTAATCGCCTTCGATGACGCCATTGACGGCATTCCTCACTAATTCTCCTGACAAATCGCAAAGACCCAATAAAAATGACTCCGCATCGACACCAATTTCTTTATGCGAAGGTATCTTTCCATTTTTGACATACTCATAATAGCAAATCGCCTCAACAAATTCCTGCAAAGCTATTCTTCTTGAGCCCGAATACTCGAGTTCCGAATCTTCAGAACTTTTGATTATGTTTTTTACCGATTTCTTTATTTCAGCAACAGCACTTTCGGCTTCCTTCATATCTTTCCTATGGACAGAATAAATGACTTTTTTCGATAACCGAACGATTTCCCGCGACATTGCTATTATATTTTCGCGGACAGCGTCAAAAGACTCCATCTCCTTACGCATTTCTTCAAAATCCTTTTTATTTAGCATAGCTTAGATAAAAGCTGAATTTTTTAAAAACTTATGGGTCGAAATCACATAACAGAGACGTTTTAAAGGCAATGTGACGAAAGCTTTATATACACAACTTGCCCATTTAAAAACTATGACTGATAGTGTCCTGAGAGGTGTAATAGACTTCTTTAATAATTTAGGAATCTATGATGTTGTCCTCCCTTTTCTTCTCATATGGACCGTTGTATTTGCAATCCTAGAAAAGACAAAAATATTTGGAACTGACAAAATAAATGGCCAGGAATATTCGAAAAAGAGCCTTAATGCAATGATTGCATTTGTCCTTGCACTGATATTTGTTGGTTCATCGCAATTGGTTGCTATAGCAAATCAAGCGCTTGCGAAAATAGTGCTTCTAATCTTAATCATCATCTGCTTCCTCATTTTGATTGGGACGTTTTTTGGAAAGGAGGAAGTAAAGTTAGACAAGGGACCATTACGAACTAGCGCAATAGTATTCATTGGAATTGGTGTTTTGCTCATCTTCGCATACCAAGTAGGCTGGTTGACTCCTTCTTGGAATTACTTAGTTGACAATTGGAACGGGACGGTAGTCGGTGCGATTGGACTCATCCTTTTCATAATCATATTCATGGCGTTCATAACGAGCGAACCAAAAAAAAGTGAATCTGAACCAAAAAGAGAGGGAGGCTAAACAATGGCATTAGAAGATATATTCGTTTCATTGCAGAACATAGGAGTGGCTGATGTGTTTCTCCCATTCATTCTCATATTCGCTGTAATCTTTGCGTTATTGCAGAAGATAAATATTTTTTCAGAGAAAGTAACTGTTAGTGGCAGAGAAGAAACAAGAGGAAATAGAAAAATAAATTCAGTCATTGCATTTGCAATCGCATTGGGAGCAATAATACCTCACGAACTCGGAACTTATCCAGCGGGAGCAGATGTCATCACAATCATAAACAGCGCGCTTCCAAATGTTGCACTACTGGTTGTTGCAATAATAGCAATAGTGATATCTGTTGGATTCTTCGGTATAAATTGGGACACAGAAAAAGAAGGTTTGACTTTTGGCAAGGTTATTTCATATATCTTGGCAATAATAGCAGTAATAATTGTAATTGGTATTTTCTTGAATTCAATCGGCGCATGGAATTTCTCGGGATACCTTTACTTCATGACTGATCCTAATTTCCAGGCTACAGCACTGATTGTAATAGTTTTCATAGGAATTGTATGGATTATCGTGGGTGGCGGAGATAAAGCTGGAACTCCCCCTCCAACGAACGCTGGAAATCCAGGGCAACCACCACACTGATGAGAAAAACAATTAAATAGGGAGAAAAATGGCAACATTCCTTGATGCGGGGTTGATAAGTCACTTCAACACACTGTTTGTTTTTATTTTTGTTGTTTTTGTAATGTATGGCATTCTTTCCATGACTCCTTTGTTCAAGAACGCTTTCATTAACGCTGTGATTGCGACTATTTTAGGATTATTATCAGCTACATCAGGAACAGTCATCGCGGTATTTTCGTATGCTGCTCCATGGCTTGTGCTTTTATTCATTATCATAGTAGTGCTACAGCTCATCATGATGTTCCTGGTTCCAGGTGCTCCAACTATATTATCGACAAATCCAAGCGAAGAACCAACTTTCATTATTATCTTGATTCTTTTAATCTTGATAATATTCATATTCTCCATCGGACAAGTTTCAAACGAGAGTAATCAGACAACGACATCCACAACGGGACAAATAGCCCAGCAAGGGACATCATTCGCAGGAAATGTCGGGCAAATAATCAGAGAACCTGCTGTGCTTGGATCACTTTTCGTGCTGTTAATGGCAGTATTTGCAGTACTTTTGTTGGCTCGTAAAGACTAGCAAAGAATTCACTTTCTTTTCATCGTTTCAGTAATGCGAGAAAGCTCGTTGACGTTTTCAACAAATCCAGGCAATATTCTTTTGAAGACTTGCTCCAAAGCCTTAATATCTGTAGACACTTCCCGCATGGTCGTGTCAGAATCGTTGATTCGTCCAAGTATGCTTTTTTGAAGAACATCAAAATCAGACTTGATTGATTTTATTTGGTCATCCATTGAAGTAAGCTTTGTATCAACTGATGACTTCCATTCAACTATTTTGTTTACATGCTCTATCAAATCACTCCATTTCTCCTCAATAATTGATTCTGCAATCTCTTCGATTCGGTCGGAAGAGACCGTATTATTTTGCACTTGTTGCGGCGCCATTGTGGGAGAAGGCATTTGATTGTCGTATGTATAAGACGAGGCTACTCCGTAATCAGCGGCCTGTTGGCCGTCATCAACAGCTGGTGTAATGTCCGCCTGAGAGATGGCATCAAAGACCTGCGCGTTGCTATATCCTTGATACAAAAGTCTTTGTGCGATGTCGTCATTGGTTAAGTTCTGAGAACGCAATTGCAAGATTTGATTTATGAGTGCTTGGTCAGCCATTGCTTAAGAATAACAAAAAGGACTTTTTAAAGCTTTCTCATTCATGCCTTTCGTTCAGAAAGCATTTTGTTGAGCTCTTCATGCGTCACAAAGCTAAGCGGCTCCCAATAACTTATGTATTTCTGCAAAACATTAACCTCTTCTTTCGTTGCAGATAATTTCAATTCCTTTACAAACATCGTCATCTTCTCCTTAATGTCATTGATGTCTGTTTTCAAATCGAGAATCTCTGAATTGATCAGGCGAATATCGTCAATGATTTTCTTATCATTGGATATCATGTTCTGCTCAGAAACTTGGACGGTTTTACGCAGAGTTGTGTAGCGGTCATCCAATGTCTTCAATGATCTGCTCACATTGCTGACTTGCGCGGCAACATCAGAAACAATATTGGGGCTTACTTCCTCTTTACCTCCAAAAATATTTTTTTTCTGATCGACTTTTGGAGCTTGCGGTTGATCTGACATAGTACAATGTATTGACCCTAATCTTTATATATGTTGTAATGATTATTTCATTTAAATAGAGGCGACTATATAATAATTTGTTGCTATAAAGTAGTGGTATAAAAAGGGCAGTGTGGCGGACGAAAATCAATACGAAGTTTTACATGAAGGAGAGGAGACTATCCTCCGCATAAATGCGGAAAACTGGCTGACAGTCCCATCGCTGGAAGATGATCCCATCACCATGTCTAGGACCATGGATATGCTTCTTGAGATTTCACAGGCAACGAGAATTATATTCACTCAGAAAAGAGATTATGAATATGATTTCCCCCAGACAAGGATGGTTGCCGAAATTGCATTATTGTACAACAAGCTCATTAAGGAAAAGGACATAATCAATTACGAGCAACTTGACGTAGAGCATGGAGAAATGTTTCTAGGAGCAAGCTACGTGAAACTAAGAACGTTGCTGTTTACCATGATGAAATCAGATCCTCTTGGATGTTACGTCGAACTAACACGTATGCTAAGGGAAGAGAGAACGAGTCTTGAAAAAGTCCAGGACATAAGAGCGGCACCGTATCAACAACGCCTAATCAGGGTTCTTGTGTACGCCATTAACCTCTTTGACAAAACAAAAATGATAATTCTTGCAAAACCATATCTCCCGGGCTACAAAGTGGGAGACAGGGATGTTTACAAAAAACTATTTTCTCCGTTAATCAAGCCTGATTTCATGTATACGAAATTGATGGCATCTTATCCTATAGATGGTGAAGAGCTCGACAATTATTCAATGGGAAGCACAGAGGTAACCATATTCAAGACACCAGATACGATACAATATCTATACCACATTAGTCCGCCTGAATTCAGGCTAAGCGAAGATAATTATGAATTGTTGGATCTGGCAAGAAGAATCATGGCCGAGCACCAGCCAGCAAAGGAAGAGTTCGCAGATCCAGAGCATATGAGAGAGGTGTTCTACAATGTTGGAAGGGATCTGCTCGAAGAGCTCGCAAATTATAGAAACTTACGACTAAGTGATGAAGAGCTTAATGAATTGACAGCTATTCTTGTGCGGTACACCATTGGATTCGGGCTGATAGAGGTGCTATTAAGTGATGATAAAATACAAGATGTAACCATCAATAGCCCAATGGGACACGTTCCCATGTTTGTCGTTCATTCCGAATGGGGAGAATGCACCACCAATATAATTCCCACTCCAGCGGAAGCAGAGAGCTGGGCATCGAAGCTGCGATTAATGTCGGCAAGACCATTGGACGAAGCAAATCCAATCCTTGACACGGAAATTGAGTTCCCGGGAGCGAGAGCGAGAGTTGGTGTCATCGCACCGCCACTGGATCCATCTGGACTGGGTTATGCATTCAGACGACATAGAGATGAACCATGGACATTGCCCTTGTTCGTGAAAAACAAAATGATAAATCCGCTTGCCGCAGGACTTCTTAGTTTCATCATCGATGGAAACAGGACAATTCTTGTCGCAGGAACACGAAGTTCGGGTAAGACATCGTTGCTCGGCGCAATACTCACATCAATATTAAGGAGATTCAGAATAATTACAATAGAGGACAGTGTCACAGGAGATTCTGAGCTACTCATTAAAAAAAACAATGAGTTTAGAAGAACAACGATTGGAAAATTGATTGATGAAGCATTCGAAAAATACAAAGGCACAATTGCCACCACAGGCTATGAAGTCCTGCCAAATATAGAAAATATCGAGGTTCTTGCGATGGATAAGAAAGGAAAGATATGCATTGCGAAGCCAAGCAAACTCATAAGACACAGGGTCTCGAAACATATATACAAAATCAAAACCAGGACTGGAAGAGCTATTAAAGTCACAGGAGATCACTCGCTCTTTTCGATAGGAAAAGATGCTTCAATAGAAGAAGTAAAAGTGCGTGAACTCGCTATTGGAGATAGAATTGCCATTCCACGAGTGTTACCAATGTTGAACAAAAAAAAGGAGAATATATCGCTGTTTGATAAAGTAGTGGAAAACAAAGATTCCTTCATTTCTGGAAAAACAACAACAAAAATATTGAACGACGATTTCGACAAGGTTCTTTCTATTGGACTTGCACAAGGCTATTCAAAGCAAACCGTACGAGGATGGAAAAGAAGAAATGTACTTCCCTCAAGAATAGTCAAAAAAATGATTGTAATGAAACACTCGCTTGATTTTAGGGGTGACTATTTCAAATATGGGGAAAATTCCATCAAGAAACTGCCGCTGACGCTTTCATTGAGCCAAGAGCTGTTGACATTTTTCGGACTGTGGATTGCAGACGGTTGCTATGACAAAAATTCTGTGATCATATCGTGCAATGACCCAGAGGATAGAAGAGTTGTCTCCAATATCGCAAAAAAACTCGGATTGCACATCAAACTGCACTCAGACGGCATCTCATACATGATAAACTCCAAAACGCTGAAAATTGTGATGCAAGATATTTTGAGATTTACAGGAAATGCCTACACTAAAAGAGTTCCTGAGTGGATATTCGGGCTGAGCACGGAGCAGATTGCAGCGTTTCTAAAGGGCATATTTAGTGGGGATGGCTGTGCCACAGATAAGGAGATAATGATCAACCTCGCAGGCGAAGAGCTGCTAAAAGACATGCAAACACTCCTGTTACTATTTAAAATCATGTTGAGAACAGGAAAAAGGATCAAAAGAGATGGAACCATTCGTGCTGCAATTTCAGCGTTGGACTCATTGCAGAACTTCTCAGAACACATAGGATTTTTGCAACAATATAAAACAAAAAATCTCAGAAAATCTTGCAAGAGAATTTCAACTCACGATACTACAGATACTTTCATCTTTAACGAGGATGTCAAAAACAAATTGTCAGAAATGTTCAAAGAACATTTTAGCAGAAGTGATTACATAACAAAAGGCAATGCCATAGGAAGAAAAAAACTTTCCGTGCTGTTGCCGAAGAAATCAGGAAGCAGACTACTTGAAAACCTAACTATACTCGTTAATTCGGATGTGATTTTCGATGAAATCATCGAAATTAAACGCCTTAAAAAATCGAATGAGTATGTATATGATTTTTCTGTTCCGGGATGCGAGAGTTTCATATGCGAAAATATTGTTGCACACAATACGCTCGAACTGCCTGGGAAAGCTATGAGGGACCTTGGCTATAACATACAGCAGATGAAAGTGGCATCTGCATTATCAAAAGGAAGCTCGGAAGTCTCTGCAGATGAAGGAATCAGAACAACATTGCGTCTTGGAGATTCCGCATTGTTTGTCGGCGAAATCCGTTCCTTAGAGGCAAAGGCGTTATACGAAGCCATGCGAGTCGGTGCATTGGCAAACGTCGTCGCAGGAACAATCCATGGCGACTCGCCATATGGTGTCTTTGATAGAGTCGTCAACGATCTTGAAGTACCGCGGACAAGCTTCAAGGCAACAGACATAATCATCGTCGCAAATCCTATCCGTTCTCCTGATGGATTGCACAAGTGGAGACGGGTAACATCAATAACAGAAGTGCGAAAATACTGGACTGATGATCCTGTTGCAGAGCACGGTTTTGCCGAGTTGATGAGATATGATGCCGAAACAGATCAGTTAGTTCCGACTGATATTTTGATTAATGGTGAGTCTGAAATTATAAAAGCCGTAGCAAGCAATGTGAAGGAGTGGGCAGGGAACTGGGATGCTGTATGGGAAAACATTGAGTTGCGGGCTAAAATAAGTGAGGCAATTGTTAAATATGCACGGCAAACTAATGATCCGAACATTCTTGAGGCTGAGTTCTCAATTCTTGCAAACGATGAGTTCCACAAGATATCAGAACAGGTGCGTGATGAATTGGGAGAACTTGACACAAAGCAGATATTCTTCAGATGGAATGAATGGATGAAAACAATGATAAAGAAAAGAGGAAAGGAATGACTGAGAACTCTCGAAAAGATGACATAAAGGGTTTAATCGAGAAATATACCAAAAAAGTAGAAGCACAATTGAAGGTTCCTCTTGGGAGCGTTTCTTCTGGACCAATAACTACCAAGGAATACCAGGAATTCAGAAAGCAATATCTTCCTGGAAACATGAGCTTATATGAGAAATCATGCACCTTCTGCGAAAAAATAATCAAGGTAAACCCTGGTCCAAAGGACCTGCCCAAAATCGAGGCTGCACTTAAGATAACTGGGTTGAATATAACACCTGCTGGGGCGTATAGCTTTGCAATGCTTATTCCCACAGTGATAGCCCTCGTCGGATCATTGCTTAGCTACTCTCTTCCAATCTTAACAAATGCGCTTGGACTTACAAAGAACGCTGCGCCATCATTCTTCTTTGTATTTTTCTTCATATTCGTGGCTCTTGCATTGTACCTCCCGCTCCAGAAACTTCCAATGACATTTGCAGATTCTTGGAGACTTAAGGCAAGCAACCAAATGGTGCTCTCTGTTTTCTTCATGGTTACATACATGAGACATACATCGAATCTTGAACGTGCCATTGATTTTGCGGCGAACCACCTTTCCGCCCCATTATCTCTTGACTTGAAAAAGATTCTTTGGGATGTCCAGACTGATAAGTACGAAAGTGTAAAGGATGCACTTGATGCGTATCTTGATACATGGAAGGCATACAATCAGGAATTTGTGGAGGCTATGCACCTTATCGAATCATCATTACTCGAAGGTTCTGAAGATAGGCGTATTGAATTACTGGAGAAATCATTGGAAGTTATTCTTGAAGAGACATACGAGAAAATGCTTCACTATGCGCAGAACCTCAAGTCGCCAATAGAGACACTTCATATGTTGGGAATTATTTTACCCATTCTTGGACTAGTCATACTTCCACTTATCGTAAGCTTCATTAGTTTCGTAAAATGGTACCATATTGCCGTTGTCTACAACGTAGTTCTTCCAATTCTTGTATATTATATGGGCACTAACATACTTTCCAAAAGGCCCACAGGATACGGAAGCGGCGATGCATCGGATACAAATCCCAACCTGAAAAAATACAAGAAAATAATCCTGAAAATTGCAAACCAGGAGATCTTGATAAGTCCTCTTGCGGTGAGCATTCTTGTTGGTTTTGTTTTTATCATGATTGGATTAAGCCCATTGATCATTCATGCAATAAATCCCGGATTTGATGTTATATATGACGGAACGAGCGGTCAAATAGTTACAATCAATACCATAACATCCAACTACACTGGAAATATAAAATTCGCGCTTCTAGGTTTCAAGCAAACTGTTGATTCGAACGGCAATCCTATCACACTTGGGCCATATGGACTTGGTGCTACAATAATCAGTTTTTTAGTTCCACTAGGTCTTGCCCTAGCGATCGGACTCTATTTCAAATTTAGATCTGAAAATGTCCTGAAAATCAGGGAAAACACAAAAGCACTTGAGGAAGAGTTCGCATCCGCTTTATTCCAATTGGGGAACAGGCTGGCGGACGGTCTGCCAGCGGAAATTGCATTTGACAGGGTTGCAAACACCATGGAAAATACTGTGTCTGGTTCTTTTTTCAAGGCAATATCCGCAAACATACGAAGGCTTGGAATGGGAATCGAGGAAGCAATTTTCAGCCCGAATAAAGGGGCATTGCTTGCGTTCCCATCAAACATAATCGAGAGTTCTATGAAGGTCATGGTAGAGTCTGCAAAGAAGGGACCAGCAATCGCGTCAAAAGCGGTATTGAGCGTCTCGAGCTACATCAAGGAAATCCATCGCGTAAATGAAAGGCTGAAGGACCTGATGGAAGACATAATATCCTCTATGAAGATGCAGATATCCGGAATGACACCCGCCATCTCAGGAATTGTCATAGGAATCACATCCATGGTAAGCACGATTATAGAGCAATTACGAACGAGACTAAATGGTGCCACATCATCATCGGTAAGTATCGTTAATCTTTTCGGAGATCCAATCCCGACATTTTATTTCCAGCTTATCGTAGGTATCTATGTCGTCCAAATCATTTACATTATGACTGTGTTGTCAAATAAGATAGAGAACGGTGAGGATAAATTGAGTGAAGAATATCTGCTTGGAAAAAATCTAATAAAAAGCACAATAATATACATAATAGTTGCCCTAGCCATTACATTGGTATTCAATACAATCGCTGCTGCAATAATTCCAGCAGTTCCAACATCCTAAAATTGAAACGACCAAGAAAAATGGGATAGGCCGGATTTGAACCAGCGACACCACGAGTTCTGCGATTTTATCACTTCAGTCGTGTGCTCTCCCAGGCTGAGCTACTATCCCGTGGGATTTATGCATCAATAAGTTGTTTAAAAACTTTCGGTTTTATGAAAAAATCAGAAATTAGAAAACGTCTTCTTCTTCAACGTCATCAGAGTCCTCGTCGAGGTCTTCCTCTTCTGCAGGGGGCGCCGCCTCCTCGAAGTTTTTCATGACGGGTTGCCCTTTTTCAACGACTTCAATCTTTCCGAACTTGCCAGCGGATAATTGCAATTCTCCCTGCCATTCTCCTACATAGCCCTTCGTGATCTTGATTTTATCACCAACATTGACTGAATCTATCTCATCATTCCACAAAGTAAGCGTGACCGACCCTGTCTCATCTTTTATTTTTGCGTTGCAGACCCTTCCTTTCTTGCCGAACTTATCAAATTCCCTTGGCTGTGATTTGTCAATAACTTCTGCAACAACGTCCACATCCCCTTGTCTTGCGTGTAAATCCTTTATGTTCATAGAAAGACAGGAAAAAACGCCATTTATATAGTTTTCTAAGGGCCAGAATTCATGCTTTTAAACGCTTCCTGAATCTTTTCCTCCGGCCATCCACTGCTGAGCAATGCCTGACGCACTTGCTCCCGCGTAAATCCTTGAGCGACAGATGATTTTATGTATGAAACGATTTCAAGGTTCTCCTTTATGTCTGGTTTCTTCGAAAATAAGACAATTCCTATGCTAACGACCAAAACCAATGAAACAAGGCCGATGATTATGTAGAATAAGTAAGATGTGGCTGGAAGAGGTGAACTTGTCTGCGGTTGTGCCGGGTTCAACATCTGGTTGATTTCCTGCTGGGTGAAATATTTATTCAAGATTGTCCCAAACTTGGCCTTCAATGTTACAGGATCGGCTATCTTCATTCCAGGAAGAATCAACTTGGAAGGGTAGACGTAAAATGCAGTGCCATCCCCTGTATTTTTGAATGTGTCAAAAGCAGGATTTGAACTAAGCTGTAATTTTAATGCATCGTAGCTTACATAAGATATTATAATGTCTTCATTCTGAGTCCCTTTACACAACAATTGATCCGATGAAGTCACGGCAACTGCGCCATTCGTTTTTACAACGTCGAAAGAATATACAGTTATAGGGTCCACATTCACTATGAGGCACATCGAGAAATCGTTCGCATCATTGATAAAATCAAGGTTCTGTATTGAAGAATCTATTTCTGAAAGAACGTCATTTTGCGATGGAATGCTCTGTGTCGCGCGCCCTGTGATAGACAAAAGGCCCGGATTTGTTGACTGGATTATCAACAATGACGAGAAGACAAATATGAAGAGAAGCTCCCATGCAATTATGTGGTCTGTATGCTCCATGTTCCTCTTTTTCAGTCTAAATGCTTATATGTTTTTAAATTCTATCTCGCCATTAACTAGTTTCCTGATAGTCTCAGGAACATTTTTTATGGGAATCCTTACTTGTTTTGTCGAATCTCTATCACGGATTGTGACATCTTGTTTTTCCAATGAATCGAAATCTATAGTTATGCAATATGGTGTCCCAATTTCATCCTGTCTTGCATATCTTCTTCCGATTGAGCCAGACCTGTCGTATTGACAAGTAAATCTTTCTTTCAAATCATAATAAACTTCTTTTGCTTCTTTTTCCAACTTGTTAACCAATGGAAGAACTGCAATCTTTATTGGGGCCAAATTTGCAGGAATTCTAAACATCTTATTCTCAGGATCCTTCCCGTCGAAAAATATATCCAACAAGGCGAATGTTGGCCTATCCGTTCCAAATGCAATCTCTAAAATATGCGGAATTTCTCTTTGTTTTGTTTCTTCATTAAATGTTTCTAATTTCTGTTTGCTTTCTTTGCTATGCTGGCTTAAATCATAATCTGTTCGGTCATGAATTCCACAAACTTCATACCAACCATAACTATTTAAAAGGACTTCAACATCCCAAGCATCATCCGCGTAGAACGCCTTTTCATTCTCTGCATGCTGCCTCATCCTTATTCTGTTTTTTGGGATGCCCATTGCCAAGAATAACTCATAAGCAAGGTTCAAACACCAGGCATATGCCTGATTTTTCAACTTTCCTTTATTTATTGCATCACCAAGTGTCGTTTCAATCATGGCATCAGCGGCATTAAACCATAGAGGAAGTTTTTTATTTTTAACTTCTTCAAATTTTGCAAAATTATTCTTTTGATCCTTTAAAATGAACAACTGACCTTCCGCCTGCGTAAACTCCCTGCCCCTCATTACGCTTTGTCTCGGAGAAATTTCGTTTCTGTATGCTTTTCCTATCTGAAAAACACCGAAAGGATATTTTTTTCTGAAAAATTCATCAAATCTCTTGAATGGAAGGTACGTTGTTGTCGCTGTTTCCGGTCTGTTGTATGCCTCTAAATCAGTTCCAATTGTTGTTTTCATCATCAAACTGTGTTTTATGATTTCATTCTTCAATTGAGATTTACAATTTGTGCAGACAATATTGTTGTCTTTGATGACCTTCAATAACTTTTCATTTGAATAACCGCCGACATTTATATTTGGATTGAATTCTGCAATTAACCTATCTACCCTAAACTCCGCATTGCATTTTGAACATTTTATCAGCGGATCAGAAAAACCACCTAGGTGGCCTGATGCTTTCCAAACGATGGCAGGCATAATCGTTGGGCACTCGACTTCCCAAAATTCATTTATTTGGAACACTCTTCTTATTGCATTTTCAACATTATTTTTTAATTGCTTGCCCAGAGGGCCATAATCATAGAAACCGCCAACCCCTCCGTAAATTTCAGGAGAAGGCCCCCAAATGAACCCATTATCCACAATGAATGCCGCCAACTCCTTTGATTCATTCTCAACCATACCACGTTATAGTTTAAAGTTTATTTATATACTCTTCGGTGTAAAATGGCTTTAGAAGGCGTATAAACGTCTTGTAGAAGGCTAGTCATCCATTACTAATAACTACATAAATAAAGCTTGTTTGGCTATTTTTTGAGCCATTCGACTTCTTCTTCATCCAGTCCAAGATCTGAGGAAATCTTCTCTGATTCAATTTTGTTTTTCCTGAAGATAGTTTGAAGATAAGGAATAGTTGACTTTATTGTTTCTTTTACTGAAGTATGCATCTTTCCATGTATTTTCTCTGCAATTGCTTTTCGTTTTGCATACTTCTGTTTTGCCATCCATAGTTTGAGGATACGTGTTGTTGGTTTATACTGCACGAAATCTTTGTATTTCTCATCTTTTGAAACTGCGATTCCTCCCGACAAGAATGCATTGATATACACCAAAAATCTCCAGTGCTGCCACCGTCTTATTCGCCTGTTGAAAATGTCTGCTTGGGACATATAGTGATATGCCATATCTAAATCACTAGCTTTCTTGTATTCATAGGGAAGATTCTCATCAACCCAGAGCAACAATTTGTTCAAGTCTTCGTCAACCGAATCGAATGCCCTCAATGCAACAGACGTGTCTGTTGTTTTGAAAACCTTGACCAACGCCTGTGGTATGGATTCTTGCCTGTTTCGTGATTCAAGAGAATCCACACCTTCTTTTGTGATGGAATGCACATTACTAAGAAGCTGCAGATCGGTTATTGCCGCTCTGACATCTCCTCCTTCCTGCCTTGCAAGTTGTTTCAAACTCACCTCATCGTATTTTATTTTCTCCTTCTCGCAGATCGTACTGAGAACTTCAAACATGGCATCAACAGAAGGGATCTCGAATTCAATCATCAGTGATTTTTTTCGAAGCGGAGAAAATTTGGAATCAAACACATCAATCGCTGTGCATATAATCTGGAACGGGGATTCATCAATTATTTTTATAAGTTCAGGGATTCCTCCCCTGTCCTGTGTGCCGCTCAACCCGTCGATTTCGTCAACCAAGATTATCTTTCCCTTTGAGAAAAGGCTTCTCTGCCTTGATGCGTTTCCAATTATGCTTTGCATCCCTTCCGCATTCCTGAAATCAGACGCATTCATCTCAAGTAGCTCGTAATCAAGCTCATTGGCAACGGCGTAAGCTGCACTTGTCTTTCCGGAACCTGTTGGCCCGTATAGAATGGCACATTTTTTCTTCTTGTTTTTGATGAAATCCTTTAGAGAAGAAAGCGCCTTGTCCTCTCCCTTTATGTCCGCAAAAGAACGAGGCCGGTACTTCTTAACGAATAATTCTTGCATGAAAATAAGAAAGAAGATATGTATTTAAGGGTTACTCTCTTTTATTCTCATTCTGCATTCGCTCCTTAAATCTTCGGTCCACATCTGACCGCAAATGTTCGGGTCTTTTCCTGTAAGATTCATATGATCATAGCATGAGCTCCTCATATCGCTTGAGAGTATGCTCGCACATAAAAGGAATTCCTGCTTTTTTTCAGCAATTGGAAGATAGCACAAATCTCGCTGATTATCATCATGAATGTTTACACAGATGGTTGGATCTTGCAAATCTCTTGCAATGTCCTGATAACACAAAAAGAAAAGATTGACATCCGGTATTGCAGGGCATAAACTAGCATTTTCTGAATAAAGTGCGTAGTTGTACAGGCAAAGATTGTGAGGACCATCGTCAGTAATATTTGCGCAAGGATCGACAGTAGTGTTAACCGTCACATTTTGCTCAGGAAAGTTCATCTGTGATGGGCCAGTGTATTGTATTTGAATTCCTGGTGTTTGTTTTGGGGAACAACCTACTAAAAGAAGCATTGCACATAAGAAAAAGAGAGTTTTATTCATCATAAAAATGAATATAATCACATATTAAAGCTTTGCCATTAGTTAGAAAAATCCATCCAATCCTTTTTGCGTATGCCCCTTCATAAGACTTTCAAAGGTCATTCCATAAAAGCTAAGCACAGTGTCTGCCAGCGGTTCGATTTGTTTTTCTATGTAATAATCATAATTAATCTTTTTGCCTTCCATCATCTCAATAGGATATGGCTCGCCATCTTTTGCATCGCCTTCCTTGACCATGTAGTAATCTATAACGCTACTCGTTATCGCCTTAAGTTTTCGTGCCGCCTTGACATGTGGCGGAGTCGTTTTTGTGTACTCTATCAAATCCTTCCGTATAGATTTCCTGAGAACTAGCTTGCCATCCATCTTTCCTGCAAGGATATCCTTCACATAGTTCTTTATGAATTTTTTTACTTCATCTTCTTTGCCGTGAAAGATCAAGTCAAGGAGTTTGTATTGAAATTCTTTTGCAGCCTCACACCAATCTCCTCTCACGAATTCCATTCCAGTTATATCTATTTCTTCCTTTCCATTCTCGATCAGAAGACCGGCATACCTTTTTTTTGATCCGGTTTCGGTGCCCCGTGTTTTTGGCATCATGAATTTCTTGAAGACTTTGTCGAACTCGAGTTCAAGGTGCGAATCGCGCATATACGTTTCTTTGATGTAATTCTTCAGGAATGTGTTGACCTCATTGACAAGCTCATCTCCTATTTTTTCCGCCTGCTCAGAAGAGGAAGCATTGGTTTTTATGAACACGGAATCCGTATCACCATAAATGACATCATAGCCTTTCTCCCTTATTTTCTGGGCGCACAACTTAATCATGCTCTGACAGGTATGTGTGATTGCATTTCCTATTTCCAACGAGTAATATCGCGATGAACGGTTTGCGATTGCCCCCCACAGCGAATTCATCAACGTTTTCAATGCAAAGCTTGCCGTTTCATCTTTTCGGATTTTCGCCAAATCCCTCTGCTTCCATATCCTCTCGATGATTTGCGGCAGGAATCCGAAATCATTTGTGAATACTGCACCATTCACGCATACAATATATTTTTTCTTGTCAACTCCTTTCGGGGGACTTTCGACATATGAATAAGGATCTATATTGAACGTCCTTATGACCGATGGATACAGGCTCTTGAAATCAAGGACAACAATGTTTTCATATATTCCTGGAACAGATTGCATCACAAATCCACCAGTAACCCGTTCCTCATCATCCTCTGATTTTTTTGCGATATAATTTGCGACAATATTTTTTTTCTTCAGCATTCGTAAATACAAAGAATCCAATGAAGCCACGGATGCAGAAACCCTATCCAGGGACATTCCCGTCAGTGCAGAGCGCAGCATTGTCAGAGTTATCAACTGCTTTTTGTCTAAAATCTTGTAAACTAATTCAGAATCGAGAAGATTGTAATCAACGAGCTTCTGCTGATTGTGCTTGAACGCTTGCTCTATCTCCTCTCCTTTGTTTTCATGCCCGATTAGTTTCCTCTCTCCTAAAATAACCTGTGCGGCCGTATCCAGCTTATAATCTGCAAGCCTGATGAACGATGACTTCAGGAGATGAATTCCATCTAAAACCTGCCTGCCCGGAAAATCAGCCTTCGAATCGATGAAGAACGAGCTTTCTATCCTCAGTTTGCACGGCCATTCCGTCCTTCCAAGGATAAATTGTATCTTGTTCCTTTCAAATGCTCTCTTCAGATAATCCAGATCAAAATCGATGACGTTCCAGCCTACGATTATATCAGGGTCAAGTTCAATCACTTTTTTCTTGAACGCCTCGAGCAGCGACTTTTCGTCCGTAAATGAAACTGCATTCTCTAATTTTTTGTCGCCAATAATGAAGACTTTCTTGTATTTCTCAGAGAACATCGATACCGCATACAACTCTCCTTTCATTCCCGTTTCAATATCAATCGAGAGTATGCTTATTTTTGGAAGATCCTCTGTATTGATCGTTTCAATTCCTTTTAATCTAGGATTTTCATAAACTCGATTCACAAAATCTCCTCTTTTGTAATCCCCTTCTATGTCCATCAAGGCAGTTATCTCGTGATCAATAAGGAACCTGTTTATGAAGAGAACATCAGATTCAAATGTCTTTATGTGCTTGTTTTCCAGAATTTCCCGGTTGTCCTTAAGATTAGAAGGCGTTTTGAATGAAACTTTGGTTAGTTTTTCATTCTTGAAATTAACACAGGATGTTTCTTCGAACTCTGCGTTGATAGCATCCGTTGCTCCTTTCTTGTCTGCCGTCTTTATGTAAAAATAAGGCTTGTATTCATTCATTGTGAGGAAGCTCTCACCGTTTTCCAGCCTGCCGAACAAATAAATCAAGGTACTGTCTTTTTGCTCGTCGATTCTGTACGTGGAATAAACAATGAACCCTTTCATGAAAATAGAATGAATCCGTTCTTTAATAAAACTTACTCTAGATTGTCCTGTGGCCTTTTAAGATAGTTTAAACGCTTTTTAGGGGTAAAGTTTAAATAAGTAGCAAAACTGCCAAAACTCAATGGCAGAAACATACAATTTCAAGGAATCCGAGAAGAAATGGAGGGAGTTCTGGGAGAATGAATCTATATTCAAATTTGATAAAAAGAAAAAGGGAAATTTGTATGTTGTTGACACACCTCCACCCACTGTTTCAGGAAGGATGCACATCGGACACTCGTATTCTTACTCACAACAGGATTTTGTTGTAAGATTCAGGAGAATGATGGGAGATAATGTATACTATCCCTTCGGCACGGATGACAACGGTCTTCCAACAGAAAGACTTATCGAGAAATTGAAGAACGTAAAATCAAAAAACATGTCCAGAGATGAATTCGTCAAGCTGTGTCAGAGCACATTGAAGGAAATAACTCCTGAATTCATAAATGACTGGAAGATAATCGGAATGAGTTGTGACTTTTCAAACATCTACTCCACAATAGATTCTCACTGTATAAAGACATCCCAGAAATCATTCATTGATTTGATGAAGAAAGGTCTCGTCTATCAGCAAACTGCACCCAGCATGTGGTGCGTGAATTGTCAGACAGCAATTGCACAAGCTGAATTGGAGGACAAGGAACTGGATTCGACATTCAATGACGTCCAGTTCGGAGTTGTTCATGGTGAAAAAGGACGAGACAAAATAACAATAGCCACAACAAGACCTGAATTGATTCCTGCGTGCGTTTTCGTGTACGTCCATCCCGATGACAAACGGTATAAAAACATTGTTGGAAAGGAAGTTATTGTTCCTTTGTTCAATTACAAGGTCCCTATTTTTGCAGACTCTTCTGCTGATCCTGAGAAAGGTTCAGGTATTCTTATGGTCTGTTCATATGGTGACAAGTATGATGCGGAAGCAATCGCAAAAAGAAAGGTTGAGCCAAGAATTGTTCTCGCAAAAGATGGAAGGATGAATCATTTGTCTGGAAAATATGAAAATCTTACCATCAAGGAAGCAAGAAAAGCTATCCTTGATGATTTAGATAAAGAGGGTCTACTGCTGAATAAAAAACACATAAGACATGCAGTGAACGTTCATGACAAATGCGGAACAGAGATTGAATTTCTTACAACAAAGCAGTGGTTCATAAAAGTACTTGAAAATAAAAATAAATTCATAGAAGCAGCGGATAAAATAAAATGGTATCCAGAGCATATGAAGTCAAGATACGTGCACTGGGTTGAGGGATTGAATTGGGATTGGTGCGTATCAAGGCAAAGGCATTTTGGAGTTCCTTTCCCTATTTGGAGTTGCAAAAAATGCGGAAAGATAGCAATAGCTGATGAAAAATATCTTCCCGTAGATCCGCTTATATCAAAACCAAAAGTAAAATGCTCCTGTGGTTCAGATGAGTTCCAGGGAGAAATCGATGTCATGGACACATGGGCGACAAGTTCCATGAGCCCTCAGATAATCACAAACTGGGTCGGGGACAAAGGATTTGATGATATTGATTTTAAGACCATGTATCCAAATGCGTTAAGGCCACAGGCTCACGATATAATCAGGACATGGGCCTTTTACACAATTGTCAAGGGAATCTACAATAATAATCAGGTTCCATGGAAAGACATAGTCATTTCTGGTTATGTTTTGGATCCGAAAGGGGAAAAAATGAGCAAATCAAAGGAAAATACTGTTGAGCCTGCGCAAGTCCTTGCAAAATACCCTGCAGATGCCCTCCGATTCGCGGCTGCCGGAGCAAAACTCGGAGAAGACATCAGATACCAGGAAAAGGATCTACTAACAGGACAGAAAACAATAACTAAATTATGGAACGCATCAAAATTCGCATTCATGCAGCTAGAAGATTTCAAAGGCAAAAAAGATAACACTTCTGCAATTGATCATTGGATGCTAACCAAGTTGAATAAATTAATAAAGACTGCAACAGAATCATTTGATGCCTGCGAATATTCGAAAGTAAGAATGGATGTCGACCAGTTCTTCTGGGGTACCTTGTGCGATAACTATCTCGAGATAATAAAAGACAGGACTTATAATCCAGATAAATACAAATCAGGAAAGAATGGAGCACAATATACTCTTCACAAGTCAATCTTGAGCATTCTAAAGATGTTTGCTCCAATTATGCCGTATATAACTGAGGAGATATATCAGATGAAATTTGCGAAAGAAGAGAATAAGAAATCCATACATGTTTCTGACTGGCCTAAATTCGAGCATTCAGAGATTGATGACTCGGCGGAACAGGCAGGTGATTTGGCTGTTGTAATAATTTCGGCCGTGAGAAAGTTCAAGTCGGAAAAGGCACTTTCATTGAAAACGGAGATAAAAAATCTAACAATTGAATTGCCGAAACTGGACGGAAAAGTGAAGAAGAATTTCGACGAGATGCTTCAGGAAATAAAGGCAACCACTAGATCCCAGAATGTTGATTTTGGAATGGGAGAAATTGAAATTTCTAATAAATTGAAAATAAGCATAGAAATGGCTGAAACGAATCAGAACAACAAGCTTTCATCTAATTGACTTTTTTCCACTTGACTCCATCTTTGGTGTCAAGCAATTCTATTCCTTTTGCTTTCAATTCATCTCTTATTCTATCTGCTGTTTTGAAATCTTTGATTTTCTTCGCTTCATCTCTCTTTTCAATAAGAGTTTCAATGTCCTTGTTTATGGAACCAGAATCGAACTTCATGAAATCAAATAACTCGTCTAATTCTTTCATGAACGAAAGCACGTGCTTTCCTGCCTTGCCTTCTTTGTTTATATCCTTTATAAACTTAAATAAAGATGCAATCGCAATCGGCGTATTGATATCATCATTCAACGAGTTCATCACTGCTTTCCTAGTTTCTGTTATTTTTTTTGTGTTTTGCTTGTCATCATAGGCTTTATCTATGCTGAATATAAAATCATCAATCCTCTGAAGACTTTGCTTTGCCTGCTCAAGAAGCTCAGAGGCATAATTAAGCGGCATGCGATAATGGTTTGATAGGAAGAAATACCGCAATACACGATAATCATACTGCTTCAATGCCTCCCTTACTGTCAAAAAGTTCCCTTTGCTCTTGCTCATTTTTTCAGAGTTTATGTTGAGAAATCCGGTATGCATCCAATACCTGACCAATGGTTTTTTTCCGGACGCGGACTCCATTTGCGCAATCTCTGCCTCGTGATGCGGAAAGATCAAGTCGACAGAGCCTCCGTGGATGTCATATTGTGGACCGAAGAACTCCTCGGTGATTGCAGTATCTTCTATGTGCCAGCCCGGTCTTCCCTTGCCCAATTCGGTATCCCAAAATGGCTCGCCTGGTTTTTCGAATTTCCAAAGGCAGAAATCTCCCTTGTTTCTTTTTTCCTCGTTTTCATCTATCCTTGAAATTGAGTCCTCTTCCTGCAAAGCGGTTCTTCCAGATAACTTTCCGTACTCACTGAATTTTCTCAGATCGAAGTAATAGCCGTCGTTTATTTTGTAGGCAAATCCTCTTTCAAGCAGAGTTTTGACTTGCTTCACGATCTGAGGAATATAGTTAGTAGCCCGCGCATATTTTGAAACAGAGGTATTGTGCAATGCTGCCATGTCTTCTTTGTAGAATGTTTCAAATTCTTTTGCAAGCTCCTTGGGTGTTTTTTTCTTTTCACTTGCCCTCTTTATTATCTTGTCGTCTATATCTGTTATATTTTGCAGATAAAAGACATCAAACCCAGATTTTCTAAGGAATCTCACGATGAAATCAAACTGCGTATAGGTCTTTGCATGGCCCAGGTGAGAATAATCATATACAGTTGGGCCACATACAAAAAGGTTTATTTTCTTATCACTCATAGGCTTGAATCTTTCTATTTTCCTTCCAAGTGTGTTATAAATTTTCAGTTCCATGATTTACCGTATAAGCTTCACGCTTTTAACCTTTTTTGTTTCGGTATCAATCGATATAATGGAACCTTTTCCTTCATACGCGGCCCCGCCATTGACAACGACAGTCCGCCCAATCCTGATAATTCCTTGGTCCTCATGCATATGGCCGCAAATCGCAAGAAATGGTTTCCTATCAATTATTATCCTTTTTGCCAGCCAGCTTCCATAGTGTTCTCCGTTCATAGGTCCTTGTTTTATCTTGTCAAGCCTTGTCATGTAAGGAGCATTATGTGTTATGAAGACTGTGTTTTTTCCAATCAACTTGCTTAATTTTGAGTAATATCTTTTGTTGTCATTATTCATGCTTTTAACATATCTCCTAGCTTTTCTTCCGTGTTTCTTGATGAGGCTTCTTCTGTATCTTTTTGAAACAAATCCTGGATATGAACTCCTTGGATATCCTGCAAATTCAACTCCTTTCTCTTTTTTCGTAGAGAAATCAATTAATATTACGTTTTCGCATGAATTTAGAACACAATAGAATTTTTTGATATAGGCCTTTTCATCCTTATTTAGTTTGATTTTGCTTCCTATGTCAAACCATTTCGAATAATCCCAATTTCCTGTTGCTATTATGACTGGTTTTCCTAAGCTATCCAGCGTCTTCAACACTTTACTTCCTGTGTTGAAGCTCCTGTCCTCTATTTTCTTTGCCTTTTTCTTTCCTATGAAATCAGACAATGGCTTGTTTGTCCCATAGACATATTTGAAGTACAGTTTGTTAAGCTCATTGTCTCCTGCAAAATCACCAGGACTAACAATCAAATCGATATCCTTTCTTTTCGCTATTTTCAACAATTTATTCGGAAACCTGCCGTGAAAATCACCTACATCTAGAATCTTTATCTCACTCATCTCTTTTTCACCACGAAAAGAATATGGTCCTTTTCGAATGGATCAAGCTTTTTTTGGTCAACAATGACCATTTTCTTCTGCAGTTCCGTCTGCACCATCCTGAATATGTCGTCAGGTCTTTTCGTGACATCGACAGATCTTGCTTTTACTGCCAGCAATCCAAACCCTCCTTGTTTGAGGAATGTATCGCAGTTCTTAAGGAATATCTCTACCTGGTTTTTCTGCGCGACATCCTGGAAAATCACATCGACATCAGCAACAAACTCAGTGTACCTTTCCGGATGATTCGCATCGTCCATTATAGGTAGTATGTTTTCCCTTTTTTCAACGAGGAATATAAAGTCATGCATGACTCTCGGCGCAAAATCCACTCCATATACAAATCCTTCTTTTTCTACCAAATCCGAAACGTGAGAAACCGTAGTTCCTGAGGCACATCCAAGATAGAGAACTTTCGAACCTGGCTTAATCCCTATTTGAGACAGGCCTTTGAATATTCCGGCACCTAATTTTGATTTGAACGGATCCCATACACGATATGTCTCATTTCCTTCAGTAATCAGTTCCTCTCCATAAACTGACTCCTTAACGAGCGCCTTTGTTGCAATAAATGGATGTTTCCCGTTTCCAAAATATACTCCTTTAAGTTGTTTATGTGGCTGAATCATTGTTTCAACTCTTTTGCTTTATCTTCTACCTGGGACGATAAAGTATCTCCAAAGAATTTCCCCTTGAAAAAATCTATTTTCGAGGCAATACTTATCTTGTCAGCTAACGTTCGTGCCATTTTTCCTTTATTCTTCTGTATAACTTTATTCACAAGCGCGTGCTCATGGAGAATTCCATATTTTGGAGGAAGATTTCTTCTGTTTCTCAAGTGTCTGAACAATGCCTTTTCAGCGCCTAATAGTTGTATCGTTGATGCAGGAAATTTGGATAATCTTTCCAATGAACCAGCCAACGACAATAATTTTGCTCCTATTTGGACTCCTGCAACTGCAGTCACATTCGGACATGTTGCTTTCATCATGTCTTCAAGGTATTTCTCCTGTATGTGCCTGAAATCAAACAAAGACTTAACTTCATTAGCAAGTCTCATTATTGAATCAATGTCCTTTTGCTTCAAATCAGCTCCCATCGGGTCATTGATCCTGAATTCTGAAATCAACTCCTTCTTCTGTTTTTGAAGAATTTGATCAGTAAATGTTTCGTGATCCGTGAACAGCTTTGATATTTCCGGATTGTAAAGTTCATAACATTCACGCAATCTTTTGGCAAGAAGGTTTACTGCCTTGTCCACTTCATCGATGCTTGAAACAGTCTGGATGATAAGCAAATCGTCCTTTACAGAAACTCTTAGTTTCGCTTTGACGACCTTTATTGCCTTTTCTCTTAACTTCTGCAGGTCCATATAGAATTAAATAAAAAGGTCATTTATAAAGCTAGTGGGATTTGTTTAAAACCGAATAGTGAAGTTGTATGGTGTTCTTTGACAACTTTGATATGTCGATAAGGTTCAATTTCTTCTCGAAATTTTCTCCTTGAAAGAAAGGTATACCCTTGCCAAGAATCAAAGGCTCAACATCGATATATAATTCGTCAATAAGTTCTGGTTTTATGAAAGATGAGTTTAATCTGCTGCCTCCCGCGACAAGAACTGTTTTGAATCCTTTTCTTTTGAGAATAGTAATTGCATCTTTCGGGGATTTAGCTGCAAGAACGTCTCTTATTTTTCGGTGAGTCACGACAATGACAAGAGGATTCCCAAAATTCTTGAATCCGTCTTCCTTCATAAGTTCATATGTTCTTCTCCCAATTACCAAATTTCCTGTTTTTTTCACAAAACTTGAGAAACTTTTCCATTCTTCCTTTGACCAAGGAGTTTCATCATTTCTTTTTGCAATGTATCCATTAACACTCATTGCCATATAAAGAATTACTTTCATTCTATTACCGTTCCACTGAATTTATTTCCCAGAACTACGTTTTCAAGATTTTTGAGCCCTTTAACGATGATTGTCTTAATTTTTGCCCTCCTGATTATTTTTGCACCAGACTGGTCAAGAACAAAGTGCTGGCCAGCCTTGAATTTGATCCTTGATACAATTTTCCAGAAGTCATCAAAGGATATTCTCGGGATGAATTTTGCGTTATCATACTTATTTGGGTCTTTGTTGAACAATCCAGGAACATCAGTCAAATTGATAAACATTTCCGCATCAAGGTATTCAGCAATCTGCGCTGCTGTGGCATCACTAGTCATGTCCGGCTGGAATCCCAATGCACCAACTACAACGACATTCTTCCTTTCCAGGTCTTTTTTTATTTCTAGTAATGAATCCGGCATGTCGATGTTGCCATGAATCACTAATGATACAAGAGTCGCATTTAATTTTGTGGTCCTTATTCCAACCAAGCATGCCATCGCATCTGAAGTGCTCAAATCTTCCGCAGCTTTGATGTAATCCCTTGCTATTTTTCCACCGCCACAAACAAGAACCAACCTGTTGTTTTTCTTTAGTTTGTCGACTGTTTTCCTCAGATTTCTCAGAAAATCAGTATCAATCTTGCCAGGAACAATCGCACTGCCACCGACCGAGATGACGTAGGTCTTCATAGTAAACATAAAAGATGTACTGTTTATAAATTTTACAGAGTGATCATTCGTCTTTCAACAATTGTTCAACAACAGCGGCAAATGCAGGCCTGGTGATGAAGACACCTATCGTGATTCCAAGCATTGATGTCAATGCGAATCCCTTTAACAAGCCGGCTCCTGCAAACAAGAGCGGGAACATTGATGCAAGTCCTGTGAAGTATGATGCAAGGATTATGAAGAAGGCATTCTTGATTCGCTTCAGCCAATTGACTTCTTTGTTTCTATGAGCAGTCGACTCATCAACTATGACAATCTGGGAATCAACACCAGTTCCGACTGCGACAAGAATACCTGCTATTGCAGGGATATCGATGTTCCACCCTATCAAAGCAGCAACACCCAGAATGATTACTACCTCTGAGATTCCAGTAATCATGATAGGCACTACGACTTGCGCTTTCCTGTATCTTATGTAAATAATCAGAGTAACAGCAATTATCGCCAAAAACATCATGACAATAGAATCATGAATAAACGTTTTTCCAAGGATAGGAGAAACTGTATCGACCTCATCTATGTTTAACTTTACTGGAAGGCTTCCCGTAATCAATATGGTTTGTAATTTTTTCATATTATCAAGCGCATTTAGTTCTGATTCCTGTTCCGTAGTTCCTGTTCCTGGACCAGAGATAGCTATATCAGTTACAGCCTGCCCCCTCAATGACGATGATATCTGAAGCTGATCAACAGGTTGGTCGTCTAAGAACAGAGAAATTGGCTCCGACAAATACTGACCAGTGACAGTCAAGTCCTTCGTGACATTTGCCATTCTTTGCGCTGCCGCATTGCTCAATGATATCGAAAACCGGAACTGAGAATCCCATTCGGTTGCAGACGCCTGCGTTGGTGCCTGGTATGGCGACAAACCGGAGCAATCAGCTGACCTGCACACATAAGTTATGTCGTTGCCGCCCTTGAAAACAGAGATATTTCCAATTTTGGCTTCAAATTTTCCCTGCTTTGCGATCAAATCTTTTACTTCCTGGTCGTTGCCGCCCGCAACATCGACCTCAATGAAAGTTTTTCCCTCCAAATCACTTACTTGCTGGATTGTGACATCAGTAAGACCAAACACATTCAATCGCTCGCTTAAGCTAGCTATCAAAGATCCCATATCTTGAGTAGAAAGTTTTTCCGCCGGCTCAAGAAGCATCCGAGTCCCGCCCTGCAAATCGAGCCCTTCACGTATATTTGAAGTCGGTGCATTTACGACGACCAAACCCAGATTTGTTTGGTTAAGTTGAGGTGTTACTTGATAGAGACCTTTGCTTGTTTTTATCTGGACCGGAACACCAGGAGTCATGTTTGCAACAACTGCATAGAAATCATCGGTATTCTTTATTGGTTCATTATCAATCGCTGTAATTATCTCCTTACTCAATGGAGTTCCCGTCGGCTTTGGTGTTGGGATCCCAGCAAGATATGCTGAGCTGTTCAATCCAATGGATTGAATGGAAACACCTTTGTTGAAAGGTCGTGGATTTATTGCAAGGAGCGAAAGGAGAAGGAAAATAATAAGAAGTATTACCCTTCCTTTTGTAAGTATCCTCTTAAGCTCCATTGGTTATAGCCTTCTTTTCCTTTCTCTCTACGTACATCCTCAAAAGCGCCGCGTTGAACAGCCACGTATATATCATGTCACCAACAAGACCCCATCCGAGAATGAACATAATTTGTCTGAGGGATTCTGCGCTTGTTGAATAGTATGCGACAATAACAGCTGCCAATGCTGCCAATGACATCGTCAATCCAGTGGGAACTGCCGTCGCCATTCTCTCTGAAACAGTCCCTTCCTTCCTCTTGAGAACCCTTGTCGTCAATAATATATCGGTATCAACCGAATAACCAATCAACATCAAGAACGCCGCAACGCCCGCAGTCGTCAATCGCATGTTAAACAAATTGAATACTGTCAACGAGAATAGCGCATCCCCAAATACACAGAATACTGCGTAAAAGCTTGGAAGCGGCTCCCTGAAATAAATGTAAATGACAATTGCCATAAGAACAAAAGCCACAATTATCGAATAAATTGCTTGCTTGAAAAACGAAGCGCCGAGCGAGGGTCCGGTCGTATCAACAGTATATTCTGTTTCCTGGAGAGGACCTGTTATGGTCTCAACCCCTGCTACAAGATCATCTGCGGATACTCCAGATGCCTCAACAATGACCCCTCCAGATTGACCTTGACCGAAACTTCTCACGTTGATATCTGCGTTAGGATACTTTATAGCAAAATAATTACTCAGGTCCTTTACGTTGGCTTGTTTTGATACAGAAAGCGTAGTACCGCCCTTAAGAGAGACGCCTTTTGACACAAAATCACCGTGCTGTACATAATAGACAGCTAGCAGTGTTAAACACAATATGAGAATAGTGATAGGTATCAAGAAAAGCTTCTTGTATTGCTTATCATAGACATTAGCGGTCTTCTCAAATAGCCTTTTAAACATGGATAAAATAAGACTACGATGTTTTTATATATCTTTCGTGGCATCGAGAATTGCCAAATCGATGACTTTCTAATCAATAAATATCAAGAAATGCATCAAGAAACATCAGGGGGCATTACATCAGGGGGAGAACTTCTCATTTGGCGATTAAATTGATTAAATAAGTCATTCCTCTCCTCAGGAGACATTCCCCTAATCGAATTAACAAAGTCATTCCTCCTCTCAGGAGGTATTCTGTTAATCATTTCATTCATCATATCATCCTGAGTCATTCTCTGCTGCGGCTGGGCGGAACGATTCGATATATTTTGAGAAGGAGAAGGAGTACGTGGCATTGGTCGCGATGTCTCAGTAACACTTATGGCAACCTCTTTTGAATCAGTAATGTACCAAATTACAAGCCCAAAGAAAACAATACCAATGATTGAATAGAACAACCCAGGATATGAGGAAATAAATGAATTCAACAAATCAACACTTATGAATCCTGTGATAATTATGAAAAGTAACACACAAATCAAAAAAAGAACCACATTGTTCTTCTTTTCGACTTTGAATCCAAATATCCCAGCGACAACGTTAATGGCAAGTATACCTACTATGACAATTATGAATCTAGAGATAAAAAGTGAATAATCAACACCTGCGACAAACGGAAGCATCATCAACGAAACAATTACGGAAAAAACGGGATTAAGTTTTTTGTTTTTCTCTCCAAGAAGCATCGTCTTCTGTAGAATTCCATACAGAACTGCAAAAATAAGTATGAACGGAATCAGATAATCGAAAATACCAATATTGGAGAGTGCCACAAACGAACCCGTGAGGAGATTTGTCGCCATACAGTCAAAATAAATTCCGAGGTATATAAAATAATCTTATGCAAAATTTATTTACTGGTATGTTTTTTTTAGCGCACGAATCATTTAATTATCTTCTATATAGATAATAAATAGTCTAAACATAACTAAAACATGGCAACATCCTCAACACATTAAATTCATGGTTTTCCGACCCAGGGATATTATTGAACATCAGGGGGATTGATGTCAGGAGGGCCTTTTCTCGTGTAGAAGATCAAGAAGACATTAGCAATTATGATTACCGCTACTGCAATAATCAATAGCAAAAGGGGCGAGCCAAATCCTTGATTTGTCCCTGTAATCGCATTGCCATTTGTGTTTCCTTTTATAACGGAAAGCGTGTCGGGATTCAGCTGTACTGAGAATGTATTATTCGATGCCTTTCCATTGTAGTTCAGTGTCGTAATCAAATTATAAACGCCTGGCTGAAGATTTGTAGTATCCCAATATCCTGTCAGCGTCGTAGATGATAGTGAAGGAACATCAACTGGCAAAGTCTGGAAATTTCCATATACATTGCTTGCGGAATTCTCCACGATAATGCTGGTGGATACGTTATCAATCTGATCTTGCCAGTGATTGTAGACATTGATATTCACCCTGTTAATTTTTCCCAATATAAACTGAGGGGAACTGATTGATTCAATCTCAATGAATTTACCCCCTACTGTGAAAGATGATTGAAGGTTTATTGTTTTATTTCCATACGCAATTGTCGCAAGTGCTACATACTCCCCAGGAGGAACATCCAGAGATATTGAGTTTGTCTCATTTTGCTCTGCACCCGGATCCAAGGAATTGTAATTATTTTGGTATGTCAATATCGTGTCTCCACTTGCATTGACAATCTGAACATCCGCGGAAGGCGTTACCGTCTCCAATCCTTCATTCGAGAACGTGTATATCATCTCAAGTTCATTCGCCTCGGAATCATTTGTGATGAATGTCGCAGTCATGTACTGTTCGGGAACAGAGACATTGGTGACTGGCTGATGAACGGTGGTGAATTCTCCTGGGACTGTCATCCCTTGCGCCTGTAAACATGATAGAAGAACAACAATAGAAATCAAGAAAAGATTCTTGCATTGCTTGCTATAGATATTAACGATTCTCTCCAGCAGTCTTTCAAACATAGGTAAAATGGAACTGTAATGCTTTTATATATCTTTCTCGATTTTTGGCGTGAGATATAATCAAATAGTCTGTTCAGAAAAGTTCAAAATAGCAATGAAAACAATCCGGAATAAACCTTAAACCCATCGAATCCGGGAATAGGAAGCATGTTGAATATGAACAGAACCATATTGATTTTGCTTGTCAGCATCAAGAATATGTAGTACTTCTGGGATAACTTCTTGTTCTTGATAATCCACGCTGAGCCGAGCCACAGAACAAGATTGACGAAAGGACCTGCAAACGCTATAAGTGTTTGCTGCAGCGCCGTCGCGGTTGCTCCAAAATCTACATAAGCAGGCACAAAAAACAGGAACGAGCTGCCAAAGTAAGTCATGATAATTGCTATGATCATAAGAATTGATGCGAAATCGAAGAAAGGCATCCCATGGATAATCTTATTTATTGAAATTGCCGAATAAAATGTCGCATTGAAACCGAACGCCATGGCCACGAACTTGTGCCCAAGTTCGTGAAGCAGGATTGCCGGTCCAATCAAACATATCGAGAAATAAAAATCATGCCAAGAGAATCTATTTTTATGAATTATGCCGTATTGATCTGGTTTCTTGAATTTGTTGAACTTAGAAAAATAGCCTGAAAAGATATACCCTATGCATGCGGACATAATTATGACATCCAGGAATTCAGGGATTGTAAAAATAGCCATATATTATGTTCTCCCATTGTTGTTTAAAAAAGTTGCTAAGAAATAACTTGCACAAGCAGAAAAATCAAAAGCAAATATTTTTAAACTAATGCTATTCAGCCTTCGGTATGGCAAATAAGACAGCAAAGAAAGGCGATACTGTTCGCGTGGACTATACAGGCAAGCTCGAGACCGGGGAGGTCTTCGACTCTTCTAAAGGAAAAGAACCCCTTGAATTTGAACTTGGTTCTGGAAAAGTTATACCTGGATTCGATGATGGAATCATAGGAATGAAAGAAGACCAGGAAAAAGACATTACAATCAGCCCTGAAAAAGGGTATGGAAACAGGAGCGATAATTACATCAAAGAAATTCCTAAAAACAGCGTTCCAGAAAAAATAAAGTTGGAAAAAGGAATGATTTTATTATTCAAGCGACAGGATGGGATGACTATGCCATGCACAGTAAATGAAATAGGGAAGGATACAATAAAAGTTGACTTTAACCATCCACTCGCAGGAAAGACACTCAAATTCAACGTGAAATTAATTCACATCAAATAATTCTCTCTCAACTTACGTTGCTTGGCTGGTATTCTGGTTGCTGTGGAGGCATAGATGGAGATTTTGGAGGACCCCTTCTCAAATAGAAAATCAGGAATATATTTACAATTACAAGAACTGCTACAGCAATTATCAACAAAGAGAGAGATGATCCAAATCCTTGATTTGTCCCAGTTACCGCATTACCATTTATGTTTCCTTTCGTGACGGAAAGCGTGTCAGGATTTACCTGCATTGAGAATGTATTCTCTGAAGCCTTTCCATTGTAGTTCAATGTCGCAAACAAATTATATGCGCCCGGTTGTAGATTTGTCGTATCCCAATATCCTGTCAGCGTCGCAGATGATAGTGAAGGAACATCAACTGGTAAAGTTTGGAAATTTCCATATACATTGCTTGCAGTATCCTTTACGACAATAGTTGCAGATACACTATCAATTTGATCTGACCAATGATTGTAGACATTGACGTCCATCCTGTTAATTCTGCCAAGTATAAACTGCGGAGAGCTGATAGACTCGATTTCAATGAATTTACCTCCCACAGTAAAAGATGAATGAAGATCTATTGTTTTGTCCCCGTATATGATTGTCGTAAGGGCGACATACTCTCCTGGAGGAACTGACAAGAGTATCGATTTTGTTTCCTTTCTCTCTATGCCCGGACCTAAAGGATCATAATCAGTATGATAAGTTGCTATTGTATCTCCGTTTTGATTGATAATCTGAACATCCGCGGAAGGCGTTACCGTCTCCGATCCTTCATTCGTGAAAGCGTACGTGAGCTCAAGGTCATTCGTTTCCGGATCATTTGTAGTAAATGTAGCAGTCATGTACTGTCCAGGGATAGGCACATTGATTACTAATTGATGAACAATGGCCACCTCCCCAAATATAGTAGTCCCTTGAGGCTGAACAGAGGAAGAAGATTGCGCCGTGACTATTTCAACAGTATTTGCGCCAGGCTGCAACACAGCAAAGGGAATGTCAACTGAATACGAAATCGTTGCCTGGTCGTCAGTTGGACTAAGATGGATTGAACTGTTCGACAGATTTACATAACTTTGCCATTCCCCTCTTACATATATCGTCAAGTCAAGATCTTGGTGTTCCGTGTTCATTATTGTAAAACTATAATCGTGTTTGAAGTCAGCAGTAGTATCTGCGACTATTTTTGCCGGCGTAACACCGAATGCATGCGCTGAGACAAGCGAACTAAGTAAAAATAACACCCACACAAAAATAAATCCAGTTCGCTTCATCATGATTCGACTCCATACACAGTTATTGTTGATACCTTCAGGCCAGGAGGTTCACCATTTGGAACAGTCACATTGAGATCAATTGCTGCAGTATTGTTGTAAGGAGGGAAATTAAGATAAGCAATGACAGACTTTGGAGTTGATGTCATAGGCGTCCAAGTCATATTTGAATACGTTGTATTAAATGCGTTAAACGTATTACTTGAATTAGTTGTATTGGCTTTGAACATGAATGTTGTGTTCCCTAATCCTGAAAGGTTAAACAATGTTGTCGCATTGATTGATACATTCACGAGCACGTTCGAAAGGCTTTGAACTATGAACGGAGGTGGATTGTTGTTTACTGTTGTGTTGGTTTGTCCAGGAATCATGTTTCCGAAATTAGAGAAGTTCTGCGTCAGGTTTATGTTGACATTTACTTGTATTGAGAAGTTGAATGTTGATGAGAATGAGCTGTTCAATGTTCCATCGTTTGCCTCAACGTTCCAGAAATATACTCCACACTTATCATTCGTTGACAGAACAGGAGTTGTGTAATTTGTCGCGCTCACTCCTGTGAAGAACTGATTTGCACAGAACTGGCTAGTTAGATTGATGTTGTAAGTCAACGTATCACCGTCAGCGTCAGATGATGCATTCCACAATAATAAAGGCTGAATTGCAGTTAGCGAACTATTGCCATTGCTTGGAAGGACCAACACTGGAGCAGTAGGTGCTGAGTTAAGAACAACCAAATTATTAGAGCAAACAGTTGATCCGTCCTGTGTTCCGTCGTTCGGTGTTATGCATGCAGTCCAATTTTGACCTTTTTTCAACATAGACGAGTCCATGATGTATGATTGGTTGTTGTAGATGTTCAGGATTTCCTGTGCAGACAATGTACGATTGAAAATCATTACGTTGTCTATTGAGCCGTTGAAATACGTTGGAAGCTGTGAAGCTATTCCGATTGTGAAATCTCCTGCATATCCTTGCGTGTTTCCCGCCGACATAGAACTCGAGGTTCTTTGTGATCCATCAACCCATATTTGCGCAGTCCCGTTTGTATTCCAAGTTCCGACTAAAAAGTGCCACTTACTGTCGTTGTAAGCATCTGTTGAGTCAGTTATTCCTCCTTGCGGGTAAAGATACATAGTTATATGTCCGGCTTGTATATACAATTCCTTGTCGTGCGTTCCTCCAGTTGGGAGACCATTGGTAAATCCTAATATACTTCCTGAGTTACTTGTTTTAAACCACGCCACGAGTGAAAGATTGTATACTACCTCACTCGCAGTTGTGTTTGACCATATGTAACTATTATTTCCATTAAACTGATAATCTCCGAATCCGTTGTATCCACCTGTTGAATTCCATGTTGCATTGATTACAGTTCCATTATTTCCATAAGTTGAGTAATCCCTTGTCCATGTCGAGTTGGAGCCACCTTCGAATGGCATGTTCAAGACAGCTATTGAAGTTCCATTCAATTTCCAGTCAGTGATGTTGATGACCGTATAACCACCTGGGCTTGTTGAGTTCCAAGATAGAGTTAGATTTTCAGAGGAGGTATTTGTTCCAAACGTCGAGTTCAAAAGGACATTTCCAACAATGAAGGGAAGCTGACGCGTCGCGTTCACGAAGAATGTGAAAGTCTTGTTGTTTGCAGGATTGGATCCATTTACAACGACCGAGACTGTGTATTGGCTACCTGTGCTGAATAATTGGCTGAACATGCTTGTGAATCCTGATGTCAACGTCTGTACAAATGTCAGGATATTGTTGATGAACCAGTTGAACGTGAGCGCTTCTGGATATAATTCAGTTGCGGTTATGTTGAATGTCAAATTGGTTGACGCTGAAATATTCGTACTTATCGAAACATTGATCTGATTCGTGATGTTCTGCAATCCTCCTGTCGCGTTAGGATAGAATGACGTCAGACTGATGTTGTTCAGGACAAGCAAGGAATTGGAGCAGACAGTACTTCCATCTTGCGTTCCATCATTTGGAGTTATGCAGGATGTCCAGTTCTGGTTTGGTTGAAGCATGGATGAGTCCATAATATATGATTGGTTTTGATATATGTCTTTAATTTCTTGAGGAGATAATGTGCGATTGAAAATCAGAACATTGTCTATTGAGCCGTTGAAGTATACACCATCACCTCTCTTTCCTATATATGCAATTGACATAGAACTCGTTGAAGTCGCATTAGCAACTAAAACACCATTGACATATAGCAGCTGGGTTGTGGCATTCTGCACAGCAGCAAGATAAGTCCAAACTCCCGGCGTTGCTGCATACGCACCATTAGCAGCAGAATCAAATTGCCAAGCCCCACTACCACCCTCCTGAAGCCAAGAGTTTGTTGCGGTTCCATTATTTATTATAGCTGCACCCACTACTATGCTTGTCGGTTTCGCCCATACACTAAGGGTATACACGCTAATAGCGGAAGGCAAGCTTGCATTCACAAAGCTGCTGATGCCGTTGAATTGATAATCTCCGAATCCGTTATACCCGTCAGTCGAATTCCACGTCGCATTCATAACAGTCCCATTATTGCCGTATGTGGAATAGTCTCTTGTCCATGTGGAGTTAGAGCCGCCTTCGAAGGGCATGTTCAAGACAGCAATCGAGGTTCCACTTATTCTCCAGTCAGTTATGTTGATTAAATTAGATGTATATGATGTTGAGTTCCAAGATACAGTAAGATTGTCAGTAGTGAGGTTATTTCCCGATGTAGAATTCAACAACACTACGCTGTTCACAATAAATGGAGGTTGTGATGTCAGATTCAAATAGAAACTGAATGTCTGGTTGTTCGCTGAATTGCTTCCATTGACTGTCACCGAGACATTATATAATCCAGATGTGCTGAAAAGCTGGCTGAACATGGATGTGAACCCAGATGTCAGTGTCTGCACAAATTTCAGGACATTATTTATGAACCAGCTGAATGTGAGTGCTTCTGGATAAGACTCTGTTGCTGTTATGTTGAATGTCAAATTGGTTGTTGCTGAAGTATTCGTATTTATCGAAACATTGATCTGATTCGTGATGTTCTGCAATCCTCCTGTCGCGTTAGGATAGAATGACGTCAGACTGATGTTGTTCAGGACAAGCAAGGAATTGGAGCAGACAGTACTTCCATCTTGCGTTCCATCATTTGGAGTTATGCAGGATGTCCAGTTCTGGCCTGGCATGAGTTCCTGCGAAGCCATGACGTAACTTTGATTATGATAAATATTAAGGATTTCTTGAGGGGATAATGCTCGGTTGTATATTTGAACATTATCAATGATTCCCTGTATAATTTGACCAACCAGGACTATGATCCATTCCAAGATAAAAAGGATCTATAAGTTATGGAGATTGGTCCATGTCGCTGCAATACTATTGTGCATCGAGCGCTCCGTTGACAAAATGGATATATTTATGTTGTTGTCATGTGAAGGCAACATGGTACCATATGTCCTGTGTTCAGGTTCGTGCTCCCTGTGAGTTGGGCTCCTGCCGTTTATTCTCACCATAAGAGTATTTGAGGAGCCAGTATAGAACCCGAATGAAATCTCTCCCTGCGAACCTGTTAGAGGTCCTATTGAAAAATAGCCCAGACATTGAAATTACTAACTGGCAGAGTATACCCAAGCCATGAAAGTAATATTAAGGTTGAGTTAAGTTGAGACTCTGGCTGAATGGTATTGTAATGTATGATGAATTTACATTATGTGAAATAATATGCGCCGTGACCATCATATCCTCACTGTCATATTCCATGTCGCATTGACTACAGTTCCATTATTGCCATATGTAGAATAGTCCTCTGTCCAAGTAGAAGTAGAGCCCCTTCAAATGGCATGTTTAGAACTGCAATTGAAGTTCCGTTCAATCTCCAGTCTGTTATATTGATTAAATTAGATGTATACGATGTTGAGTTCCAAGATACTGTTAGATTTTCATATGTAAAGTTTGTTCCATAAGTTGAATTTAAGATGACATTATTAACAAAAGGTGGTTGTGATGTCAGATTCAAATAAAATGTGAATGTCTTGTTGTTCGCTGGATTAGAGCCATTTACAATTACCGAAACATTATATGATCCGGATGTGCTGAACAGCTGGCTGAACATGGATGTGAATCCAGATGTTAGTGTCTGCACAAATTTCAGGATATTGTTGATGAACCAGTTGAACGTGAGCGATTCCGGATAAGATTCAGTTGCAGTTATGTTGAATGTCAAATTTGTTGCTGCTGATGTGTTTGTATTTATTGAGACATTGATTTGATTCGTGATGTTCTGCAATCCTCCTGTAGCATTAGGATAGAATGATGTCAGGTTGATTTTGTTAAGGACGAATAATGAGTTGGAGCAGGCAGTACTTCCATCTTGGGTTCCATCATTTGGAGTTATGCATGCTGTCCAGTTCTGGCCTGGCTGCAGCATTGATGAGTCCATGATGTATGATTGGTTTTGGTATATGTTGAGGATTTCTTGCGGCGTTAATGCTACATTGTAGATCTGGACACTGTCAATCGAGCCATTGAAGAATTGATTTATTCCAGGATCACCAGAACCAATCCATGTATTCGGACCTACGTAAGTTATAGGACCGGATGCAGCAATCGTTCCATTCTGGCGCCCGTTGAGATATACAGTCAGTGCTGAACCGTTATATGTCATTGCGATGTAAGACCATGTTTTAATTGGAATAGCTGTATTTCCACTGAGTGATATCCATGCTGAACCATTGTAGATGGCGGCGCCGATATTCTGCGCCAGTGTATTAAACTCATCACCGAACGCCAAATAAAATGGTGCATTTTTGGAAATGACCGTCCCTATTTGTGTTGTAGTTGGATATATCCATGCAGAAAGAGTTACGGCATTTGCTAATGTAGGAACTCCCAATATAGGAATTATATAACTATTATACCCATTGAACATATATGCCCCATGTCCGTCATATCCTCCAGTCGAATTCCACGTCGCATTCATAACAGTCCCATTATTGCCGTATGTGGAATAGTCTCTTGTCCATGTGGAGTTAGAGCCGCCTTCGAAGGGCATGTTCAAGACAGCAATCGAGGTTCCACTTCATTCTCCAGTCAGTTATGTTGATTAAATTAGATGTATATGATGTTGAGTTCCAAGATACAGTAAGATTTTCAGTATGTGAGGTTATGTTCCCGATGTAGAATTCAACAACACTACGCTGTTCACAATAAATGGAGGTTGTGATGTCAGATTCAAATAGAAACTGAATGTCTGGTTGTTCGCTGAATTGCTTCCATTGACTGTCACCGAGACATTATATAATCCAGATGTGCTGAAAAGCTGGCTGAACATGGATGTGAACCCAGATGTCAGTGTCTGCACAAATTTCGATACTTGATTCACGAACCAAGTGAATGTCAATGGCTCGCTGCTTGACTCTGATGCAGTAACATTGAATGTTAGATTTGTGGTTGAGGAGGTGTTTAAGTTGAGCGAAACATTAATTGCACCATTCGTTGATTGAACTAGTCCTGATTGATTTGGATAGAAAGAAGTGTAATTGAGCATATTTAATGTGAAAACAGAATTTGAACAGACAGTCGATCCGTCTTGGGACATATCATTCGGTGTTATGCATGCTGTCCAGTTCTGGCCTGGCATGAGTTCCTGCGAAGCCATGACGTAACTTTGATTATGATAAATATTAAGGATTTCTTGAGGGGATAATGCTCGGTTGTATATTTGCGCATTATCTATCATTCCTGTAAATGACCAACCAGGACTATGATATATTCCAAGATAAAAAGGATTATTAGTTATGGAGATTGGTCCATTCGCTGCAATACTATTGTCAAGCGCTCCGTTGACAAATATGGATATATTTATGTTGTTGTATGTGAAGGCAACATGGTACCATTGTCCTGTGTTCAGGTTCGCGCTCCCTGTGAGTTGGGCTCCTCCGTTTATTCTCACCATAAGAGTATTTGAGGAGCCAGTATAGAACCCGAATGAAATCTCTCCCTGCGAACCTGTTAGAGGTCCTTTGAAAAATAGCCCAGCATTGAAATTACTAACTGGCAGGTATACCCAAGCCATGCAAGTAATATTAGGTTGAGTTAAGTTGAGACTCTGGCTGAATGGTATTGTAATGTATGATGAATTTACATTATTGAAATAATATGCGCCGTGACCATCATATCCTCCTGTCATATTCCATGTCGCATTGACTACAGTTCCATTATTGCCGTATGTAGAATAGTCCTCTGTCCAAGTAGAAGTAGAGCCCCCTTCAAATGGCATGTTTAGAACTGCAATTGAAGTTCCGTTCAATCTCCAGTCTGTTATGTTGACAATGGAAACATTATTTGAGTCGGTTGAGTTCCAATAGACAGTCAAGTTCTCAGCAGTCGTATTCGTCCCATATGTTGAATTGAGTAGTATTGATGTTGCATTCGGCGGTAAGAAGGAAGTTGCATTCAGAAGGAATGTAAATGTTGCATTATATGGCATGGAACCATTCACAACGACAGTCACATTATACAAGCCACTTTTACTGAATAAATTGGAGAACATATCTGTAGATCCTGATGCCAATGTCTGGACGAATGTCGATACTTGGTTCACGAACCATGTGAATGTCAATGAAGGCTGACCGCTTATTGCCGTAATATTAAAGACTAGATTAGTAAATGGAGAACTGCTTTCTATAATGCTTACATTTACCTGACCAGAAGTAAGACTCTGCAGCTGTCCCGTTGCATTTGGATAGAAATTGGTTATCTGAACGTTGTTAATATACAGATTGTTTGAACATACAGTTGTTCCGTCACTTGTTCCATCGTTTGGAGTTATGCAGGATGTCCAGTTCTGGCCTGGAGAAAGCATTGATGAGTCTATGACATAGGATTGGTTGTTGTATATGTTCAGGATTTCTTGTGGAGACAATGCCTGATTTAAGACAAGAACATTATCAATTGTTCCATTGAACCTATTTCCTGTGTTGTTAGCACCTATGTAGAAACTTGCGTTTGCAACTGCAGGCATCGTCGAAAGATTTACAGATAATACTGATTTGCCCATGAAGTACGCAGTATAGTTCCAGACGCTTGTTGCTGTTCTTAACCTGGTGACGGCGACAAAATTCCACCTTTTTGCCGAAGTCACGTTGATGTTCATGAGAGTATAGGTTGTCGCATTCATGTATCCTGCAATTATCCCACACGTGCTGTTCATGAATATACTTAATTCAGGATGATACAAAACTCTTGGATAATTCGAAACAGTATTATTGCAGTTATTTGCATAGAACCAAGCCATAATTGTGTAATTAATCGTTTCGTTGAGATTCATCGTCAATGTTGTGTTGATAAATCCAGTTCCATTAAACATGTAAGCGCCGAATCCGTTGTATCCACCTGTTGAATTCCATGTTGCATTGATTACAGTTCCATTATTTCCATAAGTTGAGTAATCCCTTGTCCATGTCGAGTTGGAGCCACCTTCGAATGGCATGTTCAAGACAGCTATTGAAGTTCCATTCAATTTCCAGTCAGTGATGTTGATGACTTTTGCGTTAGTTCCAGGCGTGACGCTCCAATAAGTGGTTAAATTTTCAAATGATGTATTATATCCATATGTTGAATTGAGCAGTACGAAGCTTATGGAAGGAGGCAGATATGTTGCATTGACAAAGAATTTGAAAGTGACATTGTTCGCTGAATTGCTTCCATTGACTGTCACCGAGACATTATATAATCCAGATTTGCTGAAAAGCTGGCTGAACATGGATGTGAACCCAGATGCTAATGTTTGTACAAATGTTAATACTTGATTGATGAACCATCTGAATGTCAACGGCTCGTTGCTTGATTCTGAAACAGTAACATTGAATGTTAAATTATTTACTGTTGATGAGGCTCCAGTAATGCTTACATTGATTTGACCAGAGGAAATATTCTGAACCTGTCCCGTTGCATTCGGGTAGAATGATATGTATTTGATTCTGTTGAGCGTGAAGACTGTGTTGGAACACACCGTACTTCCATCTGTTGTTCCGTCATTTGGAGTTATGCAGGCTGTCCAATTCTGGTTTGGCTGAAGTTCTTGCGAAGCCATAATATATGATTGATTATTATAAAGATTGAGGATTTCTTGGGAACTCAATGATTTATTGAACACCAATAAGTTGTCGATTGATCCATTAAAGTAACCTCCGTTGCCTCCTCCTAATGCTGCGTAAGGTACTTGACCACCAGTCAACGTGTTGCCAGAGTCATACCTGGAAGTATTGTATACTCCATTCACGTACCAGGATATGTTAAGATTATTGTACACAAAAGTAAGCATTACCCAGTTGGTTGATATTGGGCTTGTTGTAGCGAGTGGACCCGAAGGATTGTATCCACCATTCTCCAGCGTAGAGGCGTCACATATTCCTGGAGCCTCGATATTGCATCGGAACAGAACATCATCGTCCTCAAACACAACTTCGTTAGTAATTGCTGCCACCTGATTCTCTTTTATCCATGTACTTATAGTAAATCCGTTCACTATGCCAACAACACTCGGTATCAACATATATGCATTAATTCCGTTGAACATATATGCTCCATACCCATTATATCCTCCAGTCGCATTCCAGATAGTATTATAGCCTGTTCCATTATTACCCCATGTTGAATAATCCCTTGTCCAAGTTGAGTTAGAACCTCCTTCGAATGGCATGTTCAATAAGGCAATTGAATTTCCATTCATACGCCAGTCTGTTATATTTGTTATATTACGGTTAAGAGGGCTTGAGGAATTATAATAAACAGTAAGATTTTCGTCTGTGTAGTTTGTTCCGAATGTTGAATTCAAGGTTATATTATTTGCCACTGGCAAACCACTTTTAATTACTACATTATTGCTACATACGGTTGCTCCATCTCGAATTTCGTCAGTTGGAGTTATGCAGGCTGTCCAATTCTGACCCACTTGCAGCATTGATGAGTCTATGACATAGGATTGGTTGTTGTATATGTTCAGGATTTCTTGCGGAGACAACGCTTGTCTGTAGATTTGGACATTATCAATTTGCCCATTTAAATAATCATAGAAATCGTATCTTGTCCCTATTAGAAGAGGATAAGTGTTTGGAACTGGAGCTCCACCCTGTTGCGCAAAACTTCCTGCCGGAAGACCATTAAGATAGAATGAAACAAGACCACTACCTATTGTAACTACCGCATAATTCCATGAATTTGAAGTCATCGATGTCGGTGAACTATAGATTGAATAATCGGCACTATTAGTACCATTTTGATAGTAGAGTTGCAATGCTCCTGTTGATGGATTTGGGAAGAACTCAAAGTTTCCTGCTGAGCTCCCAGGAGAATCTTTAGCCATTATGAAATAATAAGTATTCAAATCATTCAGATAAATCCATGCGGATAGCGTGAAGTTGTCCGTCAGGTTGAGACTCTGGCTGTTTGAAACATTGATATAACCCCCGCTGAAAGAATAACCTCCGTAACCATCATATCCGCCAGTCGCACTCCATACTAAGTTGTTCAAAGTTCCGTTATTACCCCATGTTGAATAATCCCTTGTCCAAGTTGAGTTAGAACCTCCTTCGAATGGCATATTTAACGCCATTGTTGAATTGCCGCTGATTCTCCAGTCTATTATATTGGCAAGAGAATATCCAATAGGGCTTGTTGAATTCCATGAGAAAAGCAAATTCTCAAGAGTGGTGTTAAATCCATATGTTGAATTCAACAGTGTTGAGTTTGCGTAAGGAGGTTGATAATTCGTTGCATTTACAAAGAATCTGAACGTCTGGTTTGTTGCCGGATTCGAGGCATTTACCACAACAGTTACATTATACAATCCAGGCGTACTGAACAAGTTAAAGAATGTGCTTATGAAGCTGGATGTCAATGTCTGCACAAATGTAAGGACTTGGTTCACGAACCAGCTGAATGTCAATGCCGGCTGATTTGTATTCGCAGTCATGACAAATGTAGCATTTGCTGAAGTAGCGGGCTCTACGCTGCTTGAATTGGTTTGCATATATGAAATATTCTGGGTTTGACCTGTCTTATTCGGATAGAAACTAATGAGTTGTATGTTGTTGATGTAAATATTATTGGAACAGACAGTATTTCCTTCAAGAGTGCCGTCATCGGGAGTTACACATGCAGTCCAGTTATCCCCTGGACTGAGCTCCGTGTTCGCCAAAATATATGGCTTATTATTGTACAGATTGTAGATTTCCTGCGGAGACAATGCTCGGTTGTAGATTTGGACATCGGAAATTGAACCGTTGAAACCATATCCATATCCAGGACCTCCATATCTGCCTATGTCCAACATACCTGGAGTTCCTGATGTTATCATACCACTAGAATCATAATTTCCATTCACATATATAGTTAAAATATTATTACTATTTGTAGTGACTGCGACAAAATACCACTGAGTTTTATTAATCGGAGTTTGCCCATATATATAAGTAATAGATCCTGCACCTCCAACGACATTTAATTGAGTGTCCCCAGTATTGCCACCATAAAGGCTTACCCAATAATTATTTCCACCAAAATCGAGCATATATTGATCCGAAGTGGGATCGGTACTTTGTGGGTAAAACCAGAATGTTCTGGTATTAACACTGCCCATCACCAAATTACTAACGTTGATGTATTCGTCAACATCAGCAGCGTTCCCTGAACCATCAAAATAATATGCTCCGAATCCATTGTATCCTCCAGTTGAATTCCATATGGCATTATTGACGGTTCCATTGTTGCCGTATGTAGAATAGTCCTCTGTCCATGTTGAGTTAGAGCCTACTTCGAATGGCATGTTGAGGATTGCAATGCTTGTTCCGTTGTTTCTCCAGTCTGTGATGTTCTGGACAGGAAGTTTAGCCAGATCAGTCTCATTGTAGTAAGCAGTGATGTTCTCGAAAGTTGTATTTGTTCTCTTACTGGAGTTGATGAAAACAGAATTCACAATAGGATTTACGTCAGTCACGTTAAGATTGAATGTGAATGAATTGTTCGTATATGAATTATTAACTACAACGGTAATGTTGTACTGGCCAGTCGCAGCGAATAACTGAGAAAACATGCTCGTCAATCCTGATGTCAAGGTCTGGACTAATGCAAGTACTTGGTTCACGAACCAGCTGAACGTGAGAGGGCCGCTTATGGAATAGTCTATGTAATTTCCTGTAGCGTTGAATGTCAGATTTGCTACAGATACATTCTCCGCTATCGAAATGCTAGTCGTCGTATAGGGAATATTCTGAGTCTGCATAGAACTATTCGGATATATGGCAGAAATGTAAGGTGCATCTAGTATCAATATTTTATTCGAACAAAGCGTAGGACCATCGACCTTGTCATCGTTTGGAGTCACACATGCAGTCCAGTTGTCACTTGCATTAAGCTCCTTGTTTGACATTATATAACTTTGACTATCGTTGATGTTCAAAATTTCTTGAGGAGATAATGCTCTGTTGTAGATTTGGACATTGTCGATTGTACCATTAAAGTAATTACCCAGTCCGATGCTACCGATATATAGATTATCAGTACCACTCGGCAATGATCCACTAGCTCCTATGGTTTCCGTATTATTGATTCCATCAATATATAATGTTGCGTCTCCATTATTATATACTGCTACAAAATAATGCCAGGTGTTATATGAAGGAGCATATGTACTAAGTGTGTCATAAGAGACTGCATTTGTCCATCTGAAGAACACGAATCCTTCCTCTGCACCATAAGTTGGTCCAAGCAACTGCGCATAGTAAGATGTAGGATATTTGTCTATGAACACAGGATAATCCGTATTTGGTGCAGGATATTTAGCCCACCAAGAAACGGACATTCGTGAAGCGCCATCAAAAACACCTTTGTTAGACATGTTGATATAACTAATTGCCCCGTCAAATTGGTATGCTCCCTGCCCATTATACCCGCAACTAGAACACCATGTTGCGTTCACAACCGTTCCATTATTGCCGTATGTGGAGTAATCCCTCGTCCAATTGGAAGTAGAACCACCTTCAAATGGCATATTCAGGACAGCTATTGAGATATTGTTTAATCTCCAGTCTGTGATGTTGACAATAGGGTCCATATCAGGATCTGATAAATTATAATACACTGTAAGATTCTCTGTTGTGAGATTCGTGCCGAACGTGGAATTTATGAAAACGGATGTTATGTTAGGAGGGGTGTTGTTTGTGATAAAGTATGTGGACCAGTGCGTTACCTTGAAAGTTACGAAGATATTATTAGGATTTCCAGAGCATGCGGGATTGAAGCATGAAGTTCCTTCGCAAGTCGTATAATTTTGAAGCCTTGCCAATGTCACGTTTTTTGTGAAGTTGTTGAGCATCTTTATTGAATAATTCTGGCAACTGAAATCCTTGCTGTTCAGGGTCAGAAAGTTTGTTGAAGTTATATTCAAAGGATTCTCCGCGCTTGAGTTTAATGAAGCTATTGAATCGTTCAGATAGATGTTTTGTATGCTTGTAAAGTTAATAGGGCCGTGGAAAGAAAGAGTATTGTTCCTTTCGGAAAGGTTCAGATAGTCATTATTTCCCCCGTTTATTTTAACGTATGAATCTAACGTGTTGTTTGACCAGAAATTATTGAAGATGACATTACCAGTTGTCCCAGCAAGAAAAATAATTCCATACGTGTTATTAAATAAACTATTGTTCCCTATAGAGGAGCCAGTGGCCCCACCATCTAAAGCAATTCCTCCAGTTTGGTTGTACATTATATTGTTAAAAATAATCGCAGTAGTGCCGCCAACTAGCTCAATTCCATAAGGGCTATTACTTGCAATCGTATTGAATGTTGCATTAACGACAGCTCCAGCAGATGTATAAATGCCATCTTGCATATTAGACACTATAGTATTGTTGAACAGTGGAATTTCACCGCTGCCACCTGAAAAGTATACCCCATATTCCGAGCCATTCGCGATTGTATTTTGTGTGATTATATTACCAGGATAACCTCCTAGTCCTGCTTCAAGATCAAATCCTTCAACAGAAACATTGTTTATTACATTGTTTGAAATAATTGTATAAACTGCAGGAGGGTGTATGTCTATCCCTATACCTTGAGAGAAAGAATTGGTTATTTTGTTACTTGTGATTGTTGTCTGGTTAGCTGCCACGTAAATGCTCGTGTTGCATGAAAAGAACGTATTGTTTGCGACTGTAAGGTTAATTGTTGGATAGACTATATTCAGACAATCAACTGAGTTGCTGGAAAATGTATTGTTGAGAATATTATCATTGAAGCTTGGATTGGCAGTTCCACCACCACCGAAATATATTCCAGTTGAATCGTTGATAAAATTATTTTGAAGGATATACGAGCTGTTTACCGAATAGAACTGCATGGCCGTGCTTGCATTTTCTATAGTGCAGCCAATTATGGTTATATTGTTGCTGTTGGAAGAAGACAGATAAGTAAATCCTGCTCCGTTGATTATTGTGTTGTAACAGTTGATATTTACATTGCTTGTGTTATATATCATTGATGTGTTCAGGTAATATGTTCCAGGGCATAATGTGATGTTTCCTGTTAGATTAAGTCCGTTCGTTGGTACAGTACATGTTAATACTTGGAATGTGAATGTCTGGTTGTTTGCCGGATTCGAACCATTTACTACAGCAGTAACGTTGCTCAGACCTATAAGGCTTGATATTGCCTCTGTAAATGAGCTTGTAAATGCCGATGTCAAAGTCTGGACAAATGTCGATATTTGGTTCACGAACCATGTGAATGTCAACGGCTCGTAGCTTGATTCTGTAGCGGTTACATTGAACGTCATGCTTCCGGAACTGTTGTAGCTCGCGTTAATGAACACAGTATTTACTCCTGGTGTCGTATTCTGCGTCTGACCCGTAGTGGCATTCGGAGCATAAGATATTATCTGTATGTGGTTGAGCATTAAGACTTGGTTGGATATGTTAGTCACTCCGTTAACACCATTTTCTGGAGTTACCGCGACAGTCCAGTTTTCTCCCGGTCTTGTGTTGTTTGCAATAATGACATTCCTGTTGGATGCGTTGAACATCAAAATTTGCTGAGGGGTGAATGTACGGTTATATATTCCTACGAAGTCCATCTGTCCTATGAATCCCATTCCAATCAATATAGGATTTCCACTTGAGATATTTACCCAAGATATTGTAGAAGTATTGACTAACACTCCGTTGACATAAAGCTCCATTCTATTTCCATCAAATATGTTTACAAATACATCTGACCAATTATTCAAGGATATTGCAGTGCTTGAATTAGCTTTATACAAAAATGTTGATGCAACTGATGATGCATTCATTGTGAAATAAGGCCTTAAACTTCCATCAAAAGCAATTATCCAACCAAGAGTACCTGCCGAAGTAGCTTTTTGCATAATTGTTGTAGCTACAGAAGCAGTAGGAGCAACCACAACTTCAATAGATACATTTCCTGTAAGATTTAAATAATTCTTATCCGGAACTGATATTGTTCCAGCGCTGGTGAAATTGTAAACACAAGGCTGACCTCCCAATCCTGATTTGAGAGATACAGCTCCAGAGACTGATGCAGTATCATTGAAGGTGGAATAATCAGTCGCGTTACTGCCTGAAGTTGGGAGATATGTCATTGCCAAATTAAGGAAATCCATGGATTGATTATTTATACGCCAATCAGTAACATTATCAATTGTCGAGCCGCCTACGTTGAAGTAAACAGTAAGATTCTCGTCAGTATAATTAGTCCCAAGTGTTGAGTTCAAGAATATACTAAGAACAGAAATTGGTGTTGGTAATGTCGTGAAATTATAGATTCCAGACGTGTTGCATGCTCCTGCAGGAGTACATGATGTCACATTATAGAAATAAATAGTGTTGTTCACCAGTCCTGACACAGAAACATTGTGCACAAGTCCATTGTCATTCACGGATATGTTAAATCTCAGCAGATTTGAGCTTTGGTTTCCGTATAACAACGTTGTGTTTGAATTGAGTGAGGTTGTCCAGTTTATCATGACGCTCTGGTTTGTTATGCTGTAATTCACAACTCCGGAAATTCCAGGAACCATTGCAGTTCCTGATATGTTGACGTTATCAAGATAGCATCCCCTTCCTACGGTAGTGCTAGGAGTGCAATTGAAAGCCAAACGGAAACTTGGATTGTTGCTTGAGTTGCCTGCAGTAAGGAGATAATTATAATTAGTGTAATTAGGAATATTTGTCGTGTTCATCAACAATCCCCAGGCAGTTCCATTCCACCAATTTGCTCCGAAAAATGAGACCACTCCTGTCGTGTTGGCATAGAACGAAATGTTAATGTTCTGATAGTAAGCAGTGCTCATATTCAGGTAGAGATATGCTATAGTAGTTCCTGATGAATTGTCCCTTGCCTCATATGTTCCTGCGTAAGGATCTGTTTTGTTTACTTCCCAACCACTTGATATTGTCCAGGCATTTGACGAGAATAATCCTGTCTCGAAACCATCGAAGAAAGTTCCATTGTTCGCTGTCAGATTATTTGGGGCATCATGGATGTAGTCGAATTGTATGAATGGATTCGCATCCGATTCGTTAGGGTCTTGGATCTTGAAGTCAAAAGTATCTTCTGGTTGGTCAAGGCCGCTAATGCTTACATATTGCTGAGATCCTGAAACAATATCGCTCGTTCCGACCTTCTGATCAGTTCCTGCAACGTATACGTCGAAGTATGCTGAAGTGTTCGAGCGGGCAACGAAATCAATTACATTGTCATTTGTAAGATTCATCTCATATGTGACCCTGACAAACTCATTTTGGTAGATTGGATCGCTCCAATTGTTGTCGATTGCCTCTATCTCTGGATATATATCAGAAATGAACGTGTAATTCTCATCCAAATGCTGTGCGTCTATAGCTGCAATAATCTCAGCAAAAGCAGGGTCATCTTGGGTAAGGGTGAAATTATATTCCTGCCCGGGAATTATCTTCTCGAAAAATTCCCATGTCCCATTGCAAATTCTATTGTCAAAATCCCATTCCCTGCATTTGTACAATTGGTTGCCAACTGCTATTGCTGTTAATGTTGCATTTGTAAAGTTGACCTGTGTAGGATCAACCGCATATACTTGCTTCCAATCGGTGTCTTTGTTTAGTCTGGCAATTGAATTGGGAGTGTCATCAACCCTGAGCTTAGAAAGCGTACCTTTATCGACACCATGGAACTCTATACCATGGATTGGTGTTTTTTTAAGTGTTACAAAAGCAGTTACTTCTGTGTTGTTTCCTATTGTCTCGTTCGAGAAACTAACATTCGCTGAAATCGTGTTGTTATTTGCATCAACGACAAAAAATCCTGTTTGAGCTGGCTCCTTTACAAACATGAAAAACCCAAATAAAATAATAATCGCAACCAGACTGACTTTTGCAAAATTAAGATGAGTTTCCATCTCTATTCTCTTTTTCAGGGAAACTGCCTTTTCCAGATAGCTATTTATTTCATCTTTGAATTCGTGCTCGGATTTACTCTTCAGGATATTTTGTTTCAGCAGACTATGCTCGAGCTTGCTTATTTTTTTGTTGCTAAGAAGGGAATCTATATAGTCAAGTTTCTTTTCCATGTCCAAGCAAGCTCTTATGCGTGCATTTATTTCAGCGATATATTCCTTATCCACCTGCTATTGCCTCTCTTTTTTTCTTTGCCCTGTGATAGCACGTCCATATAGTCCTGTCATCCCTGTGCAGCAATTCCGCTATTTCATGATACGATAATCCGTAATTTTCTTTCAGAAATTCGACAATTGCTTCCAGGGAAGCAAGAGTCCTGTCTGCGAACACAGAAATGGGAACAGTGTATTTTTCACTTAATTTTTGAGACAGAACAAAAGCGGTATCAGATGTATTAGTCCTCGATTTAGAATGTTTCTCCACGTCTAACACCAATTACACTTACAATGTAAGTTTTTCATATATAAATCTTTTTAAAATAACTTACAATGTAAGTAAGATTTTAAATACTTACAATGTAGGTATAAAAGAATGTAAACAAAAATGAGAATTTAGTTGGAATAATTTTAAGGTTTTCCTTGTCTGTTATAGACGAGAATATAAGGAGTAGTTCCCTCGTTTGCTGCGACGAATGCTCTATCTCCATCGTCGATAGCAACATCCGCATATGTGTATGTTGAAGTGGATCCGAACGTAGAGACTGGCGGCAAAAGACTATTCACCAACTGACTTAGGTCGAATTCTGTGACATCTGTTGTTGTAGCTCCATCAAGTCTGTTGTTAGTAGGATCGTATGACATACCAACAAAAGTGTAAGGACAAGAAATAGTAACAGGATTCGTCAAATCAGGATTCGTAACGATAAGGGTATTGTTTGTCAATTTTATAAAATTTTTTAATGATGATGTTGCGATAGTCTCTATGTTTGAACCCAAATCCGAATTATATGGTTGAGTGTTGCTTGAAGTGAATACTCTAACTACCGAACCATCGCCAGTTACTATATTGCTGTTTCCATCAACGGCAAGTCCTGTCGGACCTCCATTTGTAAATGTGCCGATATTCGAGGGAGTTGCTTGACTATTATTGACGAAAGAATAAATTGTACCATTATCAGCAACATATTCGTAATTACCACCAGAATTTACTGCTATTTTCATTGCAGAAAAAAACGGCGGATTTCTGAGAGCGGTATAGTTGAATGTAGAAGGAGGTGTAAATAACGCAACTTCATATTTCCCTTTGTCCAATCCAAATACACTACTACTTCCGGATGCAACCGAGACTATAGGTGAAGAAAATAGTTGTGTTGAAAACCCATTTGTCGTTCCCTCAGGGCCTACACGAGGTACTGGTGTAAATGTTGGCGTAAATGTAGATGTTGGCGAATTTGTATTGGTCGGAGTGTTTGTTTCCGTAGGTGTTGGCGAATTTGTTGATGTGTTTGTTGGTGTTGATGTGTTCGTGGAAGTTGGCGTGTAAGTGAAAGTCAGTGAATTGGTAGGCGTTTCTGTGTTAGTTGATGTACTCGTTGGGGTGGACGTATTTGTACCAGTGAATGTTAGTGTGTTCGTTGGCGTATTTACTGGTGTTAGTGTGTTTGTACCAGTGGATGTGCTTGACGGCGTTGGAGTGTAAGGAACTGTAGTTAATGTGCTGGTCGGAGTGAAAGATGAGGTGTTCGTTGGAGTGTTTACAGGTGTTAGTGTGTCAGTATCAGTGAATGTTCCGGTATTTGATGGTGTTGGAGTGTAAGGAACCGTAGTCAATGTGCTGGTCGGAGTGAAAGATGAGGTGTTTGTTGGAGTGTAAGGAACTGCTGACGTATTCGTTGGAGTGGCTGTATCCGTGTCAGTAAGCGTTATTGTACTTGTGTATACAGGTGTTGAAGTTTTTCCAATTGATGGTGGTGGCAAGGGCCCTGTAATAAACTGCCTTGAGCAGCCGCCAATAATGGCTTCCAGGCCAAGTCCGAGAATAATTCCACCTATTTGTATTTTCTTCCTAATGTTCATTTTCATCACTTATTAGTAATAACATAGTATATAAATCTTTCTTTTTTAGTCGAATCGGGGTTTGCATATATATTAGTATTTAGTAAAGGAATATTTTAAAATTATTATATAAAAGGGAATTGTTGAAAAAAAAACATAAAACAAATGTTTAAATATAAACAAAAATAAGAAAAAAACAATAAAAGGAGTTAAAAAGGCGTTTATGACACAACAGAAATCAAACACAGCGTTTCTTGTGTTTCTCGTCATTGCATTGGTCCTGAGCATACTTTTCACGTGGAAGGCACTTGAGGCTAAAAACCCAGTTGAGCAAAGCGCTCAGGGAAACAGCCAGGCATCGACAAACAATCTTCAGTATCAGCAAACGCCTCTGCAAACCATCGGTCAGGTTGGAATCAACCTAGTGAAACCGGCGCAAACAAAAGGGGCACAATAATGGCGGACATTTCTAACAAGATGCTTGGCATCATAGTAGGTATTGCTCTTGTGATATCGATAATAGGATTATACACTGTATCGAGTAATTTCGGCTCGATAACCGGGTTCGGAACCACGGGAACTGCACAGATCAACATCACGCAGTCAGCGCAATTGAATGTTACTCAATCTCTAATGGATTTCGGGAACGGAACCGTCGCTCAGGGATTTTCCGGCAGCGTAGGTGGTTGCCCTGGTTGTTGCGTGATGTCATCACTTGATGGGTCAAGAGATCCAAATAGTTGTTTCACTGCGACATGGGGTTTGAAAGATGCTAGTGACAGTTTCCACATACAGAATGTTGGGAATGTACAATTGAATGTAACTGTAAACAGTACTTACAACAGTGCGGCTGCTTTCTGGGGCGTAAGCGGTGGAAACTACACATTCAAATGCTTAGGCAATGTGACGAACTATAATGCTATGGCTTATGTAGGTAACTGGACAACGCCAAACGGTGTAGCGCAAAATTGCTCGTTCTACTTGAACGCAACAACGTATCAGAATGAGTTCCTGTTGGCCATAAACATCTCGATTCCACAGGCAGCATCTGGTTTCAAGAACGATACTTGGACATTCACAGGCACTAAGGCTTAGAGCCTTTCTTTTTTATTTTTAATTTAGAATAAAAAATAGCGTGTAGCCCAAAATCTGGCTTTTCAAAAGATTTATTAAAGTGCTGAGGGAAATGAATATCATGAAAAAGAGCTGGATAGCACTCATTGTTTTTCAAATTATTCTTATTCAAGGAATTCATGCCATAGGGTTACGAAGCGACAGTTTATTGGTTGATATCAACTATGTCCCTGGTTTTGAGGGGACATACGGGTATGATGTCATACCATTGAACTCGAACCCGACCGATGTTCAGGTTTATGTGAGGGATGATCCAAATGACGGCTACAAAACTCTCCTTGCCAAATATTTCACACTTAGTGATACTTATTTCAAACAAATAAAACCTGGAGACATGCCATATTTCACCGTAACTGTAAAACTACCCCCTGGAATAATTGAACCAGGAGGCCACAGGGTAATGGTGGGAGTTAGAGAATTGGCACCGCCAGGTAGCGGAGGATTTTCAACAGTCACATCCATAGAAGCTATATTTACCATACACGTTCCTTATCAAGGACAGTACTTGAAATATTACTTGAGCGCAGATAATGTAAATGAAAATGAATCAATACCCATCAAACTCATCCTTAACAATTTAGGGACAGACAACATAAACAGCTTGTATGCGGACATCGACGTTCTTGACCAAAATAATGCAACAGTCGCTTCGACGACAACAGAATCCATTACCTTGGCAACACAGGAAAGCACAACATTGCTCGCCCAAATTCCCCCGTTTAAAGTCCATCCAGGAAACTATGTCATAAGAGGAACTATCCATTATGATGGGAAAGAGGAAATAGCGTACAACACATTCAAAGTAGGAAATCTAAATTTTGACATAATCAACGAAACTAATGAGATATATACAGGGAGCATTGATCCTATTTTTGTTACAGTAGCAAGCCAGTGGGCAAATATAATAAATAATGTGTACGCAGATATAAAAATAGGAAACGACACACCTGTGCAAACACTTTCAGAAACCGTAAACGGATTTGATACCCAGACACTTACTGCTTATTTCGATGCCACAAACGAGACAAAGGGCATAAAACCTATGTCAATCACACTGCATTACCAAGACAAAACAACTACCAAGGATACGCAGATAATGGTCCTTGAACAAGGCATCACAGAATTTGCCAAGAATATGTCCACGACGAGCATCATATTCATCTTTGTAATACTCACCGTAATAATAATAAACATAACATTATTCATATTGTTGATAAAGAAAAAGGATGAAAAAGAAATCTAAAGCTGGAAAGATTCTGAAATACGCCGCATTCGTGATTGCGGTCATCGTAATAATCATAGTGCTCGCTCGCGTAGGATATATCACATACCAGGAGTCAAAAATCTATGCCGGCAGAGATATCAATGCTACATTCAGCATAGGCAATAAAGTTGGTTTGTCAGCTGATGGAGACCGCCTTAATTTCGGAATGGTTTATCCAGGGGGAGACTCAACAAAAGAGATTGTTCTCACCAATGAGTATAAAGAACCGTTGAAGGTAGAGATTGAGTATTTCGGAAGCATTACACAAGTCCTCAAACCAGTGGCGCCGTTCTACATCGATCCAAATACAGAGAAAAAAATTGATTTGACAGCGTATGCCATCAGCAACAAATATTCCACGTATAACGGAACAGTGCGAATACTTTACATCAAGCAATGAGAATAAAAGAACCAAAAAAAATAATTGCACTTTTCTTCATCGTTTACATCGTGTTTGCGACAACGACCGTTGTCAAGGATATAATGGAAAGAACGAGCGAGCCACAAAAGGAAATAACTGGTCTGGCGTCAAATGGAGTGGTTTCAATCAATCTTATCCAGGTTTGCAACATACAACTTCAGGAAGGATATAATTTCATATCGCTGTGCGCAAATACTAGCAACATGTCAATCTTGAAAATTCTCGAACCATTGCAAGGGCAGTATGAATTCGTATTGCGATGGAACGCCGCCTCACAGGACTTTGATGCGTTTAGCCCACAGGCAGCATCAAATAGTTTCACAGAATTTGAATCGAACCAAAGCTATTTTATCTACATGGATCAGTCAGATACTCTTGATGTATCAGGAACGGAATTTGGAGATATGAACATAAGTCTTATTCAGCAATTCAATTCTCCATCATATCCTTATCAGTTCACCGCAAACGTAAGCAAATACATCACGCCAATACAAAATTATGTCTCGTTCGTGCTTGCATGGAATGTGAGCGGACAGAACTTCATAACATACAGCCCGCAGGCCGCACAACAGGAGTTCGATACGATAGACAAAGGAGAAGGGCAAATGATATACATAACATCACCAAGCGCAGTGCTTTCATATCAAAAGAGTGCATTGCAATGATAAGGTATATAATAAACAAAAAAGGATGTAAATAAAAATGGAGAAAAAGACAATCTGTGCAATTTCGATATTATTCATCATAATTCTTATAGGCACGCACGCACTGAATCTTGGAACTGTTAAGGGATATGCACTTAACATTAGTGGAGGAATATTGCCTGGCTCGAGCGTCTCGCTTTCTGTCGTCGGATGCACAGGAACAGGATGCACCGCATCGGGAACAACTGATGCGAACGGGTTTTACATAAGGTCCAATCTGAATTTAATCCCAGGAAATACAATATTAGGAACAGCTACCAATGGTAATGCGTTTGGGTCTGCTTCAACGACAGCTACGGGAACGGGTAGCACTGGTGTTGGAACGCTCAACATAACTCTTTGCGCTCCGCCCCAGCAACCTGCACTAAATAATGTCTCGGATACTCATAATAATTCATTAATCACGATGTCATGGACCACATACAAGGCAGGATCGCAATACGATGAGTTCGTGTTTGACAGCCAAACATCAAATACAACAGCATTGTCACCTCAAACCCAGAAAAACGTTTCCTACCAATACCATACTTGGCAAGTGAGAACATGCAACACGCTCTGCTGCTCAAGTTATTCAACTGACACTTTCAATGTCTATAACAATCCACCTCCGCCACCTACTTTGACAATCCAGGGAAGTACAACAGATACTACCATTTCATTCTCATGGGCGAACTACTCAGACCCGCAAAATGAAGCAACAAATAATGACTTTGATTCTGCTACTGATGACAGCTTCGGAACTACCGTCTTCACAGATTTAAACGCGAATGCTCCTGAAACAGTCAGCAATCTCACTACATTCACGCTATATTATTGGAGAGTGCGAACATGCGATGACAAGGGATCTTGCAGCAGCTATGCAAACAGCTCTTTCTTCGTATACGAGAGTATATGTACGGGAAATAATACGATTTTCGTAAATAATACCGTATACAATAACACAATCATATATAATAATACGGTCATAGAGAATAATACAGTAGTGAATAATACGATTTTCGTAAATAATACCATAACCACCATAATAGGAGGGAGGGGAAGAACAGAATACGTAACTATCAACAACACACAAATATGCTTGCCGAACTGGCAATGCACCATATGGAACTCCTGCATGAATGGTTTAAGCACACGAACATGCACTGATGCCAACAACTGTGCATCACCATATCCACAAACATTCGAATCATGTTCAAACGGAATTTCTCCACCACCTAGTCAGTCAGCTAGCCCACAAGAAATTTCTCAATCCCAAGTAAATGAAACTCCCTCAGGCCCTGGTCTGATTACTACGACAAGAAGCATATTTGAGAGAATAACAATAATACCTTGGATATTGTTAGCGATTATATTGCTTTTGCTTGGATACATCTATTACCAGAACAGCACATATGTTTCACGTGAGAAGAAAGTCGACAAATCACTTAGTGATTATATCAGGGTGGCGCAGGATAATGGTTTCTCTGATGAACAAATACAGACAAAACTAACGAATGCAGGATTTGCAAGAGAAGAAATCGACTTCGTATTCAAAAAAAGAAAATCAAAGAATTCCGTACCAAATAAACAATAAGCGATCATATGCCTTGACAAGGTCGTTTCCTTCTCCGGAGATAGTAAGGCAGTTCGCGTCCATCGTAACCATTGGATAAGATGATTCTTCTACTTCAATGACAATTGCCTTGTCTTTTTGATTTTCGCACGTGACGATAGGCCGTGTGCTGCAAGCATCGGTACTATTTTCCATGCATCCGGCGACAAGGGTTATGCCATTGAACGAGTTTAGGTAGTGTGATACATCGGCGGCTGTGAGTTCTTCGGCGACCAATGTCGCATTCTGCACATGTTCGCTAAAATTGAACGTTATGTACGCCGCTGTAAGATTGTTAAGCTCGAACAACTTGAAGAACATCCTTGGGTCGCCATTTACAATCACATCCTTGACCTGGCTTGGAGAATACCTGAACTCAGCCGCTTGTATCGAGCGCGTGTAGCTGTTCTCGATGGACGTGTCCCAGAAATTTCCGTTTTTCGTGAATACAAACCCGTTTGAAGTCTCGGTAACTGTCTTTGGTTTCATTTCGCTTAAGACAATCAATCCTACAATTACAAAAAATAACGCCATGAAGAATATAACCAAGAAAAACCACATGAGGTTGCTCGATTCTTCCTTTTTTTTAGATTTCTCCTCGCTCATATCACACCATACAAAACATATCTAAGATAATCATCGATCGTGACCATGTCATATTCGCTAGTTGCTGAAATAATTATACAATTATTGTTAAAAGTTATAGATGTTTCATTTGAATAATCCATTAAAATTACAGGGACCGCGGCAGACGAATTTTCGCACGTGATAACCGAGAGATTGTATAAGGGAGTATTTTGTGTTACTGCCATGTAAACCGGCTTAGTGTTTTTGTATGTATCAACTACCGCATTGGTAAAGTCAAATCTCAGTAAATCCATTACCTGCAACTGCTCCGTAATATTTTGATTAGGATTGAATGAAAGAATGAATCCTTGTGCATTCCTGATGGCATCAATCACTTCAGGTGAGGCATTTATTGACTGGACCTGCTGCGGCAGATAGTTGAATGTTATTGTCTTGCCATTAATTGATGTCGTAAATTGTCCATTTGATGGCTTGAATGTGTATTTTCCAAACGAATAAGTCTGTGATGTGCCTGGGTTGTCCAAAAGTATGCCCGCAACACCACCTACCATGACTACTGTAAGAAAGATGGCAAGATACAGGCCTATTTTGCTCTTTGGTTCTTTCTTGGATTTTTCCTCGACTTGCTTGAACGACCTGAATTTCTTCATGATAAGAAAGACAATTGAGTCATTTATAAACTTTATTGGAAATTGACTATAAGCCCTCGGTGGGAGTTGCACCCACGACCTGCTGCTTTTTCAAGAGATACGAAGCAGCCGCTATAACTAACTAAGCCACGAGGGCGATTGCTTAAAGAACTAACGAATGGCCTGTTATTTAAAGCTTTTCCAACAATTCTTTCTTGGTCCTGAATTTCTTTTGACATTCAAAACAGACATAGTACTTTTTGCCTTTTTTGTCCTTGACGACTGTTCCGACTAATTTCTTGAGAAAAGTTTCCTGTATTTGCTTCCCGCATATCCCACATTTCATGAACAAATAGCCGTATCTTTTCTTATTTAAGTGTTGCCATAATCTTTATTAATGAATCAGGAGTAATAAGCACTATGAAGAGAATAGCAATCGTGAACAACAACAAACTCAAGGACATGGACAAAAAGATCCATATCCAGAGCATCTGTCCAGTCAACAGAAGCGGAACAGAATGCATATATTTCGATGGGGCAAATCTCCATATAGATGAGGCATCATGCATTGGATGTGGTATTTGCTCAAACGCAGCCCCGGAAGCAATACAAATCATAAATCTTCCTGAACAGCTAACAACCTCACCAATCCATCGCTATGGCATTAACAAATTCGTGCTCTATTCCTTGCCAACGCCGATATTCGGAAAAGTCGTTGGCATAGTCGGACGAAACGGTATTGGCAAAAGTACGGCATTGAAAATACTTGCAGGCATATTGAAACCGAATTTCGGTGAAACGAATGAAGTGAATTACGATGAATTGATCATACGCTTCAAAGGGAGCGAAACCCAGAATTTCTTTGAAAAAATAAAAAAAGGAGAGATAAAAATATCATACAAGCCACAATCGATAGATCAGATACCTTCCCAATACAAGGGAACGGTCCAGGAACTCCTGAAAAAAGTCGATGAAACAAACCAATTCGATGAAATAATAAGGAAGTTTGATCTTGATAAAATACTTGACAGAGAGATACATAATCTTTCAGGAGGGGAGCTACAAAGAACCGCAATTGCAGCAACATTCCTGAAAAAGGCGAACTTCTATGTATTTGACGAGCCGACATCATACCTCGACATAAAACAACGATTGTTAGTTGCTGACGCGATCAAAGATCTTGCAAAACCCGATGTCGCCGTCATGGTCATCGAACATGATCTCATCATTCTTGACCATATGACCGATCTCATTCAAATCATGTACGGCAAGCAGGCAGCATGGGGGACGGTAAGCCAGCCTCGCTCGACACGAATAGGCATCAACGTTTATCTTTCAGGATATCTTAAGGAGGAAAACATACGATTCAGGGAAAAAGAAATCAAATTCAACAGCAAACCTCCTTTAGACACTTCAAAAAAGATAAAAATAACCACATGGAAGGAGATGCAAAAAAAACTTGACACATTCAAGCTGGACATCACACCAGGTTCAGTTAATCTCAAAGAGATAGTCGGCATTGTCGGGGAAAACGGCATAGGTAAAACAACGTTTGCCAGAATTATTGCTGGAGAATTAACCCCTGATTCAGGAGAAAGCATAAGCAAGACAAAAATAGCGTACAAGGCTCAATATCTCATACCGACAGAAGATATCGTGATGGTATTTCTTGATGAAGCGATAAAAAAACACAGCGCGGAGATTATTGCACCCCTCAGCCTAGAGCCACTGTTCATGAGCAGACTCGATGAACTATCTGGAGGAGAGCTGCAGCGAGTGATGATAGCAAAGGCATTGGGAGAAAATTCCGAATTGGTATTGCTTGATGAGCCATCCGCGCATCTTGATGTGGAACAACGCCTGATAGTTTCAAAGGTCATAAAGGATATTGTCGAAAAATACGACAAGTGCTGCCTAGTTGTTGATCATGACTTGCTGTTCATCGATTATCTTTCAGACAGGTTAATCGTTTGCGACGGAATGCCTGCAATCCATGGCATTGTCGAAGGACCATTCAGCATGCTTGATGGCATGAATAAATTCCTCGCAAAATTGAAGATAACAATGAGACGTGATTTGGAGTCTCAGAGACCGAGAATAAACAAAAAAGACTCGCAGCTTGAACGGCAACAAATAAGCGAAGGAAAACTTTACTATACTTAGTTCTTGATTTTGCGCGCAATGGTAAGAAACCCTGAGTGTAGTCTCTCCGATATCGGCTTGATCTTCTTTCCAAAAACATCCCACTGTTGCTCTATGATTTCCATGGTCTTGATTATGGAAAAACGTTTTTCCTTGTCAAGAACGTTCACAAAATCACTGACGGATGTCAAATTTGGAGAATATGATACCAAGAAACCTCCCATTTTGAGAGATTTAAACACTGAAGCAATGGCGTTCCATGGTTCTGGAACATCCAGAAAGAACGTATCAATGTCTTTTATCTCAAGCGGCTCGTAAAGACTTTGCTTTTTTATCTCGACATTCGAAAGGCCAAGATCAGAGACATTCTCCTTTACAATCTTTATGTGCTCGTCTTCCACATCGAAAGAATAAATCTTCTTGACGATATTGGCAAGGAAGCAGCAGACTCCTCCAGAACCAGAACCTCCTTCCGCGACAACAGAATCTTTTCCAAGACCACATTCAGTTATAAGAAAACCTATGTCTTTTAGGAGAGGAATCTGTGCTAATCTCTTTATTTTCCGGTATTCGTCAATAAATGAAGGGGAATAAACTGCGCATTCTTCATGATGATCTGAGAAGATTATATCGCCGTCCTTTGCATTTTTTATCAGGTCAGCTTTTATAACGCCATATTTTGTGTGAAAGTCCTTGGACACGTCTTTGACGAAATATAATTCACCTTGCCTCGTTTCGAGAATCTTCTTGATTTTCATACGCAAATAAAAATGAGAAATAGTTATATACCTTTCTATCGGCGGCAATAGGTTTATAATAGCATATATCTTTGATTTTTTCATGAAAACTATCATTGTAACCGGAACTCCGGGAACGGGAAAAACAGTTGTCGCAAAAAAACTCGCAAAGAAAAATGATTACAAATACATTGATGTGAAGAGACTTGTGAAAAATTTCAAGCTGGGCACACGATATGACAGGAAAAGAAAAAGCGTTGTTGTTGATATCAATAAATTAAACAAAGTTCTGATAGGCATAATAAAACTGGCCAAAAGACAGAAAATAAAAGGAATCGTAATAGATTCTCATCTTGCGCATTACTTGCCAAAAGAATATGTCGATGTGTGCATTGTCACAAGAACTGATCCAAAGAAGCTATACGTGCGCCTCAAGAAACGAGATTATTCAAAAGCAAAAATTGATGAGAACATGGAAGCCGAAATAATGCAGGTAATTCTCGAGGAAGCACGGCAAAAAAAGCACAAAATAAAGATAGTAAACACCTGAATCATGAGTAAGATTTATATACCGTTAAGTAAATAATAATGGTAGAGCCATTTGGCTTCAAGGAGGATACTATGAAAGGACATTGTGGAAAAGGTAAGGGAGTAAAAGCACTCATCTTGGGTCTGTTGGTACTGGCTAACGTCCAATGGAGCATTGTGTCATGGGGAGCATTCGTTGGTATAATCTTAATACTTGCAGGATTGGTAAAATTAATGAGTTCATCCTGTGAATGCGAAGCATGCATGAAGAAGAAGTAAACTTCTTCATTTTCTTTTTTTTATTAATTTCTCAGAAAGAGTTTACGAGGTTGCCAAGAAGGTTCCGAAGGGAAAGATTTCTACGTACAAGGAAATAGGGAGGATATTGAATACAAAAGCATACAGAGCGATTGGAACTGCACTGTCCAAAAATTATCATGCTTCTGTTCCATGCCATCGTATTGTAAAATCAAATGGTGAAATTGGTGGTTTCTTTGGGAAGACAAAAGGAAAAGAAGTTAAAAGAAAAATAAATCTGTTGAAAAAAGAAGGAATCAAGATACGAAAGAATAAGGTTGTCGACTTCAATAATAGATTATTTAGAAGTCTTTAGTCGGAACATTCTGCAGGAATCCAGCTAAGTATGTTGTGTTTAACATTGCCATAACTGTTGTCAATGAACCTATTTTGCTTTTTGGGCCTATCAGATAGTCAACTTTATGCTTCATCTTTTCAGGATCATAATTTCCTTCATATGAACAATCAATGAGCGCTTTTTTAGATTCAATCATTGAGGGAGTGATTATTTCCAATTTACTTGGAACTGCAGTAACAATGATATCTGCATCCCTTGCCAAATTAGAAATCTGCGATTTGCGCGAGTATTTATGGCAGATAGTTGTGGTTTGATTAAGATTTTGCAGCATGTGATGCAAAGGCCCTCCGACCCTGTGGGAATTGTTGATGATGACGAAATTATCCCCGAAATCTTCGTCATTAGACGGTATGTGAAGAAGTTTATAGAAATCAAGAAGCTTTACCACGGCTTTTGCCGTGCATGGAACAACCGCCTTGTATTCTCCTTCTTTGTCAAAAAATTTCTCATAATAGACCAATCTTTTTACATTTGGTCCAGAAACTCCTTCGATATCCTTATGTTCATTGATCAAAGACATGAAATATTCATCAGGAACATTAAAGTGAGTAGGAAATAATGTGAAAATGCCCATTATTTCCTTTGCATCGTTTGCTGATTTAATCTTCTTCTCTAACTGCTCAGGTGATGAGGTATCTTCTGATTTTGCATTAATTCCTAAACTCATAAACTTATTCAATAGTATATATTTATATTGCTCATTTGCATCTGATTTTTCTCCGGAGAGAATTAAAACAGAAACAGAAGACAATTTCTTGAGATTATCCTTAACCTTATTAAGATGGTATTCGGCTACTCTTTTGCAATCAAAAAATTCTCCCATTTCAGCTCTTAAAACAATGACTTCAAACTGAACTAATTAATAAAGATTTGGTAGAATAAAAAAAGAAAAGACCTTAAACAAGGTCCTTTTCTGTCAAAATAGTAACATGTGCATTGACTGGTCTGACTTTTGAGTCCATTGCGATGAGATATTTCACATGAGCCTTTTCGGCCGCTTCTGCTACATCCCTATCAACAACTCCGTCAAATACGATTGCGTGGATTCCTGAGTTCAAGCTTTTGATTGTTGAAACAAGCTCAGTTACAGGAATTTTCCCAAGCACATTCATCTCGGCGTCCAATATTGAAGCGCCTCGCGTTCCGACTTGAGCACTCAACAATGCCTTGAATGTCTCTTTTTCATCGTCAGAGATTCTTGGCTTTGGAGCTGGTCTTCCTCGCGGTGCCATTTCCTCGCTTCGTTCCTCTCGTTGAGGTCGCTCTTCTCTCATTGGCTTTCTTTCCGCTGAAAGATTGCTCAAATGAGTCTTTGGCAATGGTTTTGAATGAGTTAATTCTTCCTTTGCCTGCTCAGCGGATATCTTCGAGCGCAATGCCTTGTGGATCTCCTTCATTTGGAGCTCTTCGACTTCCTTTCCGTCGGGTGCTTTTGTCACGAAATCTATTTCAGCGACAGCGAGCAATTCCTTAAGGATCAAATCTCCTCCTCTGTCCCCATCAACAAATGCAATCGCTTCTTTGCCCTTGCATAAATCGATGATTCCCTGAGGGACTGAAGTTCCATTCATTGCAACCGAATTTTTTATTCCGTGCTTCAATAAATTGATGACATCTGCTCTTCCCTCGACGATTATGATTTCATCAGAATCTGTAACGCCAGGTCCTGCTGGAAGTCTGTCCGAAGTAAGTTCAGTAATTTCCATTACTCTTACCGAGTCCGCGACTTCCTGTGCCAATTCAGCCGAATCGGGCATTGAATTGTCCATAAGTTGTCTTAGCAATTCTTTTGCTCGAGTGATTACTTGGTTTCTTTTTGAAACTCGTACATCTTCTATCTTTGTCACCTTGATTTTCGCATTACAAGGGCCTATTCTCTGGATGACTTCAAGAGCCGCTCCAACGATGGCTGTCTCTGCTTTGTCAAGGCTCGAAGGGATTGTGATTTCACCGAATGTCTTTCCGCCCTTTATTTCGTGCGTGACCTCGATTCTTCCTATCCTTCCGCTTCTCTGTAGCTCTCTAAGTTCCAATTCGGAACCCAAGAGTCCTTCTGTCTGACCGAATATTGCTCCGATCATATCTGGCTTGTCAACCGTTCCATCAATTTCTATCGATGCGTTGACAAGGTATTTTGCTGCAACTTGTGCAATTTTTGCCATAATTTCCTCCTATGGTTACTTTAGAATAATCTTACATGCATGATATGCGAATGTGATAATTCCTAAAGTTCGTTTGTTTTATTTATTTCTGTAGAACCAAATTCACTTTCTCAGATATCCTATTAATAACGTAAAATACTTTGTGTTTACTTAATCAGGATTATTATGAAATCGTGAATTCAGTTCCTTTGAACATGTATGAACATGTTGCCCACACACTAACCCCCAAGTTCAACGCCTGGTTTTACCGTAGCTCAATTGGGTACTCTCGTGATGGGCTGAATTGCGTAAGAGTGTCTTTGTTTCATCGGTCGTCAACAAGACGAGCCTCGAAAAGGACCCATTTACACAATTGAATATTATTGTTTTGTCTTCTTTTATAAATATTGTGTATTATAATATTTATAATTATTATATTTTTTATTAAGAAACTAGGTTTCTTAATAAGAGGTTTGATTCAACCTCATCACAGGACGTTTGCACGTCCTGCGCTGAGGAAAAGAGGTGTTTAGACAATGAATGTATGATGTGATATCGTTATTGATTGTAAATCCCTTTTACCTATATCCTACAGTATATATGTTCTACTATATAAATATTTCGTTTCATATCTACTCAATAGTAGTGATATAAGCAAAATTTAAATATAGATTGAATTTGAAGCGAGTATGCCAAAATTCATTGAACCAAAAATCAGCAAGAAAAATTATATGAAATTAAGTGGTCCTGAATTCGATGATTTATGCAACGATGCTTTGCAATGCAACAAAGAATGGTTCAGAGAAACGACTGGAAAGAATCCACATGCAGTGTGGATTCTTGTTCTCGGAAACAAGGCCATTGAGGTCGGTTACAAGAATATTGTTCCATCGGTAACCACCGTCAGAGAGCACAGTCAAGGGAACAAAAAAGCGTATCTTCTCGTGAGACCACAACGACAATACCAGGATCTTATGCTTTTTTTCAGAGAAAAAACTGAAGGTCGTGTGCTCGATGCACTTCATAGAGAACGAAGCGATCTGAAATACCATCTCGATGAATCTGAAGGAATGCAAAGTATGTATGTCCAATCTGGTCTTTTGAATAAATTGCACAAACAGTTCGCATTGGGGAGTATGGAACTGCAAGCTCCGTTAACAGGAAAAAAGAAAGAGATAAAACATGTGCATGGTGCCTATGTCGCACACATACGCAACAAAGAATATCAAGGAAAACATCTTGCCATATCTTCGCAATCGAAAAAAGACATACATGCACGAGGCTCAAAAACAATAGACGAAAAACTGCCAGACCAATGGATGCGCATTGAACGACTCCATAGATTTGATGACCCAGTCCTTGATATTTTCGACACATACGAAACAAGAGGTCAGAGAAAATGGCCAGAATTAGTGCTATACAAACCAAGAAATAAGCAATTAACTTTATAACCAATCTTTACTTTTTATTCTTATGCGAATAACGAAAGAAAAATTCAAGACCCGAAATGACGTATTTGATGCAAGAACAAACAGGAATCTTTTCGAACTGAGTTCAAAGGGTCATTTTGAGGAAGGAAGCATAAGTCCTATCTCTATGGGCAAGGAAGCTAACGTCTTCTCAGCAAAAAAGAAAGATGGAAAGAAGATAATAATCAAGATATACAGGGTAAATACTGCCGATTTCAACAGGATGTTTGATTTGCTCAGGAGGGATCCTAGATTTCCGAAACTGACGAAAAACAGGAGAAAAGTCGTCAATGCCTGGGCAAGCAGGGAATACAAGAATCTCCATAGAGCAAGGGACGCAGGAGTGAATGTCCCAACACCATTTTTGATAAAAGAGAATATATTGCTGATGGAATTCATAGGAGACGATGAACCTGCCACCAAATTGAAGAATGCTGTCGATGTCGACCAAGAATTCTTTGACGAAGTCGTTGATAATATGAAGAAATTAAATAAGGCAAAGCTTGTTCATGGCGATTTATCTCCATTCAACATACTTAATTATCACAACAAGCCTATATTCATAGATCTTTCCCAAACAATGGAAACAGACTCAATTTATGCTCAGGAAATGCTTGAAAGGGACATAAAGAACGTTGCGCAGTTCTTCAACAAAATAGGAATAAACACAACAGAAGAATATATAAGGAAGAAAGTAACTGGCAAATCTAATTAAGTTCATGACCTCCAAGAAATCAGAAGATATCACCTCCGAAAAAGATCTAGAATTCTCTTATGAGCTGAAAATCCCGAAGGACAGGGTTGCCGTACTCATTGGAAAGCATGGGGAAATTAAAAAAAGGCTTGAAGAAACAGCAAAAGTTGGCCTGAAAATAGATTCAAAGGAAGGAGATGTCATAATAACAGGCAATGATTCCATAGGATTATACACGGCGAAAGAAGTCGTTCATGCAATAGCGCGTGGTTTTAACCCAAACATCGCAAATCTTCTTTTAAAACAAGATTACATGATGGAAACCATTGACTTGAGAGATTATGCGGCAACAAAAAATGCAATGCTGAGATTGAAAGGAAGAGTAATCGGAACTGAAGGAAAATCAAGAAGAGTCATTGAAGAACTTACTGAAACGCATATTTCCGTTTATGGAAAAACAATAAGCGTCGTTGGAGAGATTGCTAATGTTGGGATAGCAAAAAATGCAATCGAGAAATTACTTGAAGGCGGAATGCATGCAGGCGTCTACCATGAGCTTGAAAAAAAAAGGAGGGAAATGAAATTGAGAAAAGTTGAAGAGACATTTGACCTCGTAAAGGAATGAATTTCTGGTGAAATCCCGATACGCAAAATATTTAAATCCTCTACTTTGACCTTTAAACATGGCAACAGCAGAGGATATGGCAAAGAAGCAGAGAGAAATCTCAGTTGCAGAATTCTTTGAAAAAAACAGGCACTTGCTTGGTTTTGACAACAAAAAAAAAGCACTTCTCACAACAATAAAAGAAGCTGTCGATAATTCTCTGGATGCATGCGAGGAGGCAAGAATATTGCCAGACCTAAATGTTGAAATAATTGAGATGAGCGAAGACAGGTTCAGGATAATTGTCGAAGACAATGGTCCTGGAATTGTGAAGGCGCAAATTCCGAAAATATTTGCAAAACTGTTGTATGGTTCTAAATTCCATTCAATGAAACAATCGCGCGGACAGCAGGGAATTGGAATTTCTGCCGCAGTTCTTTATGCGCAATTGACGTCAGGAAAACCGGCTAAAATAGTTTCAAGAACAGCAAAAGACAAGCCTGCCCAATACTATGAATTACACATAGATACATCGACAAACAGCCCAGACATAGTAAAGGAAGGGGAAGTTGAATGGAGAAAGGAGCATGGAACACGAGTCGAGCTTGAGATGGAGGCAACATATCAGAAAGGAGTACAGTCCGTCGATGAATATCTGAAACAGACATCAATAATCAACCCTCATGCCACAATAATCTACACAAATCCAAAAGCAGAACAGATAATTTTCACAAGAGTAACAAAAGAGTTGCCTAAAGAAGCTCAGGAAATAAAGCCACATCCTCATGGAATTGAAGTAGGAATGCTCATCAAGATGCTGCAAGGCACGGAATCTAGAACATTGCAGGCATTCCTAACGACTGATTTCTCAAGAGTCTCTCCAGCTGTAGCAAAAGAGATATGTGAGGAGGCAGCAATTCTCCCAAAAGAAAAACCAGAGGATGTAACGCGAGAGCAAGCTGACAGAATATGGAGAGCTATACAGAAAGTAAAGATCATGGCTCCTCCTACGGATTGTCTTTCTCCTATAGGAAGCGAATTGCTTGAAAAAAGCTTGAAAAAAGAAATCAAGGCAGAATTCTACATATCCACATCAAGGCCCGCTTCCGTATACAGAGGAACACCTTTCATCATTGAAGCTGCATTATGCTATGGAGGAGACTTAGAGCCTGAAGGACAAGTCAGGATAATGAGGTTCGCAAATAGAGTGCCATTACAATTCCAGCAATCTGGTTGTGGAATAACTGAAGCAATAACAGACACAAATTGGAAAGCATACGGATTGCAGCAATCCGGAAATTCAATTCCTGTAGGGCCATGCATAATCCTCGTTCACATGTCATCTGTCTGGACGCCATACACATCGGAAGCTAAAGAAGCAATTGCACATTATCCTGAAATAATAAAAGAAATAAAATTAGCTTTGCAAGAATGTGGACGAGAACTAATGCGTTATGTCGGTAAAAAACATCGAATAGGGGATGAATTAAAGAAGAGAGGATACATAGAGAAATATATACCCGTAGTTGCTGAGGCTCTCAGGGAACTATTGAGTCTCCAAAAAGTTGAAGAGACAAGGATTGAATCAAGCTTGAAAGAAATGCTCGAGAAACACAGAGGAGAAATAAAGGAAATTGCCGCGAAGAACGAGGAATATGATGAGGAATTCGCGAAGATAGGAAAGGAAGAAAAGGATGAGGAAAAAGATGGCAACAAAGAAGAGTAACGAAGTCGTTGAAAGGCTTGAACATCTTGGGAGTTCAGTCTACAAAGAGATAATGAAAAAAGAAGTACCTGAGCTATCCATGCCATTGAGAGATCTGTCGAATGTTAGGTATGATGAAAAAGAAGGATTCTTTGATATATTAGGAAAGACAAAATCACGAACTCTGACTGCATCCACAATCAAAACTTTCGCTCAAACTCTTAAAATGATGAACCTTTCCAAAAAATTAGTGGAAACAAATGATATCGCTACAAAAAGGGATGCTTATTATCAGTCAAAAGGGGCATGGGGCCCAGCTGGATTCGAAGAACAGGAAGAATCCGATGCGATAATGGATGACATTGAAGCTATGAGTGGCTTCAACAGGGAGCGAATTGGATTTATTCCTGACGAGGATGGTTCAGCAGTTGCGGGGGAATTAATAATAATTGATACCGATCCACAAACAAAAGAAGAGATACGAATAGATTGTGCCAGAATGGGAACTGGAGGCTATTCTGTTCCTTCTACTGTTGAACAGTTTAAATTTGAGACAAATGCAAAATTCATTCTTGCAATCGAAACATCAGGTATGTTTTCTCGTCTAAACTATCACAAGTTCTGGAAGAAACATAATTGCATCATTATTTCTCTAAAAGGTGTTCCTTCACGAGCAACACGACGATTCATCAGAAAGTTGGCGGATGACAAAAAAATACCAGTCTATGTATTTACAGACGCAGATGGATATGGTTACTTCTCAATATACAGAACTTTGAAAGTTGGTTCCGGAAATGCAGCACACATCAATAAGTATTTCTGCGTTCCACAGGCGAAGTACATAGGAGTTACACCACAAGATATCATAGATTACAAACTCCCAACACATCCATTGAAAGATGTTGATATTAAAAAAATCAAGGATGTTTTGAAAAATGATCCATTCTGTAAATACTCAAAAGAATGGCAGAATGCATTGAATTTGATGATTAAACTAGGTAAAAGGGCGGAGCAACAGGCATTCTCTGCACATGATTTAAATTATGTCATGGATATCTATTTACCAGAAAAGCTGAAAAATCATAAAACATGGCTTCCATAATTATGCCATAATTCCGACATCTGTCAGAATTTGACCACAGGACAACTGCAGACAAGATATTTAAATCGAAATTCTTGAATACATTATGATCAATCAAATGAAGATAAATATTTCTGAATTGGTGCCAAAAGAGTGGAATATAAAACAAATAGGTAAGAATTATTTGAAAATTTCATTTCTTAGAGAAGGAAGAGGAAATCAAGCTAGACCATTTATTCTTCCCAGAGAAATTGCCATTAATGAAGAATTAGTATCAGCAGTGGCAATGTATATAGGAGATGGAAAAACGAGTAACGATGCTTATCATTTGGACTATACTTAAAAAGATAATGACATAATAAAATTTATACTTGATAGTTTTAGAAATACATTCAACATTAAAGAAATGTATTATCAAATATCCTCCAAAAAAATAACGGAAGCATCATTAGAAAAATGGTCAAGGTACATTGGTATTCCGAAAGATTCAATCAAAACAAGAACATCAGACAGGTTTAGATTTGATTGCTTTAAATTCCAGATTAGTGGAAAAATATTCATAGAAATATTCAAGAGAATAATAACAGAGGTTCTGGAAATAGATTATTCCAAACACCCAAGTTTAAGACAAGCGTTTTTGAGAGGATTGTTTGCAGCAGAAGGAAGTGTTAATATCAATAAACAGAAAAATTATCTTGTTTACATAGGATATCATTTTTCTTATGCCAAAGAAGAAAAACTTGCAGAATTTGTTCAGAAATTGTTAAAGCTTGAAAATATAAGTTCTAAATCTACACTTAGAGAAAAGAAGGGCGAGAGATATTTGCAGATAACAAGTTGGGAGAATTACAGCAAATGCTGGAGGATTGGACTTTTTGATTTAAGTAAAAGAAAGAAAGATGCATTTATGTGGAAATTGAAGCAAATAAAGTCAAGTTGTCACGTAAGTAATGACATAAAAGTTGCTCTTTTCAAGACATAACACAGGCTTCATTAATCCCATAACTTTTATATATAAATACCAGGTTCTAAATGTTTATCAATGCGGTCGTAGCTCAGCTTGGATAGAGCACTAGATAAGCAAAAAAGCTTAGGTGAACCTTCTAAGCTAGGGGTCGTGGGTCCAAATCCCATCGACCGCGCTTGCGGATATGGCCAAGCAGTTAAGGCAAGAGGCTGCAACCCTCTGATCCCCGGTGCAAATCCGGGTATCCGCTTTTTTTAAGATAAGATTTAAAAAGGTCTAATCCTAAAGTACATATAAAATGTTCAAAAAAGATGAAAATGAGAGCCTTAAGTCGTTCTTTACGGACCTTATAAAAACACACCTTCTTGGAAGAATAAAACAGCACTTAGATGAGTTCATAGACTCCATACAGGAGACGATTGTCGTAACACAAAGAAAGTTCATACGAAGCATGACTGCTGCTGCATTGTTTATTGTTGGATTGGTTTTCATCGTGGTGGGTGCAGCATATTTCTTCATAGATGTCCTTAAGTTTACACGAAGTTCTGTTTTTTTGATTGGAGGAATAGTACTTGTACTCATATCGATAATTCTTGCGCAATCCGCGAAGTTATTGAAATATGACTTTAAAAAATAAAAGAGGGTATGCATATGAAAAGGAAAAAAATGAACATTAAACAAGTTGAGGCAAGATTAAAGGCTGATGTCAACAAGGCAAAATTACAGATTGCAAAGGCAAAGAAACAGGCAATGGATGCCGAGAAGAAAATGATTAGCATGGCAAAAAAGGATCCGAAAAAAGCATTGGCAATCGCAGCGGGAGCTGGAGCTGTGCTTGGAGCAGTTGCCGCTACATTGATGAGAAGAAAGAGATAATTTTTCTCATTTTCTTTTTTTTAATATGAATAAAAATAAACTTATTATTCTTGGAAGCGCACTGCTTTTACTGCTTGTGCTTAGTTATTTTGATCCATTAACTCTTTGGGACGAGAATGCTTATCTTGGAAATGCACGCTCACACATAGCAAATGCGAGCTACACTGAAAATTTCCGCTATCCTCTTCTTGAATTCATTGTCGCAGGAGCTTGGAAAATAACAGGAGAAAGTATTTTCGTCGCAAGAATAATTGCCATCTTATTTTATCTTGGAACAGTATATCTATTCTATCTACTGTCTAAAAAATATTTCAAGAAAAACGAATTACTAACAATATTTTTTGCTTTCTCTCCTCTTATGATATATTGGGGTTTTAGAGTATATACAGACATACCATCGCTGTTCTTCATCATGCTGTCATTCTATTTTATGGACAAATCATATCTTCTTGCTGGAATTGCTGGCGGCTTGGGGTTCGTAACAAGATTCACTGCAGTCCTCTATATAGGAGCGATCACATTATATCTATTTTCAATCAAGAAGATTAAGAAATCATTTGTATATTTATGCGGAGTTGCAATAATAATTATTCCATGGCTTATCCGCAATTACGTGCTTCACGGAAATCCAATATGGGATTTTATGACATATAATTCAATGAACAACATATACAACACATTCAAATCCCCTCTTCCGTTCCTATTGGATCTCATCATTTATGGAAACATATTCCTGATTATACTCATTATTGCTATAAGAAAACTTGTCAAAAATGACAAGTTCAGAGCCATGCTCATCTACATATCTGTTTACATAATTTATATCGCGTTCATCAGCCATGTAAAGGAATCAAGATACATAATTGGGATTCTTCCATTTGTATTCATTCTTGGATGGAGCGGAATAATGTCAATCAAAAAGAAAAACATAAGAAATACTTTAATCCTCGCAATTGCAGTTATAAGTTTCTGTCTTCTTATAAACACACTATTTTCAATAAATAGAGAGTTCTATTGTGACAGAAATAGTAGCATCCTGCAGACAATACATTACTTTGATGATGAACACAACATAAACATCATAAGCAACGTATGGCCTTGGTTTGGATACTATAATAATTTTGGTGTCCATGCAATATATATGCAAAACATAACAGAGTTAATCAATGAGAATCATCCAAAATATTTCGTATATACGGAAGGTAGGGGGGATCCGTTCAATGAAACGTTGCTGAATTCTACGCTTCATCAAACAAATCAGTTTTTCGGAATATGCAGAGATGTGACAACAATCTATTCAACTTGATCTATTCAATATAGAAAGTACTACATCAGAATCCATAAATCCAGCATATGTTGTCCCATTAATGACCAAAGAAGGTGCCTTAGTGATGTTATATGTTGCCTTCAAAGCAGAGACAGCTGAACTGTTCAGATTTACGTCAAATGAATATACATATGCGTTTGGCAGCATTTTCTTGACATAATTCAAGACAAATCCCTGGGAATCGCAAGTATTACAGTCGTTTTGGTTAGAGTAGAAAAAAAGAATGGGTGTCGAGTTTATGTCACACTGATGCACTGCCCTTTTGACAAAAAGGAATTGCTGTATCTCTACCAATGAATAATATTGTTTTAGGTTTAGAACCTGGTCGTTGTTCTTGCCAAGCGATTCTTCCATGCTAGTAAGTTTGTTGCCAAGATCAGATAATTCTGCATCAATAGGACCAAAATTCAGGGCAACACATGGATTCTGGGACAGAACATCATACTGAACCTCTTGATTTAACGAATCAATACGAACATTGTTATAGATATCACTAAGTTGGTTGAGCTTCGCCTCGTTGAAATAATTATCCATTACAATAATCAAAAGAAAAATGAGCACAGTCAGTGAGAATGCGGCAATTAACTTTGATTTTGGCAATTCCCTGTCCATTTCAATCTTTCTTCCAGACAACGCCTGCCCACTTTATTTTTTTGCCTGTTGTTTTGTAGAATATCGCGGAAAGCCACCATACAGCATAAAGTGGCATGTACAAGAAGAGGACAAGGATGTATGAAGCAACAAACTTTCCTTTGTCATTCGAAATCCATCTTCCGCCGAAAACAAGAACCGTTCCGAAAAGGAAGCAGACAAGACTTATGGCAGTTATCAATCCAGGTGAAAGATAAAACCAATCAATCTTGAAATTTAGAACCTTCGTGATATCGAAATGTATGGCAATCATATTGGAAAAGAATTGCTTTACATTATTAAACAGGAGCTGGGAGCTGTATGCAAGAATGGCAAAAGTGAATATGACAGAAATAATTGCGCTTGGAAGGTAAAGCAACCCGAGTGTCCCGTATTTTTTGCTGAACATAAATTTGTACTTCCACATATTATCCATCGATCCCTTGTACCACCTTATTCTCTGATTGAGCAAAGGGCCGAAATTTGAAGGGGCAACAGTGTACGAACATGCATCAGGGGCAGATTCTATAATATATCCATGAGACTGCATCCTCATTGCCAGTTCCATGTCCTCGGCGACATTATCTACATCATAAACTCCGTATTTATCGAAGAAAACCTTTCTATATGCACTAAAAGGTCCTGGAGTCACATAGATGCAATTTATGAAAGCGGCTACCTTTTTCAGAAAAATATTCATGAGGTATTCTATGTGTTGTATTCTTTGAAGTATTCCTTTTGGCTTGTGAACTTTCATTCCTGACGTGACAGCTATAACCTTTGGATTATCAAAGTAACCTATCATCTTCATCAAGGCATCGCTGTCGACGTATGAATCTGCATCTAAAGTTACAATGATCTCTCCAGATGCTCTTTTTATGCCATAGTTCCTTGCATCGGCTGTACCGCCATTCTTTTTTGAGAAAACCTTGAAATTCTTTGATTCATATTTTTTCATTATCTCCAAAGTATTATCTTTTGATTCATCGTCGACAAATATATACTCTATTTTCCCCTTGGGATACTCTAAGTTCAAAAGGGACTTTATTGTATTTTCTATTCTTTCTTTCTCATTGAATGCCGCAACAATTATGCTGACTTTGGGATATCTTGTCGGTTTTGGATTTTTAAAGTTCTCCCTGTTCTCATAAAGAACAAGCAAATAGAATATCGTCGTGAATATTCCTAAAAAGGATGCGCCATATATAAACCATATAAAAAAGCTCATGATATATGACTAAAATACATCTTTTTTAAATCTTTTGAACGAATGGTAGTCTATATTGGGCTTATGAGCGCCCATGGTGCCATTTTGCTGTTCAGAAGATATTTAAATGCCCTTAACTATTTTTCAAGCATGAGGCTCAAGACCAAAGAAGATATTACAAAAGACATGAAAACTGCAACACAAACAGTTCTTGATGAACTCCTTGATGGTGGCTTTGAAAATGATGTTGTTAGCACAATATACGGGCCAGCTGGCTCCGGAAAGACAAATATATGCATATTGACTGCGATAAATGTTGCAAAAAATGGTGGAAAAGTCATATTTATCGACACAGAAGGAGGATTTTCAGCTGAACGCGCAAAACAAATATGCGGCGATAAAACGAAAGAAATCCTTGATAGAATATTCTTCCTAAATCCTGTTGATTTTAAGGAGCAACAGGAAGCATTCGAGACTCTCAAGAGTTCTATCGATGACAGTGTCAAACTCATAGTCGTTGATACCATATCCATGCTATATAGACTGGAACTCGGAAAATCCGAAGAACCATATAATGTTAATGCAGCTCTTGGAAGGCAGATTGCCTATTTGACCCAGATCGCAAGAAAGAAAAATATACCTGTGTTGATTGCAAATCAGGTTTATTCTGATTTCGATAATCCGAATGGTGTGAAAATAGTCGGAGGAGATATACTGAAATACGGTTCAAAGTGTTTAATTGAGTTGCAAACAGGACACAACGGAATAAGAAAAGCTATGTTGATAAAACATCGCTCATTACCACAATCTAAAGAAGTTTTGTTTAAGATAGTCAACGAAGGACTTGTTGATGTTGAATGATGTATGGAAAAAATTGTACTGATATCATGCGTTAGCAAAAAACTTTCCTGTAAAACGGTAGCTGAGAGCCTGTACATAAGTCCACTTTTCAAATATAATCTCGCTTTTGCAAAATCAATGAATCCAAATAAGATATTTATTCTTTCTGCGGAACACGGACTTCTATACCTAGATAAGGAAATAGAACCATATGATAAAACATTAAATAATATGAATTCAAGAGAGATTAAAGCCTGGTCGGAACACGTTCTGAAGCAGCTCAAGGATGTCTCAAATACTGATGAGGATATGTTCATATTCTTGGCAGGAGACAGATACAGAAAATATCTTCTTCCTCATATCAAGCATTATCAAATACCTATGAAAGGTCTTGGAATAGGAAAACAACTTGGATATCTGAAAAAGAAGGTGGCTTATGTCTGAAAAATGCAATCTTCTTCATAAATGGTTCAATAATATGAAAAGATTTTATTTTCCATTCGAGGAAGAAGATGTTCCACTAAATGGAATTTACATACTGTTCGAAAAGGACGAGAAAGCCCATGGAGGCGACAGGATTGTTCGCGTGGGAACGCACACTGGAAAGAACCAGTTGCGCTCAAGATTAAAACAGCATTTCATGAATGAAAACAAAGACAGAAGTATATTCAGAAAGAATATAGGGAGGGCTTTGCTCAATAAGGAACATGATTCATTTCTTGAGCAATGGGAACTTGATTTAACTACAAAAGAAGCAAAAAATAAATATAAAGATTCTATTGATTTTGAAAAACAAAGAGAAATAGAAAAAGAAGTCACAAAATATATCCAAACTAAATTTACATTTGTAGTTTTTCCGATCGAAGATAAAGAGAAACGACTCTCTGTGGAATCAAAAATAATATCAACAGTTTCCGCATGCGCAGAATGCAATCCTTCCCCTTCATGGCTTGGTCTGTTTTCTCCGAGGGAAAAAATACGGAAAAGTGGGTTGTGGCTCGTGAACGAGCTTTACAAGGAAGAATTGAATGAAAAAGAAATGGAAGAATTAAAAAATCTTACTCGTCAGCGAAATCCTCTATCTGAGCTGTGAACTCACCCAAGCCTTTCGCCTTGATGTATTCCCGAGCAAGGATATAAAAGAACAATCCCAGTGATTTTTTTCCCTTGTTGTTGCATGGAACAACCAAATCAATGTTGTTTGCCTGGTTGTTTGTATCGCAGAGGGCAATTACAGGTATGCCTACTTTTGCTGCGTCCTCTACCGCATTCTTGTCCGGCCATGCGTCAGTAACAATAAGTATTTTCTTTTCTATGAAATTTTTCAAACCGGTGTTTGTCAATATGCCTGGGGGATATCGTCCTGCAAAAATATCAACACCTGTCAATTTTGAGAATACCTTGATTGGCTTCCATCCATTTTCTCTTCTGCTTACGATTAAAATATCTTTTGGATCGAACTGAGAAATGAACTTTGCAGCAATCCCAATTCGTTCATCAACCTTTTCAAGGTTCAATATATATAATCCATCCTGTCGAATTTTGTAAATGAAATTCTCCATGTATGTTGTCTTGAATTTTGTTCCTATGTGGATGCCTGCTTTAAGGTATTGTTCTACAGGAACCAGCATTTGTTTTTGTTCAACCATATTATAACTCCGACAATAGAACTAATCTACTGTCCTTCTATCGCCCGGACAATGTGTTCAAGGCCCCTTTCGGCCATGCGCTTGAACAAGGCAATATATTTTTGAGAAAGAAGGTTGTTTATAAAGGTTTTGAAAATAAAAATAAAAGAAGAAAGTTAACTTTCTTCTTGCTCTAGATCGCCAAAGTCTTCAGAATCTTCACCAGCGAATTGCTCGGTGCTTTCCTCTTCCTTTTTAGGCTTTGCCTCTGGTTTTGATGACTCTACAGGCGTTCCTTGTGCTGGTCCTATAGACTCTGCAAACCCAACTTTTCTCAATATTTTTGTGACGCGAATTCGAACATTATCTCCTTCCTTGACATTGGGAACGAAAAGCACAAAGCCCTTTACCTTAGCGACTCCATCTCCTTTCTCTCCAACTGCCTCGATTCGCACATCAAGTTCATCTCCCACATTCACAGGCACAAAATTGCCCTGTGGTCTGCCAAATCCACGATTTCCGGAGAAACCGCCCCTTCTATCTTCTCTATCTTCGTACATGTATATTTCACCCAATTTGTGCATCTTTTGGATGCATCTTATCTTTAAACAGGAGTATTTCAATTAACATTTATAAAGTTTGGTTTTTATTTTATATTCATGGAAAAAGGGTTATTGCAGACCATGTCGCTTTGCCTTTCTGGCTTGTTCTGATTTTTTACTCAATTTATGAGATAACACATCAAAATCCAACAGCTTGGTTGGTTTTGATAATAATTAGTGTTGCTTTCATTGTTGATTCTAGTTTAGTTATTGGATATTGGAGAAAAAAAGAAAAATGACAGAGACTATTTCTCTGTCTTTTCAATCTTGACGTCCCGCAAACAACCTTCTTCTACTTGGAATGTACATTCTGCGTCCGCAAGATTTGGAGCATCGATGAGCTTTGCGACACGCGTTCCCTTCTTGCCCTTTCGCAAGTAAATCCTGAATGTTGATGCATGACCCACTATGTGGCCTCCAATTGAGACTGTTGGATCCCCAAAGAACTGGTCGGGTTTAGACATGACTTGGTTTGTGACATAGACACAGATATTATTCATATCAGCGAGCCTTGACAATGCATGCATATGCTTGTTCAGCTTCTGTTGTCTGTCTGCCAGCGTTCCTCGGCCGATGAATTCCGCCCGGAAGTGTGCCGTCAACGAATCAACAACAACGAGTTTCACATCAAGGCCCTCATTCTTGATCAGTTCAGGAATCTTCTCGACAAGAAGCATTTGGTGGTCGGAATTGTATGCCTTTGCGACCTTTATCTGCTTGAGCACCTTTACCGGATCCAATCCGGCCCCTTCAGCCAATTGGACTATTCTTTCAGGCCTGAATGTGTTTTCAGTGTCTATGTAGATTATACTTGCTTTTGGAAATGTCCTTATTGTATTGACAGCCAATACATGTCCAATTTGTGTTTTTCCCGAACCGAACTCCCCAAAGCATTCTGTGATTGCTCCAGTTTCAAAACCTCCACCAAGCATGGCGTCAAATGCCTTTACTCCGGAAGATATCTTGACGACTTTCTCCCTCCTTTTTAGAACTTCATTGCCTGATTCGAAACCCATTTCTAGCATTTCGCGTGCCGAGTTTATCATCTTCCGGGCAACTACTTCTGAAACGCCCGAAGCATCGACTAATTCTCCAGGAGTTGCGACAGCAATCGCTATCGGGGTATCATATCCTGTGCTACGTAGTTTTTCCGCAGTAGCGGCGCCTACCCCAGGCAAATCCTCTAATTGAATATCGTGCTTTTGTTTCTTTACCTTTTCCTTGGGTGTTTCGGCGTCCATCGTTGGCAATTCTTCTGTCATTGCTTGTAAAATAACGTCGTCATTTATTAAATTTGCTTGTGCGTCCATTTCATGTACCTCTGTTGAATTAAACAACAATCTCTTCTGTTATTTCTGTGTCTTGTCCCTTCATTACTATGTATTCAAACGCCTTATTCAAAGCAAGCGCAGCTCGCGGTAAGTCATTTACTCGCAATGTAGATGTCGACTTCCATTCGCCGTTCTTGTCTGTATACCTGCGCTGTAGACTAATTGTCCTGAACTCACTTTTATTTCCATCCTTTACAGATTCATTTTTCCATACAGACACATGTACTGCGCCTGTTGAAAATACTCTCTCTGGCCTATTTTTTGTTTCCATGCGTATTCGCCTCCTTGCTTTTCGCGTCTTTTTTCAAACCGATTTTGAGCGAATAATGGCGTGTTTGCCGTGAATTGTGCTCAGCATCGATTGGAGTTGCCCATTTTTGGGCTAAATAATAGAAAACGACATTCTGTTTATATAGCTCACAAGAGGTTGTCCTGTGGTCTGTGCTGCAGGAATCATCTCGAATATGCCCAAATTCAGAGTTATAGAAGGTTTTTATGAAAAACAATGCATGTACTGTGGTGCAGAATTATATTTCGTTATTTATCTCTTCTTCCGGATCTGGATTTCTGAACACAAGCTGTGTTACGAATTCTATGCGATTGAACATGGTATTTTTATTTACCCTTCCAACAACCTTGATTATCTCACCAAGCAAATCTGTCTTTAACTGTTCAATTTTCTCCTGGCTGTCCTTCATGGCAAGTATTTCACTCTCTGTTTTTTTAGTGAGAATCTCGGCCTGGCTTTTGAAGAAAACAGCACGAACACTTCCAGTTCCATCATCCAATACTGCATTAAGCACATAAGAATATTTTGGAGTGACGCGACCGTGCGCCTCGCAAACAAAATCAGTTCCACCAGCCACCATCCTCGCTCTTTTATTGCAAAAAGGACATACTTCGAAGTATCTTGGCTCGAAAGACTGCACAATTGTTCCCAGCAATTCCACGTTTGCGTCCGATTCCTGCAAAGCATCTATTTTCTTCCGAATTCTTTGTATTTGTGTTAACTTGACATCTCCGACATTTTCGCCGACTGGATTTATCTCAATTTTTGACCTGTCATTTAGATGAATTTCCTTCTGTGAATTATTTTCTTTTGCGTAGGCATTGTCTATTTTTATGATGTCGCCCTCTTTGATGGTTTGTATGGCATTTACCAAATCATTCCATACAACAATGCGTATTGTTCCTGTTTCATCCCCGCCTATGAAAGAACGGACCTTTCCCTTTCTGGTTCCGGTGTCGAATGATTTCTCATCGAATATCTTTTGTATTTTGACAAGAACATTGACGGTCCCCATTCCAGGAGTGATTTTGTCGACAGGAGCCCTTCCTTGAAATTCCTCATCTATCTTAACGCCAAGTTCATTTGCGATAATATGCGCAGCCCCTTCCCTCGATATAAGCCCGGAAAGGCTCTGTAGCTTTTCATCCACTTTTTCATTCAATTCTGACTCAGAAATTCCTGCTTCATGCATTATCTTCGCAGCAATATCCTCATATGGAATTTTCATCATATACTCCTTTGGATGCTCATTTATATAGTTTATTGTGGCGGTGAAACAAATTCTATGCTATTGCTGGAATATTGAGTTGGCCGGATATTAATCATTGGATTGCCATCGCTGCCTACAACAACCATGCAATAATTGCTTTTTCCGCTTGGAAGCGTGAGTTTCGCAGTATGAGTGCTTGATGACATGTCAAACTGTAGCGAATCGTATTTCTTTGTTGAGGTATCTGTTAAAATGGAAGGTATGTTCGAAGAGGAACAGGAACTAGCAGTCGTTTCGTCAAGATAAATAATGTAGCCCACTAGACCTGTGATTGGCGAACCATCTTCATTCTTTGTTGGAGGTATTACTGAAACATCGATTGTATTTATTTCTGGATCTTGAGCATAACTTATTCCTCCAACTGATCCAGGGAAGAGGTCATCAACTGTAGTACCCTCAATTGTTGTTACCGATTTGTTCTCGTTTCCGCTCGTGTCCACGGCAGTTGCCGCGAAATTGTAAGTCCCTGCTTTTGGAAGCGCAATGCTTGCTGAATACGAGGTTGAACCTGCAACAGATTGCACAGTTCCCAATAGTGAAGCTGAGCTTACATCTTCAAAGTCATCTATCGAATAATAGATGTTGTAGTGATCTATGTCAGATTCGGGATTGGCATTGAACGAAAAGGTCATATTTGTTTTCGTGAATGCAGTTGGTGAAACAGAAAAGCCTTGAACAGGAACTGGGGTAATTGTGTTTGCGGCAGAAAATGCTATTTTATAGACAACAGGTTGCAATGAACCATCACTACTAATGAGATTGTAATTTGACTGGGCACATATCTTGAATATTTTTTTTACTGGAGTAACTTGACTCAATGAAGCCTTGTTTTTTGAGAAGATATCGGGATTGATGAATGACAGTAAAGATTGCTTACCAGCCGGGCTCATCTGATTATATAGAGGAATCTGTGTTTGGTAATTAATCGAAGATTTCAATACACCTTGATTTTGGCAATTCACAGGCGTTATTGCCGCCTGACCGTTGCCAAGAATAATATCCGCTTCGTTGCAAGTGTTGAGGATTGCATTTCCGTTGTTATCGAATCCTGTCGTGAATTGCGGGTATCCTTGGCTAATCGATTCAATCAAATCATTGTATGAGAAGGTCACATTATTTGCCTGAGCATTCCTCGTTTCAGTAATTGTAATTGGAGTTGTTAATTGCGGTATCGAATAAGTGCAATATCCTGTTTTGGCTTGATTAGTACATAATGTCATTGCTTCTACAAGACCGTAAAATGCTTTTTCATCAGGAGGGCTGCAGTCAGGGATAAATTTGAAATCAGTTCTTGCTTGAAGAATCCCGTTGAGGCATGCGTTTGTGTCAACGCCCGTGTTTAAGCATTTTTGTGATGTTTGTTGAGCTATTTGTTGAACTGCCGGAACCAACTGTAAGTATTCGCTGAATGAATAAGGGACAGATAGCTGTAGATTTGGTTTTATTGAGTACGAACCGATGCTTCCTTCCGTGCCGGGAGCACCAAGTGCTTTGGTAATCTGAGTATAAAGGACATTAACGTCATTAGGCCATGAAGCTGATGTTGAATATCCACAATTGTTGATGTCAGTTATGAATGCCGCAGGATTTGAAATAAGATTATTCAATGGGACGCAAGAAGGATTCGTTGCAGATTTGCCACTTCCTTCCCAATAATGATTTGTCTTGAGCAAACGCACGACATCATTCACTGAATCACATTTTGTCAGATACGTCCTGAAAACATCATGAATTGTGCAATAATGATTGTCGGCAGAACATCCGTTCGTTCCTGCAGCAGAGGAGCATTGAACGATATTATTTTGATTGTTTATCTCATCCTGATTAGAATAACATTCAGTAGTTTGCCACGTACAAGATGGTTGATTTCCTGTTGCTTTTATAGAGAACAAATTATTCGACTGAGTAACTCCATTAGGACATATATTTGCCAACTGACTTTTTCCCCAACCACTTTCATGAATGGTCATTGCAAGAATTACTGCAGTTGGAATTCCTGATTGAGATTCTGCATTCACGAAACATTGGCCAAGACCTGCAAGAGGCGAACCTTGAGTTCTCAGATAATCATCTATTTGTGCAGCCGAATATGTCGTTACAGCACCTATGCCGACGGTAATCGGGTTTGTAGCAGTTCCTTTTATTAGCGTGGATGATAATTGGTCAGTCATGGAAAAATCATAATTATCTTGAGGAATCTGTACGGAAGGGTATAAAGAAAGATATGTATCGAGTTCACCATTGAGATAGTCAATGAATTGGCTTTGAAGATAATTATTCTGAATTTGACAGGCACCAGATTTTGTCGACCATAAACTATACCCTAAATACGAACCACATAGAGAAGAATCTTCCGCAACATCGTTTATTGCAGCTATTGAGGCAAATTTTGCGGATTCCTCGAGGTATAATTGCGCCTTGTCTGCTTCCTTTGACTGAGCAAGCAAATCAAGTTGCGAGGATCCGATGAAATTATTCACAACGACGCTTGTCGACGGTTGATATATGAAGAACAATCCGATAACTAGTATGAACTCTATGGCGCAAAGCCACAATACAACCGTTCCTTTTTTATTTAACTTGCACATTCTTTAACCTGCACAGTAACAGTGTTTCCATCAGGAGAGGGAATATAGGCAAGTGATGGTTGCTCAAGGCATGTTCCTCCTCCTGAACGAATAATCTCTTGAGAGTTATCTGAATAGGAAACTGCAATGAAATCTTGACTCAATAACGGCTCTTTTCCTGTTATGTATTGCAACAAAGTCGTGTAATCTCTGTCCGAATCGGAAAAAGCGAACAAATCGACAATGGCATAATTATTTTTGATTGCATTGTCTGCCAATGTCTTTATTGAACCATAGCTCGTTCCTCCATAACTTCCGCCTAAACTGGCGAAGGCTGTCTGCGAAACTGGAGTCCTTAGATAATTTAGCAACAGTATTTGTTGCTCAACCAGATTGGTTTTTTGTGTCGTATCACTCAATATCTTTGGTTTTTGAGAGCTTGAAAAAATACCGAAAACAATGAGCACGACAACGACAATCAGTGCAGTAATCATTATGTCTACGACATCATCGAACTGGGCTTTTTTGTTCATGGAGTCCCTACCTCCCTATCAATCAACAACTCTCCTTTTGTTATTTTTGTTCCGTCAAAGACAAGCACATACATTGATGCTTGTTCATTCGCGGAGGCGCCGTAGTTTTGCGTGTATATCTCTTTTTGCTGACCCTCATAATTCAACGTCAATAAAAACTCATATCCGCTTCCTTGCGACTGCTTGTAACAAGAATTGAGCCTATCGCTTGTAAATTTAGCTATATCGATTGTCCCTACATACACATTTCCTGTATTGAAATCTGAATATGCAAAACAATCGGGCGAACTTAGAAAACGAGATTCATACACAGTGTAATATAGAATATCAGATGTGGTGAGTTTTACGGAGGTATATGCGCTGAAAATCCAAACCAATCCCACAATCATCACTAGAATCAAAGCAACAGCTATCAAGAAGAACAGACCTTTCTTTGATTCCTCGTATCCTTCATCTCCCATTGTTAACTCTGTTTTGATATCAAAAGCGATTCGCCTTGTTTTTGAAATGAGATAAAGTTAGTTGCATTCGCAGCCAAATCGACAGATTGCGAATTCACTGTCAATGAACCTTGCCTATATTCAGTCTTGAACGTGAGACCTCCTTTGCTTGAAACTTCCGAATAGCCGTTAAGAACATTCAAGAACAACTCAGTTGAATCATTCGTTGCTGCATATGCGAACATGACATCACCTGGCAACGCATGAAGCGAATCGATGACAAGTGCCGTGTCTTTCGCAATGAATTGCCGAGTATTAATGTCACCTTGTGCCGCCTTGATTGCAAGTTGCATCATGCCAATAAGAACGACTGCTGCCACGAGCAATTCGAACATGAAAAGAGGGACACTCACTCCCCTTTTATTTTTAATTAATCTCATATAGTTCCTCATGATGATGTTGGTGGAGACGTTACCACAATATTTCCGACTTGTGGAAGACAATCAGTAGCATCTAATGCAGACTGACCAATGCCCACATAAATGTCGATATTGGGTATGCCTCCTTGGAATGCCGAGCCTGTATCCTGTGCTACATAATTATTATTACTCCATGCATTGCAACATTGTTGATTCTGACAACCGATAAACGTTATCTTGACTTGGGAACCGTATTTTATTTCAGTTGGATCGATGGCAATTGTCGTTCCGACTTTTGCGATAACTCCTGATGCAGTATATATTCCGGTTGCTGACGTACTTGTCGATTCAGTTGTCGCGATACCTGCAGATGAATAAATTATATTGCCCGAACCACTTTGCACAATTCCAGAACCTTCGCATTTAACATCTTGATAAAATCCTCTTTGGGAAACAGGAATTGCACACCAATAACCAGTGCTACCTTGGGGGAAATCCTGATAATCATAAACACCAGATGTCCAACCATCAGGAAAATCTGAAAGAATTGGTGTATTGTATTCTGTTATTCGCACATTGCAATAATGCTTGACAGTATCTGTATCTGGTGGTGTTCCAGGAGGACATGCATATTGAGACTGAGAATTTCCAATTATAGCTACAGGTGCCGAATTTGCTGATATTGGTTGTGTTGGAATCAGCTGAACTGTGTAATCATCAGGATTATCTGGATTGATCCATTCATATCCTGGATTGGGAACAACATTCCCATTTGGATCTGTTTGAGTATTTGGATATGTTTCGTATTCTCCATTCGAATTCGATGCTGAAACCTTGTCTCCATTGGGTGCAGCAGAGGTTAGTTCCGATTTGAGAACATTCAATTGGTCAGATAATACTATTGTATTTTGATCAAGTTTGCCAATGTAGAGAGGAAGTTCACCATTTTTATCTGAATAAGGATCTATGTCTTTGTAAAAATTCGGAAGGATCATGGCACCAGAACTTTCCGAGATGCAATAAGTAGATGTAGTTTTACAATCAGAAATTGAAAGATCTGAAAGGAATGTTGCAAAATCATAATTTGGTTCACAAATTGGAGCGGTACAATCAGAAGTACCTTTCAAAGAAGACGTATCGAAAGAAACTGTGCAAAGACAAAGAACAGCACCAGTTGCGCTTACCGGTCTATTTATCGTGAATGTCTGAGAAGGTTGAGTTCCGCTACCTATTGCTACAGAAGATTGAGAATAAGTAATCGATGCACTATTTTGCGTAGCGCCGAACCAAACAACTGCAGTATTCTTATCCATGTAAAAAGAAAGAGGCTCTATGGTTCCAGGAGTGCCAGCATCGACTTGTTTGATAGTGGCATCAAGATTGTTAAAATCAGGTTTTGCGTTAGATGAGGATATCATAGAAAGCAATTTGCTTCCGCCGCCAAGAAAAGCGAGAATTACAATTACACCTATGATAATACCCATAAGTGCATTCAATGGAATCTGTGCTTTTTTTTTCATACGCTATCCTGTTGGCGACGTCTGTGTTGTTGGAGTGCATCCATTTGCTCCTGGTGAAGAGCCTTTTGGGCATGTATTTAATAAATTAGGAAGAGCATTGTTCGCATTTTGAACAGATGCGATTTGAGTATCAATCACACTTTTCTCCCCACCCGTCTGCTTGGTAAACATGTAAATAATAACTGCTGCGGCTACTGCCAAAATAATAAACCAAATAACTAATTCCATGGGATTTACTTGTGCTTTTTTTTTCATTGACTTCCTCCTTGTAAATTACAGAATTTTACTGTTCCGAGAACTTGTGGTATGACTGATGATGCTAATCCTCCACTATTTGCATTTGAAACTATTGCAATTATTGAATTCATTTTTGTAAAGAAACAAACATGACTTGCATCAGCCTTATACAAGACTGTATTTGCGAGATTATAATTAGTACCGGATATCAGACCAGTTGTTGGAGTGGAACTAGATATAGTCAATGAAGTTGGACCCGTTATTTCTGCAACTCCTTCTTCTGTGTATTCTGGAATTAATCGTGTTGAGGAAGGCTTGAAGTAGTTTGCATAAAAGTTCTGGGCAGCGTTATTATCTCCCGCTACTATGCAGGGCATCAGCAGTGTTGTTGGATTCGGGTCTAGTATTGTTGTGGACATAACCACAATATTTTGTGAATTAACCAGTTGAAGGAATATTCCATTCGAAACATTCGAAAGTTCTATGTATGCCTTTTGGAAATCAGTTGGGAAGCTCTTCATGGCAACAATACAATTTACACTACTCGACTTTGTTGCGGCAGTTAATGAACTCTCGATTGATTCATATGTTGTTTGCGCGTCTGGCGGTGCAGTAAGCGCCTGAGAACCTGTAACCCCTGTTGTCGCACCCGTATTTGGTGTTGCTTTTTCTGCTCCATTTAAAGAGGAAGTATATAAAAACATAAAAACAATAGCGGCAACAATACATACAATCACACCAACTACAAAGTCCAAAGTCACTGCTTTTTTATCCATTTTATTTGAATAGATTTGTAATCGAACCCAATAGATTTATCATTTGAGTTTTCAATCCACCAAACCAAATTATTACTCCAACAACTAGTAAAATTCCCAACAAAATAGTTATGATCTTCCAAAATACATCTACCTGACCCTTTTTATGTTTGAACATTGCAAATGCCTCCTGTTGATATTGTTGAAAGAGGCGTTAAATATACAGTTGGAATTCCCCTTTTCGCAATGATTTGAACTAAAGTAGCTGCACCTTTTGCTCCACTGACTGATCCGACTATTGCAGCCCCCAATGTATATCCTACTCCGCACGTAATTGTGCCTATGATTGGTACCCACGAGCAAACAGCAGCAGCAGTGGCTCCAGCAAGTAAAATACCACCAGTTCCTCCTATGAATGCACCTGCTTTACACCATCCGCCGCAATTTGTGTTTACAGCACCATAAGAAATTGCATAAATATCAGAACCTTGCATATCAGAAAGCAAAATATTTCCTGGTGTATTTCCGGATTGTATGTAACTGAGATAATTACTAATTTGTTTTCCACTAGAATCAATTTGGTATGTAGTTTGAGACATATATTGTAAAAGTTGCTGGTTTGATTCTTGGTATTTTTGATTATCAATAGTAACTTCGTAGCAGACAAAGCAATTATCTTGTCCACCAGCAGTTCCTGCATGGAATGGATCAGCTACTGTTCCCTGAGCAAATTCCCACCAGCAATTATCAACAAGGGTTGCGATCTGCTGCGTTATTTGGTCAGGAGTTCCGCTTACTGTTTTTTTCTGTGTTGAACAAAGCAAAGGAGTCGATACCGTCTTAATACCCGCAATATTTACGGCAAATTTGCCATTTGCAAGGACACTTGTTCTACACGTGGCCTCGCTTGCTTTAGATGAAACTTCATGGGCAATCAATTCTATGACAGTAACAACAATTATAAATCCAACAATTCCAAGAATCAAATACATAATGAAATCATTCTGTGCTTTTTTATTCATGATCCGCCTGCTTTTTTTATAATGTAATAAACAGCAACCAAAACTACAATACCGATAACTATTGAAAGAATGATGGTCAAAATGGTCGGGAAACCCGCTTCTTCTTCGCCTCTTTTAGAACAAATCACTCTTTTTAAATCCATAGAGTGAAATTGCCTTTAAATATATTTAAATGTGTCGGTGAAAAAAGACGAGAATCTTGCTCTTTTACTAGCTCCCTATTTTGATGCAACATATTTCAGGGGGTGTCATCTGGTCGCAATTAGTATTTGATACAGTAGGTCCAGTGCACGATCCTGTGGCAACACATGATCCTTGCTTGCTCGTACAATCGCTTAATCCAGTGGAGAATTTAGATGATGAACTACTAAATATGAAGACAATGACGACCAAGACAACTAGGGCAATCGCAGCTATAATAATCACATTCATTGCGAGCTCGACTCCCTTCTTTGAACGTGTCATGGGATTTACTTCGAAACTGGAAGGCAACAAATCTGCACAGTGCCATCTGGTAATGCTGGGCATGATAGTGTGGCGCTTTGTATCATCTGCGCATTGTTTTGATTGATGCATTTTGTTGAAGCATCCATACATGTTCCGCCCTGGATTACACAATCAGCCGTACTTTTGCTAAATACTCCTGCCCTTCCTAAGAAAACAACAGAAAGAACTACCAATACTAAAAGACCAAGAGCTGCTATGATAATAACATTCATAGAAAGTTCGATTCCTTTCTTATCCATTAATTCACCTCTGATATTGTAAAATCAGCCTCCTTTTATTTATAAATCTTGCTTTTTATAAGCCTATGAACATATTTTAAGCCTTACTAAGATGTTGCCTGTATAACCAGGAAGAGGGTATTCTGCAAAGTCAACCTGACCACCCACGCAACTATTTGAAATATTTATCACAGGAGAAGTAAAATTGGGAAGGATTACGGTGAATTCGTAATGATAGCCCCACGTGCTAAGAGTCTGATTGAGCAATGATGATACTGTATCGTTGAAATACGAAGTCAAATCTCCACTTCCGCATTGAAGGGTATTTGCCGCCGGTTGTTCAATGCCATAAAGGACATCAGAGAACGTCGCCGAACTTCCTACACAATTTGCCTCTGAGTTCAAGAGCGCATTCACAAAGTTTGTTGCAAGCTGATTCTGTTGGAATGACTGGGATTGGCTTGAAGATGTTTTGGGGGTTATGCTGAATTCAGCGTAGAGAAACATTCCAAGAGCAACCAAAATAACAACTATTGCAAGTCCTATCATCTCCATCTGGGCCTTTTTAGTCATATGTTTCTATCTCCAATACAGCAAAATTGCATTGTTTGTTTCCTGATGGATCCAAGAAATTGCATAAAACAAAAGGAACGAACGTTGGGGTTATCACTTTTGCAGGTTTTGTGTCGTTGTATATTACTAACAAGCCTCCTTGGGTTGGATACAATTCCTGGATTGAAATTGTCGCATATCCAAATTCACTATAATAATGATCAGTATATCCTGAATCCTGTGATATCGCATTTAATGCAATAGCGCTTTCTTCATCGTAGCAGCCGCTGATTTCTACTCCGTTGCTGGTGCATTGGAGTTCCGGAAGGGCCATTACTTGCTGAGCAACCTCCAGTCCTCTTCCTTCTGCAGCGGTATTCGCCGTTTGCTGCGTCGATATGGAGTGGACATTCGAATAAAAGACTATTCCGAAAGCAAGCAGTATGAAGAACAGGAATAAAACGATTACATTCTCGCTCATCTGTATTTGTGCCTTTTTCATGTTAGTACATCTGAGGACAACCTTCTTGTATTGCATTTTCATTTTCATGGACAAATGTGTTGACATCATCGGCGATTCTGCCTTTCATGCCCTGTTCTGGCTGGAAGAAATTAAATCCTCCTGCAGCGGTATATATGTCAACAAGATAAGTTGAATCATATGAAGTCAAACAAGTGCTGTTCCTAGGGTCGCCTGCCAAAGGACCTTGGAAAAGACCAAAGTAATTTTGTTGTTTCTGAGCATATATTTTGGAAACGACCTCATAGTCCTTGAATGCACGGTTCATCATGCAGGCATATGTATTCAGATCGTTCGAGAACAACGCTGCGTAAACAGTTGCATCTCCAACAAGAGATGAATTTCCTACTTGCTCGAAATGTTCCGTATCAGAAGGATTCATTTCGTAAAATACAACGGAATTAGGATCATCTAATGGACCATTTATCATTATTGCAGTAACATCACCAGGAGAAAGTTTCTGTACATCAGGTGGGATTATGAAAGTAGTTGGGTCGGTGCTTGTAAATATAAATTTCACTTTGTAATAGCCGCTCAAAGGCGGTATCGTAGTAGAGTCAGCAGGATTGAACAGTGCCTTATCGAATGTCTTTACGTTCTTATTGTCGACAACCATCGTCTGAGGTGGTGTATTATTGAAGAGCATACTTCCTATCCCATTTGCATCATTTTCCATGAGATACTTCTCCTGCGGTGAAAGGATAAACAAGAAGTTTGAAATTCTGAAAGGATAGTTCCATGCCATGCTTGACAATAATATTGTGTTGCCTTTGATATAATCTGGAGAGAAAATAAGAAGATCACCAGCATCATATATATTTGAACTCCCACGCGTGGATCCTGTGTAAAATCCACAGCTGCATGAATCGACAGAAGGAACGCAGTCGAAATGAAGATTAGTATTTGAGATTGTAACTACCTGGGTCTTTCCTGCTTCGGCAGAAGCGCCGACTAGTTCCTTGTCAAGTGCGGTAAAAAAATCGCTTCCGCTCTGAGTTTGGGATACACTTTGTTGCTTTACCGCGATGCTGACAAAAAACCCAAGAATTATTGCCCCGATTATAAGAACAAATATCCAATTGAACTGGACTTCTACCTGACCTTTGCGTGTGAAGTTCATACAATCATCCTGTTATCAAAACAGAGCTTCCCTGCCCCTTTATTATCAAATTAAGATTTCCAGCAGTGACATTGAAACACGCAAATTCTAACGATACAGGGGATGTTCCTTTGGGTAGAATTGTTGTTCCTAAATCAATTGAAATCCCTGTTGAAAACCCGCCTGCTCCGGTTGGATAGAGAAATACGTTCTGGTCAGTATTTGACGCTAATGCATTCTCAATTATTGGATTCGATCTTCCTAATGCACTATAAACAACTGCATCCGCATCTTCGCCTTTGGCATACATTGACTTGAAACATACTTTCTCTATACTTGACGGAAGGTAATATTCTCCCGGCTTCTGCTGCATATAGGATAATGATTTTACATCATTTGTAAAGGAATTCTGGAATTTCAATTCTAGAACCTGGTTTCCTTGGTTGATTATTCCTTGTATTGAATTGTATCCAAGAATTAGTATTCCTGCACCCACAATCAATATCATAATGTAAATGAATATCTGCGTCTGGATTTGAGCTCGTTTTCCTTTCATTTTATTTCCTCTTTTTGTTCTTTTTATTTATGTTTGATAACTCATCTATGTTTTTCTTGGAAGATGGAAGTTTTTTGAAGACATCCTCTTTTGACTTTGAGAGCGACGAAAGCTTTTCGACGGCATCCCGACTTTTTGTCAGTTTCTCCAAATCAGAAATATTTTCTCCCGATTTTCCGAGCTTTGATAGATCATCTACGGCGGATTTTCCGCTTATCTTCTGGAATGCACTACTGAGACGGTCAAAGACTGATCTGTTGTCTGGTAAAGCCTTACTTACTGCCCCTTTGCTGATAATTGGCTCCTGCTTGACTATTTTTTGCTGTATTTTTATAGGTTCGATGCCTCCTCCTTGTTTCTTGACTTCAGTTGTTCCTTTTCGAGAGAATTTGGAGAATATCTCCTCTTTCTGTTGCTCACGCAATGCCTTTTGTTTTTGCAGCATCTCAATCATTTGTTTTGTCGCGGCAAGATCTTCTTTCTTCATAGGAGGCATCTGCTTTTGTGGATAATTTCCCTTTATGTTTCCTTGAAGTTGATTGATTTGACCTTTGATTGGAGGCTTACCTGACATTTTCTGGATCAATATATTTTTTTGACCATAGCAGAGATACCCTGCACCGCCAATAACACCCAAAGATATCAATAAAAGAATCGGCCTTGGAAGATAATAAATAAACCAATCTATTATAACAAACAGAAGTGCAACACCGCCCAATATAACAACATAAGTTCCTGTCTGCTTGTCTGTTTTGAAATAAAATAATAACAAAAGTCCTGTCAATATAACCAAAATTCCTATGAAAAGAAGGCTGTATCTGAAGAAATCTCCTGCATTTGATGAAATAACAGGAGCCGTGACATTTACTGATGTCGACGAAGCGCAGAAACCGTACTGACAACTACTGGATGAGCAATCAGAATCCAGGCTGCATGCCTTTCCTGGAGAACATGGAGGGCATGATGGTCCACCACAATCCACATCAGTCTCTAATCCATTCTTCACTCCATCAGTGCATGATGTTGCCTCGCAGGTATTGTTTGTTCCGCAGAAATTGCTTGTGCAATCAGAATTTACCGCACATACTGCACCAATAGGAGCTAGAGAAGGAGCCGGAGCTGATTGGCATGTATCATTAATGCAGAAATTGCTTGTGCAATCGGAATTTACTGTGCACGGAGAACCTATTGAACCAACCGATGAACTATTGACATATATTGTCTGTCCGGCATATCCTGTGTTTCCATAGATATCCTGCGCTTGGGCACAAATATATTGTGTCTGCGTTAATGTGAATTCGCTTCCAGGTGTGTTTGATGTACAATTTTCATATCCAAGTCCATATTGTATAGTTGTATTGTCGCAGCCATTTTGCGAATCACATAAGATATCCACTAGAGTCCCATAAGATGTTTGTGTCGGAACGAAAATAAGGACAGGAGGAGTTCTTGAGTGGCATGCAGCACTTTCATTTGGATTAAATACTATATCTCCTGTTGACTGATCGGATGGGACGCCTGCATTGCTTATTGCGAACGCCTGTACGGTGTAGTCATTATCTATTAACAAATCCAAATCATTTACTGAAAATGAACCAGATGAAGAAAATGTCCAATTTATTGATAGATTTGTTCCGGATATTGTATAATTGTATCCTGCTATTCCTGATATGTTCTGCGTCGATGAAAATAACATATCAATTACATCAGGAGAGCATGAGGTCAGATTTATCATTGGTGCCGTTGGAGGAGTGTTGTCTATCGTAAATGTTTGTGTTGCAGTCTGGGATTCGCTCGGCGTGTAACACAAAACACTAATTGAATGCGTTCCATTCAGTATTGAGGTTGATACAGGAAGTGTTTGTATTTCACCACTTAAATTACCAGATGTCATTTGCTGAGGAGCACCGCCATCGAGAGCCAATGTGCATGTTGCCGGCTTATTTGTCGTCACCTGATAATTTCCGCTCAAACTTTGTATAAACTCAGATGGATAATTTATTTCAATCTCCAATCCTGGCTGAAGAGCAACTGTTATCTCCTGGGACAAGGATGCTGTTGTTTCGGCAAGGTTACTGCATACAATATTATAATTGTAATCTCCATTCGATTGTATTGTTGAAGGGTATGAAAAATATTGCGAAGGATAATATGAATATGTCGAGGCATCAGAGAAAGATTGACCATCGAATATATTTCCATTCCAGGAACAGACAACACGCTCATTGGAACTTAGAACTATTGTTGTTGCAGGAGGATATGATATGACAGGATTCTGACTTACGCTTTCTATCGATATGGAAGGAGTTCCATCATCATAACCGAAAGGAAGCTCGTTCGAAACGTTTAATCCTAAACTATCAACGCACGAAACATACAGAATGGGTAATTCATTCAAATCTTCATGAAGGAATATGTCTCTGCCAGTCGTCGCATCAAAATTATGTATGGTGTGAAGCAACCCTCCTGTGACATCAAATGAATTCATCTGATCATATGACTCTTGAGTCAAACTCCACTTGCAAGTCGCTGCTCTGGACGTACCCACTGTCAAATTGAACACTTGCGTACGAGATATACCCGTGACAGGGTTCACAAAGAAAATATTTGTTTCATTCACATCCATTATTAGTGTTTTCGAGTAAACTTTCGTGTTGCCAATCAAATCTGAGGCATCTACAACAAATGAATAGAATCCATTCAGAAGAGGAGATAATGGATTGAATAAGAAGGTTTTGTTATCTGTAGTTGTATTTGACAGGGAAATTGGTTGCCCGGCCCCATATATCAAGCTGAAGTTAATCAAATTCACTGACTCATTGAACGTTGCCTGGATTTCTGGCATCGCAGTATCAGTCACAACTATTACTCCCGAAGCAAATGCTACCGAAATCGTGCATAATGCGACAACAAACAAAATAAAAATATTTTTCATGAGCCTCTTTAACATGTCCCAGGTATCAGTATGTTTCCAAACAATAAGCATCTTAAGTAAGGAGGTGTTAATTTCTTGAGGATAACAACATTCTTGCTAACAACATTTCCTGCTTCATCGACTAAAAACAACTGGATTTTATTGATAGTGTTGGTGTACGTTTGTCCGACAAGATTTACGGAAGGGAATACAAATGTCTGCACACTGCCCTGGACTGAAGCGTAATATACCTTTTGATCCTGTCCTATTATGTAGACAGTCGTTATGTTATTTACCGAACTTTCTGGATAAGTTCCAGCCATAAATATCGACTGCTGCCTCGATGTCAGAACACCACTTAAATTCTTAACTTCATTCACCAAGTTAAATGTAAGATTGACGGAATCCGAGCTGAATATTGTATTGACAACATTAAAGCTTTCCGATTCTGTGGATTTAATTCCTGCTCCAGTTGTCATCGTAACTGAAATAGTATGCACTCCATTTGCTAGATTGCCCATGTTTTGGTTGAAAATATACAATCCTGAATTTACGTAACTCATGCCTCCGACAACAGAACCATCTATGCTTACCGTTCCTGTAAGTTCAAACTTATCATTTGTGACATCTGCCTCTATATGCAGAGGATTTGCGTTTGTGAATGAATTCGTGAATATTTTGAAAGAAGGGGTCGTTATGTCCGATGTGTTAGCAATAGGTGTACTAGATAGGTTTACAAATACTTGTTGATCAATAATATCATAATTGTTATTTGAATCCTCTGCACGGATTTCTACTGTATTCATGTCTATGCTAAGATTCAATATATTGGATGAATAAAGAGTTTCTGGATTACCATTCACAACGAACTGGTATGAATAATCCGAGGACCCGGGAGGCATGTAATAACTAGGATTTCTGCTTGTGAGATAATATGTCCCGTCGGCAACGTATTCATTAGGTGGTGAGATTATCGGATATGGGAACGGTACATCAACAGCATATTCATTGACATAACCAGGTGGGAAACTGGAAGAAGTTATGTTGTTCAAATCAGACATGATGCCGCCAATAAGCGCATGACCGATATAATCATCAGATATGTTGACAAGACCAACCCAAACTAATCCATCACTATCTGTCGCAACGAATGTCACATTGTACTGCGGATATGCACCGTCACTCAGTCCATTTTGAGGCTGGAAGTACATTGAAACTGAGTTAAGTGATTTTGATGAATTTAAGACAATGAAATTCATCCCTTTTATCAGGCTTGGAATACCACTACCATAATTATTTTCGATCGTAACTACTCCTACTGCCGGAACCGTATCAACAATATTGATGTTGGCCGTTCTGCTTGCAATGTTGTTGAGCGTATCGTTTGCATAAATTGTCAAGTATGCAGGATATGTTGATGATATCGGCCACGTTCCAGTGGATATTCTTCCAGACCAGATTCCACTTCCTGGATAAGTTTGGCTTAGGTAATAACTAGTCCCGATACTATCGGCTGCCCAGACATCGCTGACTCTTGAAGAGGAAGCTCCTGTTCCCGGTTTCACATCTTCTACAGGATTGTATGAATTACCAACCATAAGGGTGAAATCATTTCCAGACTCTATTGTCAAATCGTTATCATTGGTATTTTGATCATAAATTGGTACATTTGTCAGATTTGGACCTAATGAATCATGAATCACATTGACCGACGATGATTGCACATTTCCTGCGAGATCTGCGACGTGAACCCATAAAGTGTATATGTCTTGAAGGTAGAAAGGAACTTCCGCTGTTGCCTGCATTGATGCTGTTGTTTGGAAGAACGTTTGATTCCAGACTGAATCCCCCTTTGAATCAAATAGCTCATAATATGTTCCTGGAACAGATAACGGAGCTACATCACCAGAACCGGTGTTGTTTATGTTGATAGCGAGTGTCAAAGACTGCTGCTTTGTTTCAAACGATTGGTTGAAAGGATATGCCAGTGTAAACTGAGGTGCCGTATTATCGACTTTTACCTGGATAGTTTGAGTTGGCTGTACATTGCCAATTGCATCGACAGAATAATAATTCATTGTTGATGAAGCGCCAGGAATAGGAATTGGGTATGACGTAATTCCTGTGTTTAATGGAGTACATGACGGATTGCTACTTATGCAATAGTAAACACTACCGCAACCAGCTTCATTTGGATAATAAGTTCCCTCTCCTTGCGGAACATCAGAACACGTAAGCGTTATTGTGCTCGTTAGATTATTTACCCATATCACAGAACCCTGATAGCCATTGCTCACAGATATATTTGTGACAGGAAATATATTATCGACAGTCACATGTATGTCATCGCTTGCTGTTCCAAATAAGGGGTTGTTTATTGAATTAAGCTGACAGGCAACATGGAATACCTGATTCTGAACTCCTGAAAGGATGTTGACAAATGCAGAATGAGTATAAGGAGCTGTTTGTGTGTTTGTTGTGAAAGGTATCCATGAAGAATCGCCATAGTTATGATCTATAGGCGAAACGGTCGAATATTTGCAAGTTCCCTGATATTGAGTCAACACAGATATTGGAACATTTACGCTTGTGTTAACGGTTTCTATCGATGGATCTGATATGATCATATTGGCGTCAATAGGAATTGGATTTGAATGACTCTTTCTTAAATTTCCTGCACGGTCATAGCATTCCCAGAAGTATTGAACAGTTATTCCTGAGTTATAACCGCTTCCCGTAGGAATATCTGCGTATGTTTCGAACCATGAATTTGCGAACACATTTCCAAGTGACGTTGCAGTCGATAATAATTTTGTTGGAGATACTGAAGTCCCTCCAACCGCAATCTTAAACAAGCCTGTATTGTCGTCATCTATGCACTGGGACTCATTATCGTTTGGTGCAAAATATGGATTTCCTAAATTATCATACATTGTTGCTTCTTGAGGGAGAGCCAGTTGTGCCGTGAACGTAACATTATTTCCATCGATATGCGGATCCAATGTATAATTGAAAGTAATGTATGGTGGAATAGTATCAAGAATTATTGTCATATTTTTTACATGTTCCAAGTTATGGGCACTATCCTCTGAAAAGTAACTCAATATGAGAGGACAATTGTAAGGAGGGCAAAATGGTGAAGAACTTGGATTTGACTTAGATATCGCTCCATTTGTATTTTGAGTGTTGTATATTGGATATGATGGTTGGGCACCACTATTAGATGTTGGAACAGATAAAGAAAACCATGTTATTGGTTGGTTTCCTGGATATGCGTCATATGCGACAGAATAGTTGAAATTTATGCTGTTTGTATACAATGGTGCAATGACGTTCGTTACAGGTATGGTTGTGTCAAGAAGGCAAGGAGTATCATAGAGAGTATCACAATCCTGCCCATTATTTGGAAGTTCAGAAGGATTGTAACTATCCCCTTGATTTTCGTCAGCATCGCGAGTGCAATATGTAGTAAGACTCAAAGGATCTGAGAATAGTTTGCATATTCCAATATTGAACAAATCGTTGCTTCTATTCAAGATTGAATTTGTTCCGGAACTTTTTGCATATTGGCTGTTGTCATTAAGCATCCAGGAAACGTTCACTGCAACTCCTTGGTTTTTTCCAGTAGAGTTTACGCAGTCATGCTGATTGTCGCCGTAATCGACGCATGATACTTGGGAACTGTTTAAACATGTTCCATCATAATTGAAATAACAAGATTGACCATATAAGGAGCATAATTCTTTTGCAATAGACGTTTGACTTTGCCCTGAAGCGAAAACATTATTTGTGATGGGACTTCGCGAATTGAAATTTGAGCAACTCTGCTGCGAGGGATCAGTAGGTCTGCATACACCAATTCCCAATTGGGCATACGACGAAGAACTTTTCCATTCACATCCGCTTATACATTTCTGTGTGCCACATGCTTCCTGTGAAACATAATCATAGCAGGAGTTTACTCCGGAACAATAATAGTATTTGTCAGTTACTGTATTCGAATAATCTTGATAGCAGGGAACGTTTGAACTTGGCAAGCATGAATAGAATGGCGTTCCCAAAGATACATTGAAAATGAATGTATTATATCCTATCCCCCCGAAAAGCGGGTTGCTTTGCGATACTTGCTGGAAGAATACGCCAAATGGTCTGTTGCACATGTTGCAGGCAGTCTGTGGCTCGCATGCTGGTTGACCAGAACTCTCGGTGCATATTTCATTTCCACAAGGTGTGTTAGTCCTCTGTCCGTTCGTGCATTGAACTATCTGGTTGCCTTGGCAGATTGTTTTATCTCCTGATAGGCAAAGAGGATCTCCTGTCGTCATACAAACAATGTTTGATTGAAGAGATGTTATTCCATTTTCTCCCCCAAACTCATAATTAGCTGTGACTTGATAACAATAATTTGTGTTGCCGGATACGTTTTGATCCGAATAGGACGCCTCTGAAGAAGGTGAGGGAAATGCAATTGGTGTGAACTGACTTGATGCTATTCTTCGTGAGACAGTGAATGATAATTGTGGCACGCATGTTGCAGTCCATCCAAGATTTATTGCTCCATTATTTTCGGTAAGATTGAAAGCAGTAACATTTCCAAGATTTCCTATTGAGCATGATGTTGAAGAGAGAATAATATTTCCTGTATTTACGGGACTGTCTATTCCAGCAGCTATGATATATGTTGCTGTATTGTATCCTGATTTTGAGAAATAAAGAGTTATTGGATTCTGTGAACTAAATAACTGGAGAGAAAATGAACCATCTGAGTTTGTGGAACTAAAAGAAGTTCCATCAAAGATGCTTACATCAGCTAGTCCATTTCCATTTTCATCTAAAACTTTTCCGGTTGCCGTAAACTTTGGAACCTCGCTCAATGGTATTTTAATTGGTGATGCTGGGGTCGTAACGATAACATAGTCGGACGGATAATAACCAGGACTTTTATCTGCGCTAACGGAATACGTTCCTTCAGGCAATGTTATGTTTACTAACCCGTTTGAGTTAGCTGTATATGTCTGCAAAACTGAGCTACCATCAGATGCTGTGAATGAAACCATTACTGTCGCATATGGTATTGGAGCGTTACTATTGCTAGAATCAACGACATACACAGCCAAAGGACTTGTTAAAGCTGATGTAGAACTAGAGGAGACAGTCATTATTACATTTATCTGGCTATTTTGAATAAATGAAAATGACTGCTGATATGTGGCAAATCCATTTGCCATCGCTTGAACGACATAATTTGATCCGGAAAGAATTGAAAAGTTAAATTTTCCATTAGAATCAGACGTTGCTGTTGCTGATTGCACAAACGACCCTGCTGGAGATACTACTATTGAAGCTCCAGAAATAACATTGCCTGATGTTGAGCTGTTGTAAACAGTTCCATTTACGTATACAGTCTGTCTAGGAGATAATGCCAATGAAATTACCATATAATTTGTGACAAAGTTTGTATCGTTTGTCTTTTGCTGTAAATTTGAATTTTGCGGAGATGCAACAACATGAACAGGACCGAACGGAACAAGTGTGAAAGCTGCTAAACCATTACTGTCAGTCAGTATTGTTGAAGAATATCCCGATGCAGTTAATGTGACAGAGGCTGATGCCTGTGGATTTTTTGACGTGTCGGTTACATTGATTGTTAAAGTCCCTGTTGTCTGTGCGGGAGAAATGATGATATTTGGGGCAGTTACAGATCCTGATGAAAGTGAAACCTGAACATTTCCTGAGTTCACTACTCCATTTATTGTTGCGGTTGCCGAGATATATGTCGAACCAAGAGAATTACATACTAGAGTGTAACCACCAGTCTGATTTGTTATTGTGCTCTGAGTTCCGCATGTTACTGTCGCTCCAGGATAAGGAGTTGTCCCCAGCAAAACTTCTCCGGAAACAGAAGGTAAACCATTTGAAACAACTGGCGCATTGGGAGCGGTACATTGGGAATCAGACGTAATAGGGAATGTGTAGTTCAGAGTATAGCCTATATTTGCACAGACATTTTTGATAGCACTGTATTCTGGATAGTATGACTTTTGACCTGCAGCCAATTGGCAAACATTACAAACGCGTGCGCACTGGCTAGGATGATTACTGCACGAATCGGAATAAAATTGTGCGTTTGTATTTCCAAGAGTGCAAGTTGCCTGTGTAAAAAATACATCATTTACAGTCGCACTACATATGTAGTCAGAAGAGCCAGCGTCTAAATTTATACAACAGGGATCAGCAAAAGACAAGGGAATTATAAATAAGGAGACGAGAAACAAGACTACGAAAAAGCCGGTTTTGTCCATCAGTACGCTCTTTTTTACAGCTCAAAATACGACCAGCTGCTTGATGATTTTTAGCAAAGCTTCATTTATAAATATTGTGCTCGTTTCGGGCTAAAACCTTCGTTTTATGGACCTTTGCAGGTTGGATTTGTATTATCTGTGGCACTAGAACCGCAACAATGACCAGAAACCATTCTTCCCTGCACACCATTGAAAGATGATAACTTACAATAGTTGGCGGTAAGAGAATCATACGACTTACTCTGCATGATGCATGCATTGTTTTGAACAATGTAGTAGTTGTATGCAAAATCCCCAGAAGCATCGGAAACGACAGGGCCATCAGGCCATGTTTGCGTATTTCCAGTAGAACATGATGGAGGGACTAATCCGCTGCATAAACCAGTCACTTGCACACATTTTGACCCAGGAATTGGAACAACGTCACTTGGATTTGTATCGGAATTTGAGGCAGAATCCAAACTACTACAATCAGTTGTTTTGTTGTAATACGGAACATTTGAACTATCAATGGACGAAGATGGTTTACAGAAATATTGGACCAATACATTGTTTTGACAAGAATCATGTGAAGATGATGGGATTAGCTGGCAACTGGCTGATGGCGTCCCTGATCCTGAGCAAGGAGTTGCATCCACTTGTGTGTAAGAGATATATCCTTGTCCTTGATAGGGCGTGCATGTCTGATCTGAATAGCAATTGTGACATAGATTATTTGTTGTTTGAGAACATCCATTTGTTCCGCATGTTGCGTTGCACAAATAATGTGCCTGATTAGATGTCGAGTCAGTAAATCCAATCTCGCTATTTGGATCCGCTACACATTTTGGATATTTATTACATTGTATGCTCGCATGCTGAGTTAAGTTTTGGAAATTAGTACCATCATAATGGATACATTTTGCTTGGTTTATATCAGGGGTTTCAGAATTTGGTTGTAATAAAGGAATAGATGGTCCGCTACAGTCCGCAATAGTGCTTGAAGTTATATCCGAGCAAGACGGGACAATTGGTTTAATTATTTCCTGAATCAATCCTGTGCAAATATTACCTCTCGTCCCGTCGCAATTTCTTGTGAAGCTTCTCTCGAAAATTAAATCAGAAAGAGATGGTTGGGAAGGAGGTAAGAAAGCTGTTGGATACAAACCTTGTGATGAATCATAGGAATTCACGTATTTACTCAAATTAAATGAGAGGTAACTTCCATAAGTTTTATTTTGATAGCAAATTTCATCTAAACCACTAATTATTCCTCCTGGATTGCAGCATGCGGCGTCCGCTAAAAAAGGATCTAATGTGTTATATGGGAATGGAGGCCCTCCATTAGGATGATAAATGCAAGCCTTTGGATATAAAATTGTTTCATTTTCTACAGAATAATCTTCCTCGTGAGGAACATTTACCTCAACTATTGATTTGACTGTGAAGAAAAGCGAAGGACTATTGAACATTTCTCCATAAGAAGTTTTTATATTTGTAATGTCATAGGGACTCAAAGGAAGATTAAGTACATTTGTTGCGCTCATATTTCTATATATCGGGATACCATTCGAATCATCTATTTCCCATGAAAATTGATAATTTCCAGGATTGTATAATTTTTGTGTCACAGCTGTTATTGAATATGGATCTTCAAAACTGAAATCGGATGTTTGGTATGGATTTGTCGCATTGAGAGAAAGCTTTAGCAAATCATCAATTAGAATTCTTATTGTTTCGCTATCGCAATACTCTGCATTGCATACTGTAATGTTAAGCTCGTGCGGACCATCATCGGACGATACAAGATTTGCTGTTGCATTTCCTGATATAATGAAATTAGAACTCTTGGTCCATCTACTTTGTGCGAGAGGGACAGAATTGTAATTAATAGTAGGACATCCACCCGTAGTAGATTTAATTACTATATCTGTATCGTTATAATTTTCTAGCCAGCCTGAATATGAGAAATGGATATATTGTTGTTCGGTATCGAACGCAGTGGGCGATATAGTGATTGGCTCATTCTCTAATCCAATTATGTCATAAGTGCCGCATTGAGGATATGAATCATTTCCATAAGGGCCAAATATATCAAGATAATTCAATACAGGTGGTCTTTTTTCGATTAAAAATTGTAGTGCAAGAGGATTTTTTGGATCTGCTTCAGTGTCTAGAATCCTGAACAGGATATCGTGTCCAACAACATCATCATGACGTTCGATATCAAATCCACTATTACCTCCGTTGAACTTCGCGCTTGCTAGGCTTAAAAATCCTGAACTGATGTTAAATGTCGGTGCATTCGGACTCGTTGCGCTCATGACGACTGCAGATCTTGCTAGGGAATAAGCCAGCTTAAACCGCGTCTTTTGCGTGCTTTCAAAAGAGTACAAGTTTACGATTGGCTGGCCAACCGTCGGGGATATTGATAGAGGAAAATTTATTGTAGCAGATATGCCTGTATCTGAGAAAAAGACCGAGTCAGTGATGTTACCTTCTTGTATGTTAAATGATGTATTGATGCTCTGGATTGACTGAAAATTAACACAATTCTGAATGTACGCAGAGATATATGACTCCAACTCTTTCTGGACTGAGAATGAAACATCCCAGCCACCTTCAGTTGAAGAACATCCTGAATTGCCGTCTTTGCAAAGCTTAGGCATATTGATTATGCCAAATGGCATATTGTTGAATAATGGATTCAACGAACTATAATAACAATATGCAGGAGGGATATTGAAATTATTATAACCTGGTATGCATGGATATTGCGGTGTATTTATTGGACTTTTAAAGATTGCATACGAAACAAAATAAGTTGTATTTTGATCTACATATGGATATGATTTTTCAGAGCCAACCAAAGCGCCTGGCTGCGGAGAGAAAATTATTCCCCCTTGCTTGGAAAGAATATCAATTCCCGAAGCAAGTGCTTTATCTCCGCATTGAGAGACATAAAAACGCAGAGGTTGTGATGCAACAATATCATTCAGAACCTTTTGAGCCTCCGCTTGAATGTTTGTGTTCTGAACACTTCCTGAAACATAAAAAACAAATCCAAAAATAATAATTATGACGATACCTAAAATGATAAACACAGTAAGTTGCGCTTTCTTTGAATGATTGAACAACACATCCAAGAATTTTGTAGGTTTCATAGCATCAATGTATTCTAATCTTTGAAGTGAGGTCCTGCCACAGCTCATTTAGTCCAGGAGATCCTGGGTCCGCTGCATAATAAACAACCTGAGCGCCATTCGAATTTTGGCAGGTCACTGAAGGATTTTGCTGCGTAACTGCCTGACATATATTTTCGTTGAACCCAGAATAAGTAACTGAAATTATTGTCTTCAGTGAATTGCTTTCATTATCATATTTGGTTTCCTGTATTCCATTTATTGTTTTTCCAGAAGATTTTGCGAAATATACCCTGTCGAAATCGCTTATCTTATTCAGGACATCCAATGAATTGTACGCAGGATTTGATGGAGCAGCAACAGACTGTACCAATGAAACAATTGTGCTTATAGGATGTTGCAAAATATTGAATATCTGGTCAACTAATCCTGCCTTGAATACTTCTATGCCCTGTTGTGCTGAATAAAACATGACCTGTTTATTTCCTGAATAGAACAAATCTCCTGATTTTGAGGACGACAGGACGCGTGTAATTGAATCTCCTGTATTGAATGAACAACTGCCATCGACGACATTCTGGCAGTCCGATGTAGTCGGATCAAATCCGAATGCTTGGTAAACAGGATATGTAGTTTCATTGATCGGAAGATTCAACGACGTTCCAAGTATTGTCCTGTCTGATCCATCATTGAATCTTAAAACACATACATCATTTATGCAGTCATTGTTAATGCAGAATGGACTAGGCCCATAGCCACTAATATTTCCAGAAAAGAAATAACTATCAAATACCGGTTTGGAAGTGTCTGATAAATTTACAACATAATCAAGATCGAAAACATTATCATCTAGGGCATTCTTCCAATTATCACAGAAGAGTTCATAACTTGTAATAGTCAAAGGATATGATGCTGTATAATTGAGCAATGCTGCTGCAATATATTTTGTTCTTGTTGTCCAGTTTCCATTGTCGCACATCCTGTCAACTCCATCGAACAAACTCCAATTACCAGATGCATAACACTCATTGTTTGCGTAACAACTGGAATCATCATTACAATATCCTGTGCCATTTTGATTGTAGTCATATTTCAGCGAAACCAAATTCCAATTTCCACTTGGGGAACATCTGTATCCTTCCTGACCATAAGTGCTGAATACAGGAGGATGCTGTGGATTATATTCATAAACTACAGAATCCTCACATGTTGTGCCGTTGAAACAGAATGTGCCTGGGCAACATGCATCTAACTGTGTTATTGTCTCATTTGGAGGAATGATGTAAATCGTGTCATTATAGTAACCAAACGGCCAGCCGGGAGTAAGTGATGATGTTGAATTAACAGGGTTTGCTGCTCCATACATAGAGACATTTTCCCACAAAGGAGGATTTGAAAATGAATTACAATACCAGTTTCCCATCTGTTCGCATTGAGTGGGCACACCTATTATGTGGTTTCCTATCGTACTTGGTGAAATTTGACCATTTACCGTTTCTCCCATGAATGCGAACCTATTTTCCAGATTATTCCATAGTTGTGAATTTTGTGTGTTAAATAAACTAGGACTTGTAAAATTACATACGTAGAAATTATTATCTATATACAACATATTCGAGCAGCCACCATTTACGATTCCATCGCAATTATTATCGAGGCCATCACATTCATCTCCGGATGCATTGTAGTAAGGTCCGTAATCAGATGCACTGCAATTTATACTTCCATCCGGATTAACCGTTCCAGAAACATCCTTTGAACCTGCGCAGACACCTGCTTGAAGAGGACATAAATTATTTGAAGAACATGCAGGTATTGAAGCTGAAATAGGACAAATATCCTCTGCTGCCTGATTGTAAATATACCCTGAAAAAGAAGATGATGGCCACATAGAAGTTGCTGAACCGGATCCGTTAACTTCGATGAACGAAAGAACTTGTCCAATTGCCGATGTCATGTACTCACCATTTGGAGCACCCGTAAGTGTTACCGTCAAAATATATGAGGAAGAAGGACTACTACATGTTTTACCATCTGATGTAGTTATCGTTGCACTACATGAAAAAGCGAATGCAACCATGATGGAAATAAGTACAGCAAATGCAAAGACTGTTGGTATTTTAGTTGAAGGTCTCATTATTTCACGCTCACCGGAACCACTGTGTCATTAGCAACATATTGCCCGCTCCAACATGCGCCATTGGTATCATAATATGTTTGATCGACTGCTGGAGTGGAAGATACACTAGATGAAGAAGACATAGTACCTTCTTTGCCCCAAATAATAATGCGACCATTTGAACCGACATTACCATTATTAACTGTTACGGAAGACATGGACGCAGAAACAGAACCACCGCTGCCACCATTTCCAATACCATCTATTGCTGAACCACCGCTGCCACCATTTGCTGTTCCAGTATTTGTACCTGAATTTCCACTACCACCGGACACACCAGATTGAGAAATTAACGACGCTGTATTTAATGAATTGGTAACTGAACCGCCTACACCCCCTGTGCCTGCAGAGGCAGAACAATCATATTCAGCAGCAGTTTGAGAATAAGTTAACGAAGCTCCTATCCCTGGTGAACCTCCGCTTGCAATTAGTGAGTTTTCTGCAATTGATGAGCCAGAAATAGTTGTTTTGCCGCCAACGTTACCATTTCCTGCATTGTATGACTGAGAGCCACTAGCTCCATTATTCTCTTTATTATTTCCTGAACCAGAAGAGCCACCAGCACCAACAATATAATTGTAAGTGTCACCAGAAAACACAGATATGTTTGTTTCTTCGACTTGGGAACCCGAACCACCGCCACCACCACTGGCGAAATCAGTTCCTACTCCACACCCCATGCCTTCTGGATATCCATAAATACCACCACCACCACCAGCACCAGCACCCCACATTTCAATTTGAATTTCAGTAACGCCTACAGGGATTGTCAAATTACCAGAAGATGTTGTATTTATAAGAATTGTATAATTTTCATATCCATTGGGATTAGTTGATTCTGTAGTTTCTCCACCAGAAATGTTTACAGATTGGTCAAATCCACAGCAATGTGTTTGATATCCGTCTGTTGGTGCTTCGACTGACGGATCGCTCGTCCAATGATATGATGGCACGTTGTTGCATCCGTCCTCATCTTTATTGAGATCAGAAACCCAACGGCCGACATTAGTGTAACCTGAGTTATATGAGTCATGTGTGAATTGGGAATAATCGGATGCACAAAACATATCAGAACTTGAACTCAAAAATATTCTGCTTAGACCAAACACAGCATAATATTGACCCTGTGTATTTATTGCAATATATGAATTACTTGTTGATTCCAAGTCAGATCTTATTGAATAAAATAGAATGCTCTTCAACTTGTGTTGTTTCATTGATGCGGTAATCGGAATTTTTATGTGATGCCAAACATTCAGCGAATTTCCCGTTGTAGAATACTCTGCAACAAGAACATCAAGGAATGTATTTCCGGATGTGTCATTCAAAAGAATATTTATCGAATTACTTCCATCGAAATACATGTCAAATTCCAAGTAAGAATACAAACTAAGGTCTGATATCGGAAGAGGATCTCCATCACCTTGTATGCCGTCGTTTTGATTTGGCAAATAATATGTGTATATCTGGCCGGGAAGTTCTGTTACATCAGCGTTATCACCGAACAAAAGAGCCCCAACCAAATCAGCCCCCGATGGGGAGGTATAATAATAATCCTTTATTAGGCTAACGGGACCACCCGAATTTCTAGTTACATTATAAATTATATTTCCATTAATATCCCTGTTTATGCAAAAATTGTAATCAGGACCACAACATTCAACTATTGAACCAAATTGATTAGATTCTGATGAGTTTTGATTTCCTTGTTCAGAGCATAAGAATCGATCTGAATTTATATTAAAGGCATTTGAAGAATTAACAATCACGGATGTAAAAACAGAATTTCCTATAATCGAGAATGCATTCTGGAATATATATGAATAATTCTGGTTATTAGCAGTTGTTATAGTTATATTCACACTATATGTGCCTGAATTCAAAGGAGGCAATGTCACACCAACTGAAATATCATGCTCTGAGTTCACATCATAGCCAAGCAAATTGATAGGACCATATTGAGTGGGTTGCCATTGACCAGATGAATTCAAAATCAAAATCCCATTTCCGGTTGTATTTTGCACAAAAAATCCATATCCTGTTATGTTTATGTTCAGTTTTTGATATGGAGCAATTTGGTTTGGAATGAAAGTAAATGTTGCTGCTGCATCTGGTAAATTTACTGAGAAGTTACTTTGTGGAACTACAATAGGAACTGTTGAAAGTATGTTTCCGATAGTACTTGGATCCACTATTTGAATAGAATTTCCAGAACCAGGCAACAATGTGCTTCCCTGCTCGAATATTGATTGTCCCAAATTATTTGAGCCCAAAATAGTTGAAGGAATATTGATAAGAGATTGAGGGGGAGGTGTTTCATTGAGCATAGTTGCTGTGAATGAAATACCAGACTGAAGATTAAATATTCCACCTGGATTGCATTCATACCAATTTGCACCATTAGATATTGCATCATACAAATCATCAACTCTAGTTATTTGAAATGGAATTGAGGATGCTACGGTATAACTCCATGTTCCTCCGACACTATTACAAATCCAATTATCGCCATTTGGTATGTATCCTAGATCCTGTGTTGGATTATCTCCACAGCAGACATTTGAATCAGAAACACCAGACGGAAGCATAATTGCATTCGCCGATGAACAGGCATTCCATATTCCAGAAGATGTACATATAGATGACGTTGTTGAATTTATTGCAAGACTGTATCCAGCCGGTTCTGCAGTAATTCCTGAAACCGTTGCAACACAGGAATATAAAGTCTCATTCAAACATATTTTTGTATTTCCATCATATAAATAATCATCGCCAGGCTTGCAGCACTTTCCGGCACTTGTCCAGTTGTAACCGTATGCATTACATACTGCTTGACTTGTATCTGGAGGGTATGAACCAATCACTATCTCAGATATATGATCATTCTCATTATAAGGACAGTCGCCACTCCCATCATCTATATTGGAGCAATCATAACTACTATACGAAGTTCCCTTATATGTCCACCATTTTACTCCATTATTGTCCGTCTTTATGCTGACGTAATCTTTTGGAGTCATATAAGCTATTTGAAAGGAAGATATTCTGGGATACATATCATAGTTACAATCATCAGTACTATCGCCTTTTGCTTTCCAACCCCAGGCTACTCCTGCATCCATCGGGCCACAAAATGCAGTGTAGCAACTACCATAACCTGTGTCTTTCCAAACTTCTATTTCAGGAGTTCCTGAATGAAAATTACAGGCGTCTATTGCATAAGAAATCTTAGAAAGAACACAAAATATTGCAACAATTGCGAAAAAAAATGTGATAAATCTGGCGAATTTCATCCACAACCTCGTTTATCAAGAAATCGCACTTTTGAGTATATAAATATTATTACATTTAAGCCTTGTAGTCATTTAAACCAAGGGTCCTGGCTAGTGCGATCAAATCCCTTGAATCCCTCATCTCATGAGGATTTCTTGCGAAAGACGCAACGACAACGGGAACCTTGTATTTCCTGCACAACAGAATATTTTGCACAATCCTTCCAATCAACAAAGCTTTCACTTCTTTTGAGGCATTCAGGATCTGGCTAAAACTAATCCCGTAAGATACTTTCTTTTCTTTCATAAGATTGGCAAGGACATGGTTCATTCCAGAACTCCTGAAATGGGACTTGTCCTTCATCTTGTCCTGCTCGAATTCATAGATAAGCGATGCCTTCTTGCTCTCTATTAGATTCCTGTCCTTCAGGATATTGCTCTTGAAGACAGACTTTGTGAAAGATATTTTTATCTTTGATTTTATGTTCTTTGGAGAATCGGAAACAAAGACAAGCTCTGAATAGCCGAGTTTCTCAGCCATTTCAACAAATTCTTTCTCATTTCCGTTCGAAATTACATAATCTTTCATGCGCTTTTTAATTTCACCTCGCATGTGTTGTGCAATACTTCAAATTTCTTTATGGATTCATTTAATCGTAATTTATTCACAGAAGGATCTTCGATAACAGATAGTATCTTGCATGTCTGACAAATATCATGGGATGTTGGTTGATTGCAAACATCACATAATCTCATTTCTGATTTTGATTTAAGATTATTCTTCAATTTAGGAATTATGCTTATTATATTATTAGTTATGTTAAATTTCTTCTCGGGACTTATGTCGAGCTCGCAGTAGAAACGACGTGATGCGTTCGCTGAACAAGGACACCAACCGTAATGGACATCAAATTTCTTTATTCTTGAATATCTTTCGACTTCGTCCTCGAAAATGAAATAAAGTGGTTTGACGCGTCTTACGAAATTGCCAGAATTGCTTGAACTAGTTGGTCCAATCCTCGCTATCTGCTTCACATTTCCAGAAAACAAAGCCATCAATATTCCATCTGTTTCATCATCTAAATTATGCCCAGTCAACAACACTTTCGCTCCAATTTTCTTTCCGTATTTGTTTAACAAATACCTTCTCAAGGTCCCACAAACGCTGCATGATGTCTTGTTCAGTCCCTTTGCTTCCATGATTGCCATGATATGGCACAATTTGTACCCGAATTCTTTCTCTAATGATATTTCAAACAATTTTATCTTCTCTTTGGAGCAGAATTTCTTCAGATTTTCAAGGCTTTCGTCCGAATAGCAGCCAATGTGTGAATTGATAGTTATTGCTTCTACATCATATCCGAACTTTTTCAGAAAATAAAGAAGTGCTGTCGAGTCCTTTCCACCAGACGCCGCAACCAAGAGCTTCTGATCCCTATCAAAAAGATTGAACTCCCTTATTGTTTCATTTACTCTGTTCTCAAATAAAGCCATGAAATCATCATCATCCATTGATTTTGTGTCAATATATTGCATAAAACAGAATTCTGTGCAATAGATATTTAACACTTGTCAATACTTAGTGAAAAATTGACGGTAAATTCTTTCAAATATTTATCAGAACGCTGCTATTTTGTCAGAAGCTATATCGGAGTTTGGTTTAAAAATAGACTTCCTAAATTCAGATACCTCGAATTGTCCAGAAAGGGAGTTTTGGGACAAATGAGGGGTTTTGGGACAAACCCAATGTAATCATAATATTTATATATAAGAACTATTAACGAGTGGTGAAAATGTACAAGCATAAAAAGATGACTCAAGTAGTAGGTATATTCTTTCTCTTTTTGCTATGTATGGTATCTGTCTCAGCCTTGCAGGAAAATTTCAATGCGATAGCCACAACAAATACCCCCTCTGCATGCTCGTATGCGGTAACAACAAACTCAATCATAGTCACAAACATAGGTGATGTGGAAAGTACGTATGCAATTTCTGCATTTGGAAGCGCTTCCCAATTTACAACATACTCTGATGGTACATTTTCCTTAAAACCATCCGAAACAAAAACCATATTCGTTTACATAGCTCCCGGAAGCATCAAGGGAAGTTTTAATCTGGAAACAAACATAACAACAGTATTCGGATTAAGCAAAATAGTTTCTCAGACAATAGGAGTGCAAAACTGCGCAAATATCAACATTAATGTCGAAACACCTCAGCTGGAAGTTGAGCCATGCCAGCCTGCCCAATTCATCTTTGACGTGACAAATACAGGATCGTTCGGTGAGACATACAACTTTGGGGCAAAAGGCTTAGAACAGTTTACGACACTAAGCACGCAATCAGCTTTCTTGAATCCTGGGGAAACAAAGCAAATTGATGTTTTCGTAAATCCTACTTGCGATGTTTACGGACAGCAATCATTTACGTTCCAGGCTCTTGCGCAAACTACAAAATACCTTGCAGAAGTACCTGTATCGCTTGATATCAATAGAAACTATGATTTCACAGTATCGATACCTGCAACCGAAACAATCTGCAACTATAACCAGAGTTCTATTCCTATACAAATTACAAATAATGTACCATTCACCAACCAATACGACATATCAGTAAATGCTCCAAGCTGGATGAAACAAGAAGCATATCGAGTTCAACTAGGACCATTATCAAGCGGCACAACACTGCTTGTTGCACAGCCACAAAATCCTGGAACTTATGAGATAGGAGTCACATTAGATTCAATACGAGGAGATATCGTCAAATCAGGGAATGAAGAAATTGTTGTAGACAAATGCTATGCAAATCAAGTTTCTGCAGATAAACAATCAGATTTGGTTGTTCAAGGAAATCTTGAGACATTTTCAATAGCTCTAAAAAATACAGGAACAAACTCTGACACTTACAACGTTTCTTTGCAAGGTCAATCATGGATCACAAGCGACACGCAGCAAGTTCAGCTTGGCTCTGGAGAAACAAAGATTATCACAATCAGCGGAACTCCAAACGAAACAACATCAGGAGATTTCAACACAATCCTAACTATTCAATCAGCTCAAACACAGCAAACTCATACTTATACATTTAAGACAAAGGTAATCTCAGCACAAACAGCCTATGATCTTGCGATAACAGACTCCCATACCAGAGTTTTAATAGGAACTGATCAAGTCACTGTAAACCTGCAAAATAACGGAATACTTCCTGCAACATATAACCTCAAACTAAACGGACCTCAATGGGCAACAATCCCTGCTTCAACTGTGACACTTCAGCCAGGGGAAAAAGTAGTTGTTCCTATATCAACAGCAACAGCAAACAGTACTGAATTAGGAGATTATCAAACAGAATTTATAGCTACTGTTGCGAATCAAACAATAGGATTCGACAAGACGTTCAATATCCAATTACGATCACAAACAGTAACACAAGAAGCAGTACAATTCATTATTGTATACTCACTTTATGTTGCAATAGTATTTGTACTATTGCTTTTGCTGCTATTATGGCTCATATTTGGAAAGAGAATATCACGAAGATACAGGACTTGGAAGGTAAAGAGACAGGCAACAGCGAAGTTCAACAAGGAACTTAAGGAAGCTCTCAAGGCGAAGAAAGAAGAAGAAAAGAAAGCAAAGCAACTGCTCAAGGAATCAATAAAAGCACAAAAAGCTGAAAAGAAGGCAACAGCAAGAAGGGAAAGAAGTTTCTGGAAAGGATTTGGTGCTGTCTTGTTCATATTGGTTGTACTTATTATATTGGCAGGAACTTTCCTTGCAATAGCTGGTTACACGCCATATCTTTCTGAATTCTTCAACCAGGTGCAACAGAATCAGGGACAGCAATTGTTTGCACCAATGATACAAGTCAATGGAACTGGCCTTGAATCATATGGAAACACAGTCATAGTTAGAGGAACACAGGTAACCATACCTGTCATGGTCAAGAACAATTACAATAATGATATTTTGTTTGATGTAGAGACTGATAACAGCACATGGATACACACAGATACAAAGCAGATTGATCTTGCGGCAGGAGAACAAGCAACAATTAATCTCCAGGTAACTCCGAATGAGAATGTTCATGGAGTCTACAAAATAAGCATATCTGCGATATTACAGCAAGAGAACAAGCAATTCAACGAAGCTATTACTATCAATGTTCGAAAGAAAAACATCCTATTGGATGCTCTTGACTACATATGGTATGGAGTAGCAGGTGTTGTTGCACTCATCTTGATTGTTCTCCTTATGAGAAAGAGAAGCAAAAAAAGTTCAAGAGGTTCAGCTAAAGAACAAAAGAAAGAAGTCACTAAATTCAAGCCGTTGCGAAGAGTTTCTATTGATATTCCTATGAAGAAATAAAATAATTAAAATATATTCTGAAAATAAAAATGGGAGTGTCAGGATTTGAACCCGAACTAAACGCTCTGGAGGCGTTGGTGCTACCAGATTACACTACACTCCCCTTAATCAAAACTAAGCCATGAGTTCTTATTTAAAACTTATTGTATCGCCGACAGAAGTATTCCTTGCCATTCCTGCAGGAACCTCGACAACATACATTCCATAACCAACAACAAAGAATCTCCATGGTCTTATATTTCGAACAACCGAAGTTACCCTCTTATTTTTATCAAGAAAAATGAAATCAAGATGGAAACGCATGAAAAGTGTGTGGAAACTCCATTTATTTTCTATATTGAATATAAATACCATCCCTGTGTCTGATTTTTTGCGGAACATAAAACCAATTGTTTTCAATGTCATTGATGGGGCAAGATGTGTCCTCTTCGCCAAAACAAAATTTTTTGTTATGTTCCTTATCATCAAAACCTCGAATTTAGGCCTTTAAAGGCTTATAGGGACAATACTCCATAGGAAGCAAGGGGGTATTTGTCGGTATGATATCTATATCTATAAATGGTAGTATTTATAAATAGATACTTCTTTATAAATGTTATAAGTCATTAATAAGTATATGGGGGGAAATTAAATGGCTGAAGAGAAACTTGATATAAAAATTGTGAACATAGTTGTATCTTCTTCTCTGGAACACGACATTCCACTTGAGAAGATGGCAGCGACACTCAGCAATACTGAGTACAATCCTGAACAGTTCCCAGGATTAGTAATAAGAATAAAGGAACCAAAGACGTCTGCATTGATATTTAGTTCTGGAAAAATCGTCTGCACTGGGGCAAAAACCCTTGATGAAGTACGAAAATGCATTGATAAGATCATACAGAGCCTTGAAAAAATAAATGTCAAGATAACAGTGGTTCCTGTAATCACGATTCAGAACATTG
>CAWIGF010000002.1:0-55721 GCA_963835585.1 uncultured Candidatus Woesearchaeota archaeon
CCTTAGGTCGTGGTCGTCTACTACTTCGACCATCATGACAACGTGTACGACTGGAAACCATAGACAATTTCCATCAAAAAGTTAGACAATATCACTCTTCGTTGTCTTGAAATAAATTCAAATTACAAGAAAATCAGTCGTTTATGCGATAATATTGAATCTTGACTTTCTCTGTGTTTCGCGCCATGTCAAGTGTTCTGTACGGTTCCCCCCTGAATCTGAACGCATCTGCCTTTGGCGGAGCATTATCCTCGATACTATTTGGACTGTACACAGAAGGCCAGACGATAGTCTCGGTTCCTCCGAGCTGGACGACATTCGCTTTTTCGCCTGTGTCGGCAAAACATAATCCGATTCTGTCTTTAGAAGAAGTAATAACCACCAACTCCCTCAATGTCTTTGTCGCCATAAAGACTGCATTAGATACCTTTTATTTAAATTTATCTAGAACCTTTATTTGCTGGCAATACTATTTTCTGCCATGGCTCTACGATCCAATAATGTTTTTTTCTGCGCTTCCGCTTCCTGAAGAACTATCCTTTCAATCTTCCCTATTCCCTCTGAATCACCGAACAGCTTGATTCTCGCGAAAACATTCCTTTCATCAGGGTTCTTTTCCCTGCCATATCTTATTTCCCTGAAGCAGTCGTAATATTCCATAAGCACATTGCACGGCTCAAGATAGAATAATGAAAGATCCGGAGCGCCGTCATTCGGGCCTTCGCCGCTGACAGCAAGTATCCTCTGGTTGGTCTGCGGATCCGATATAGAAGTCACCTGCACTTTGTTCTGGCGGAGAGTTTCAAAAACATCGTCCATGTCTATATAGCAGGGCCCTTCATAGATTACTTTTTGCATAAATTCCGCTAAATCATCATATATAAAAACTTATCGGAGAAGGGTTGCAAAGACCAAGATGCTAATTATTTCCCTTCGAATAATCTTCAAACATGAAGACTTAAAAAATATCTTCGTTAAAACTATTCAGCCCTATACCTAGGTGACTTAAATCCGCGAGTGATGCTGTCGCAACCCATGTCGCTCCTGACTATGAAGAAATCACGACCGGATTTATTTTCATGAAATGTATTGAACATGACAAAAGGCATAAAAGGGGGATCTTCCCTGCTGTGTTTACCCCATGTGTATAATTTAATGTCGCGGCTGGATTTTCCGCTTAACGTCTGAAGCGTCCTGACTATATCTGATTCATTATCCATTGTGGAAAAAATTGCGCGAAGATAGGAGAGCGCTCCCTTAGACAAGGCTGAGTTCAACCCATCACCATGCAATTCGGGAATGTTAGAAACATGCTCGCTTCCATATCTATCCGGCATGAATATCTCGTTGTTGAAATCATGGACAATCTCTCCGGACAAATCTGTGCTTGCGTGTGCGACCGCCGAAGAAGTGGCGAACGAATGGCCTGAATTGATATCCCTTCTCAGGCTTGCAATCAATTTAGATCGTCCCGTTTTGGCGATTTTGTACACATCCGGCGCAGAAATTTGAATTTTGCCAATACCGTTAAGATAAGGTTGCCAATCCTTGGCCCTTTTCTCCATATAGCCTATGTAAGGCTTCACATCGAATCTGTCTAAAAAAGAAATCGATGAGTCTGACTTCAGGTACTTTAACGCTCCTTGCAACGCCTTGTCCTTTGAAGGGTATGCTCCTGCTTCAACGAGCCTCTCGAGCAATTTAGCATCTGACTTGCTTATTTCTACTCTTGGCATGTTCCCATGATTCATAGCCTTTATTTAAATATTTCCATGAGAAGGAATTTGGAAGATGAATAGTGCAGAAAACAATAGTGAATATATCCCAAATATATCGTAGTGTTTAAATACATCAATCACGTCTGGAAATTCAAGGGAATGTGGTGCTAATAAAACATGTCGCTATTGCAAAAAATATCGAAACCCGTGAAGGTTGCAGGATTAATGGGTCTTCTTGGACTGTCAATGCTTGGATGCAAATCCAAAGATGCTCCGGCACCACCTGCTCCTACGACAGGAACAATCAGGATTGAGTCTTATTGTTTTCCAGATCCTGGCACAATGTCCCTTCAGTTCAATTATGGAGATGTGAAAACTTATAGCGGAGGAGCTACCTATATATTTTCGGATATTCCTCCCGGCCCATGCGTGGTTACTATGTACATGATGCAGGATGGAGGATGTGATCATAGCATGGGTGCCGAATGTCATTTCACCGTCAAAGCAGGCAAAACATATGTTGGTGGTTTTGGTGGCGATAATTCTGGCTATAATTGTCCGGGCTTTTCGTGCCCAGAAGAAAGATAATTAAAGAAACGGACTTGGGAGATGGATCAAAATATTTTTACGTGGTTCTAGAATTCAACCCGCAACAAAGTGCGGCTTGTATCTTTTCTTGTTTGTTTCCTTCAACAATCTATCGGCAAGACTGTGCATATCGGCAGCCCTGTCCATGATCGGTCTCTTATAACTGATTGCGTTTTCCAACTCATCCTTTTTTATCGGGATTGTCTTCTTGTTCTTCTCAATTGAGTAAACGAATATTGAATACAGCAGTCTGCATGCCCCGGTCTCATCCTGGAACCCCCAGTAGCTGCCCTCGTCAAGAAGAGTCTTCGGAGTTTCCGATGTTCCGCAGACATTCGCGCATAATTTTCCAGCTTCAGAAAGCCTTTTCTCCATAGTTCCGGTCTTTAGATTATCTTTCGGTACGTTGTATAGTTTACACTGATCGGCTGTTCTCTTAAGAAGTTGTTCCAGCGCCTCGTTAAATTGCATTTCATTCCACAAACTTGCCCCTTATTTAAAAGTTGCGTTTGAGCGTTAAATTCGTAGTCGACTATCGCTGAAAACATTTATAAACTTTTAAAATGATTTTAATTCGTGGCAGAGATAAAGGTATTGATTGAAGGGTATGCAAGAAAAGAGGATGACAGTGAGTTCGCTTCATGCAGCACGACGTTGATTAAGGAAAAGGAATTGAACATAATAGTCGATCCTGGAATGAACAGGAAGATGCTCTTAGATGCTTTGAAGAAAGAGAAACTGTCAGCTTCTGACGTCGATTACGTAGTCCTTACTCATTATCATCTTGACCATTCTCTTCTTACTGGTATTTTCGAGAACGCGAAAATAATAGATAACGAGTGCGTCTACTCATGGGACGGGAAGATAGAAAATCATGACGGAAAAATTCCAGGAACAAAGATAGAGATAATAAAAACTCCGGGGCATGACATGTTCCACTGCTCGGTGTTGGTCGATACGCAAAAATTAGGAAAGGTTGCGATAGTTGGAGATGTATTCTGGTGGCCTGACGAGGATGAGCAGAAGACGGACATGGAAAATCTTATGAATCACGAAGACCCTTATGTGAAGAACAGGGAGCAGCTGTCTGAAAGCAGGAAGAAGGTCCTGGATTTTGCCGATTACATAATTCCAGGCCATGGAAAGATGTTCAAGGTCAGGAAATAATAATATGATAAAGATAAAAGAATTGAAGGAACTTGTATGCAACATAGTCGAGAGGACTTGCGAGCTCAAGGACAAGCATACGGATGAAAAATCCATTCCCGTGCATTACGTGGCTATTTTCACGCATACGCAAAAGGAATACGATGAACTTGTAAGCTTGGCAGGGAAAATAGGATCAGTACTTAAGACAACTCCTACCGGGCCTCTTTTCAAAATAGAACAGATAGATACTGTTGCTGGTCATCTAAAAATTTTGAAGATAAGGATTCCTGATATCACACGTCCTGAACGCGGAGACGCTGATTATGCTGTGAGAGATTACAATTCTTTCAAGACGAAATATCTTCTTAGGCCTGGATTCAGGCTGATAACGCGAGACAAATTCGAGATGATTGAGCTGATGGACAGTTCTTTTGATGTCCGCGTCTATTTCTCGAACCCTCCTGTGGAAAAGCAATACGGATTGTCGTAATAATATGTTGTTAAGGTTGTGTGAACTGTCTTCGTTATGATTTCCACGAGAATATTCGCAGAAGATTGGAAAAATAGCCTGCAATGGGTTTGTTCTCTTCTGCAACGATTTTTCTTTCCTCGCTAAACTTCAATGAGATAAAATAATATTTTTTGTTATCCTCGTCTATATGTTGTTCCGAAAATTTGAACCCTAATTTCCTGCACATGGCAATGCTCGGCTTATTATTTGCAAAAACTGATGTGGACAAGAATTTTTTCCCTTTTCTTGCAACTTCGACTTGTGCCTCCAGTAATTTCGTGCCAATGCCTTGGTTCCTGAACTCCGGCTCTACATATATCAGATCTAAGTCAAGGGAAGAAGCACAATTTAGCCAACTGATGGAATAACCAACAGGACGATTATCTTGCCTTGCAAGATAAATTATCCTATGTTCATCCTCTGACCACCTGCTAGAATAATGTTTTGCCCAGTACATAGGATCACTACGCTCGACTTCTTTGCGCTCGCCTAGGCATAACTTAAGAAGATCATCATAGTCTTTTTTGTTCATCGGGGCCGTTTTTGCCAATTCGATTTCGAGTGTCATTTCAGGTTTTGCAAACAGCAACTGATATAAAAATATTCCTACTTAATAGTTATAAATGATATTTAAGAAATCTCCTTCAGTTTCTCTAAAATCCAGAACTTAACTTCGCAATGTCAATTCATACAAATTATGATCATTCGATCCTATGTAGACTGTTCCGTTCGAGACCACGGGAGAAGATTCGAGTTCGTCTTTAGTTACAAAACGCGCGATCTCATTCAGGTTCGTGGCATTTAGGGCGTATAAGTTATGGTCCAATGAACCGATGTAGACTATTCCATTTGAAACTGCCGGAGAGTCGCTTATGTAATTGTCCGTGTTAAAGCTGGAGATAAGAGCCAGGTTTGTCGCGTTTAGTGCGTAGATTGAACCGTCGTTCGAACCTATGTAGACTATGCCATTGTAGACTGCAGGGGAAGAATAAATTTGATTGAGTATATCCAGGTTGTTCGTTTTAAATTTGGCGATATCATTCAGGTTTGTCGCGTTTAGTGCATAGACAAATCCATCGAAAGAACCAACATAAACCATGCCGTTTGAGACTGCGGGAGACGAATAGATCTGCTTTCCCGTTGTAAAACTCGCAATTTCATCCAAATTAGTGGCGTTGAGAGCGTATACATCATGATCGCCTGATCCTATGTAAAGCATGCCGTTTGATATGGTCGGCGTCGAATAAACACAGGAACCTGTTTTATATGAATGAAGTATCTGCGAAATATTGGTGGCATTCAACATATACACATTATCATCAACTGAACCTATATAGATTACTTTGTTGTAAATCATGGGTGAGGAATATGAACCCAGATGCAGAGTAGTGATGTTCTGTATTTCTTCCAGGTTCGTGGCGTTGAGAGCGATGAAATAAGGATTTCCAGTGCTATAGAGATCGCCAAAATACATGATGTCGTTTGAGACTGCGGGAGATGTCAGGATCTCATAGGAGTCATTGATGCCTGTCCCGAGGGAGAAATTGGCAATCAGACCAAGATTTGTCGCGTTGAACATGTACATAACGCCGTTGTTCGCTCCCATGTAAACAAAGCCGTTGACTACCGCAGGGGAATCAAAAATGTAATCGGTGTCCATGTATGTTGAATTCCCTACTGAGAAATTCGCTATCCGGGTAAAATTATGGTTTATTTTGTATGCCCCGTTAACTGCACCAGTGTGTGCTAAATCGTGACGGAACATGGGCCAGTCGCCTGCATTGGGATATTTCGTGCTGAAAATATTCTCTTTAAATTCGATTATTTGTTTCTGAATGTTGATTGGTTGCGAATTACTGACTAACTCAAAAATTACAACCAAAATGAGAACCAGAAAAATTATTATAAGTGTTATGTGATGATGATATTTTGGTTTTTTGACCATAGCACGTCCAATAATTCATATCCTTTTAAACATTATCTTCATTTTACCAGTTCTTTCAGTTTCTCAACGATCCAAATCATCGCTTCCGTGTCCAATGCACAATAAGTTTCCAAATCTTTCCTTATTTTTTCAATCTCTTCTTTCTTCATTATTCCTAAAGTAGTCTGGTAATACAGTGTGCTAGCATCCCCTCCGTTCCCAATTTCAAGTTCAGAATAATCTTTTCCGGTCAAAGCGGGCAAAACATATGTTGGTAGTTTTGGTGGCGATAATTCGGGCTATAATTGTCCAGGCTTTTCGTGCCCGGAAGAAATATAATAGAACTTAATTTACAATATCTTTCAATTTCTCAGTTATTAAAATCCAGCTTCCAGTACATACAGCTTCTCCCTCATCCTCTGCAGCGTTTCCGTGGCAATCTCCCTTGGCATGGTGCCGTGGCATATGTTGTCTGCCAATATTCCTTTCTTCATTGATTGTTCTATCAGGTTTGTTATATTCGAAAGACTTCGATAATTCTGCTGCGTCGGTCTTATCGCGTCATGACATGCGATCTCCCCAGCTGTCCTTAATCTGTTCTCCCACGAGCTGTCTGACAGCATGCTTCCGAGAAGGACGGATCTCATCACCTTGAACACCTCGTCAGGCGTCTCGATGCTCTTCATGCCAGATATCAATGGGTCATTATCGTCGTTGCATGCAGCTATCACCACAGGACTCTTCGCGTCTATCTCATGGCGTTTCGCAAGATATTGCCTTTCATCTTTTTTATCTTCGAGATCATACCTTGCTTTCTCCGTCTCGATGCGCATCCTCTCTATATCCAGTTCCTTTACATCTCTCTCATGTCTCATGTGCACGCGTTCATCTAATCTTTTCTTTATTTTCATGAGTCTTTCCCTTCTTTCGTCATCGGAACGTATCAATTGCTGTCCATCATCATACGCCGAGTCATATTCCCTAAGTGTGTTTTTCAGGAATTCGCTGGTGTTCATCCAGTATGTCTTTTCTGTGCTTCGCAACGAGGCAAGATCTTTCCGGGAGATGTATTTGTTCAGTCTCGCTATCTCAGCTTTCATTTTCTCTTTCATGTTCACTATCCACTTGTGTTTGCCGATGTATTTTGCGAGTGTTTCTTTGAAATTATCGGAAATAGGATCTGTAAGTTTGCTGAGGACCTTGTCCTTCCCTGCTGTTCTAATGTATTTTTTTTCCAGCTCAACGAGCTTTCGATAAGTATTTGTTATATCCTCCTGGGTTTCATACATCGCGTAATTGCATTTGCCCACCAATTCACCTATCTCAGAGCCGAGATTGTCCAATGATTCCTTTATGGCAAGATACCTGGATGGAGCATCCGTTATGAAATATTCGATGAAATCTTTCTTGACTGATTTTGACGCCCTGTATGAGCGTGCCATATCATCTAGATTTTCCAGCTCTTCGATTGTTTGGTGTGCTCCGTTGTGCTTTGCGTATTCGGAGCCGAACTTATTTTTAAGCTTCTTTCTTGAATCGATTATTTTTTTCCTTATGCTGCTTTCCTCTGACTTGAAATTAGATGATAGGTGCTTTGCGTATTCCCTCTCATCCTTCGGGAATGATGATATTTTTTTGCAGATATTTTTTCCCCTTGACGCGTCCTTTAAGTATGCATCAATGCTTTCCGCAGGAAATATCCCCTTTGAAACGCTAGAGGAAATTTTCCTGAAATCGTCAAGGACGGATTCAAGATTTCTTACAGCAATCAATCTGTATATATCATCCATCATTTGGCACCCTTATCTCCTTGTCCTGTTTTCCAAGATTGCATTCCCGGCACAAAGTCTGGAGATTCTCATATGTTGTCGGACCTCCTTTCGAATATGGGATTATGTGATCCATGTGCAGGCACGTTCCCGGATTATTCGCCGGACTCTTTCCGCAGAAGCGGCACTTGAATCCGTCCCGCTCCATTACTTTTATCCTCAGTCCTGCCATGACGTTCCTTGAACTCGATACTTCCGCCTCATCCTTTACTGCTATGATTTTTCCATCATTCAATATTGTGTCTGATTTTGTTATTGGATCGTACAATACTATGCCGCCGTCGACCATCTGCCTGCTGAACCATGCATCGAAACTTTTTGGGGAATTTTCTTTCATGAAATTCACGCCATCATTCCAGCATTCGGCATAATCTATCCCGAGATCGACTGAATTTGCCTTCAGCCTTCTCCTGTATGCGTTCCCCTTGCCGCTATCCAGCTCGACGAATCCCCTGTCGACGAGATCATCGATTGTTTTTGTGGTGAGTTTCAGCGACATGCCCGGCATCTTCTCGTTGAGCCTGTCATGTATATCATACAATGACAATGCGGTCCCGTTGTCGAACACATCAAGAGCGGACAACCCAAGCAACGGAAGCTTGTACAGCGATTTCATGAACGCGCTCCCGTATATCTTGTCGACGGCAAACACGTCAGCTAGATCGGCATAATGATTGTTCTCATCTTTTGTCCTCTGCTTGAAATTGAATTTTGTGCACGCGTCTATCAGGCTGAAAAGATGGTCCGCATAGCCCCTGACCATTATTGTCTTAGGAAGCTTCGTTATTATGTATCTCGCAAAAGGATTAATCGCGTCTATCTCCGTGTCGAGGCATTCGCTTATGTGCTGTTTCAGAGGGGCCCCATTGAAATTTTTATGCGAAGGCCTCTTCACATACGTCTCGAGTATCTTCTCCGTCTGCTCCTTGCTTATGTCAGTGTGAAGCACGAATACTCTTCTCGAGAATTCAAGATCGTACTTGAACGCATTCTCCGTAGCGAGCGTGAATATCACTCCCTTGTTGCCCTTTATCGTGAAGTCGTTTACGTCCTTTTTCGTGTTGTCGTATACTGTGCGGGTTATGTCCTTCCCTTCGGTCAAGCTCTTCAGTATCTCGACCACCATGGGATTTGACTGCATCGCTTTCTGCAGTTCAGGTATGTAGATTATCTTGCTGCTGTCTATCCTTTCGTCGTACATCGTCGCTGTCTTCGAGCTCAGTTCCATCTTGTAGACGGCATCCTCGGGAAGAATCTTCATCAGCATCTCCACTGCGTAGCTTTTTCCGCTCCCGCTCATGCTCTCTATCCCGAATGATAATTTGTTTATCGCTCCAAGCGTCTGAGCGACCGCAACTCCTCTCTCCCCTACTAATCCGTTCGATTCGTAGAATTCTAATAAATCATTGAGACTGGGAGAATAATCGGGATCAATCCTATGTCCCTGAATTGTTTTTATTTCAGGCTTGATATTCTCCTGCCTTATCTCTGTGAACTCGGCATCTATGATATTGTCTTTCTTTTGGTTCAGTTTCGTCCTGACTTCATTTATTTTCTCATAGAGAGGATTGAGCATTACATCGTATGGAAACAATCCGTCGTATCTCGATACAGTCTCGTCCGCTTCGCTTAATCTTTTCCTTGCCGTTTCTGTGTCAAGCGAAGAAATCTCATTAACGATAGAAGATAAATTTCTCTTGTCGAACTCGAACTGTCGCATGAACTCAAGGTCATGTGCGGTGTCATACATAGCTTCGCTGAGTCTCGTCATGGTATTTCCTCTGTTCCTTGTATGATTCTATCCTCTCGATCATCATATCAGTAGTTATAGGAATAATCTGCGTCCTGTTTTTTATGTGGTCCATCGACTGCTTCCAGAGCATGCTGTCCACTATCTCCCTCACGTCATCGCACGAGAATCCGTCCGTGTTATTTCCCAATTTTTTGAAATCTATCTCGCTGGAGAATGTCTTCTCTCCCCGTTCTGCTGCGTATTCTCTCCTGTTTTCCAATATGGTCTTGAATATTTTCTCCCTGTCGTTCGTGTTTGGATTTCCCACATATATCATCTTCGTGAACCTGCCGGGTCTTTTCAATGACGAATCGATTATGTCTGGCCTGTTAGTGCATCCGATGTAAATCATTCCGGGATTGGAACGCGAGTCCATGCTGCACAACAGGGTATTCACGACCTTGTCATCTTCCCTGTGGTCTCCTCTTGTCCCCGCGAGAGAATCAAGCTCATCTATGATAAGTATCGCTGCATCGTGATTTCCTGACGATACATATCTTTTTGTCCTTGCCAGTATGGAATTTAATTTTTCTACGCTTCCGTCCTTGTATGAGCTTGCTATCGAGGAACTGCTTTTTATTTCCTCGAACGGGACTCCTGCCTCATGCGCTATAGTCTTTGCAAGGGTTGTCTTTCCTGTTCCCGGCGGTCCGTACAGAAGTATTCCTGTGGGCAATGGATTCTCATGCCTTCTTTTTAAGATCTCTATGTTCTTTATCGCGATTGATATGTCCTTGCACTCTTCCTTTATCGCGTCATAACCGCCGATAAGTTCCCAAGAATATCTGCAATTATCCTCGATCCTTTGAATGCCGAACGCGTTGAATTTCTTGTCTCCCTGCCTCGTCTGGATTATCAATGGGTTTTTCCTGAGGTAGCTGTCAAGGTCTGCGCAGACGTTTTCCCCGGAATGTTTCAAAGATTGTTCCTTTACCCACTGGAAATACTGGGCAGTAAGATTTTCTATGTTCTTGCTGCTGTCCTCGAAGCATCTCATCATTATGTTGTCATAGACATCGATCATGTTCTGGACAAGTTCCCTTGGCGTATTGAAATCCAGGTTCCTTCTAGAAAAAGATTCCATCGTTTTGCTCTCATCTTCCTGCTCCTGCACGAGATTCTCCAAGGCAATGGACGCGCTGGCGAAAGAGGAGAACAATGTGCTGGCTTTCGCCCTGTCAGGTTTGGTCGAGAACTGAGATGACTGCGAGAGCCTGGAATCTACAGCAGCTCTTGTGCTAAGTGCATGCAGCCACGAATCGTAGCATTTGCCCGGAAGAGGATTCCCATATGACAATGAATCGGCTTTCCTTGAGATGCTGTCAAGCGAGCGCTCATGTGTCCTTCCGAGTTCGATGCGTTTCGCAGCTATGTCATCCTTCGATATTATCGTTTCAGCCATAGGAACCTGATATTGTCTACATGCCGAAATGCTTGTTTCGCCTGTTCTTCATGGCATCCATCTCTTTTCGCATGCTTGCTTCAAGATCACGTTCGACATCCTCGAGGTCCCCATTATCATACTGCGGACTCGGAGCTTTCTTGAATCCGAGATCGATGTCGCGAAGCGCGATGGCAAGGAACTTGCTGTATCCTTCGTTGATGGTGTTTGTAAGATTAGTCAGGCGTTCGCCGACGCGTTTTATCATCGGTTGCATTTTCAGATCCTTCTTCTTGCCCTCCATCATGTTCGCTATATTCTGCACCGGTTCGATGCACTCGTCAAGCTTGTACCATCTGATCTTGGCGATGCTCGCGTTGTGCTCGATTAACTTGAATTCGTTTACTGCCAATGCGAGGCTCTTCTGCATCCGTTTCTCATCCAGTATATTTTCCTGGCTTCTTTTTTCCTGCTTTCTGAGATATGACTGCGTGGCCACGATCTGAGCATCGACTGCCTCTATGCGTTTCTCCACATTGGTGTCCTCTCCTATTTCTTTTATCAGTTCGTTCCTCTCTTTCTGCAATCTTGCGAGGTTTTTCTGCTCATCGTCGATTACAGATTCGAGTCCCTTGTCAAGGGAATATATTTTCCCTATCGTGAGTCTTATGTCGTATATTTTCCTATCGGCCTTGTCAAGATCGCTTATCGTCCTCTTGTACAGGTTTTCATATATTCCTGCAATCTTCCTGAGCTTGCCTTGGTCCCATAACGCGACTTTTTCAGGAGTGACTAATCCCAATTTCATCCCTAACTTGTATATTGTCTGTTCGAGCTGGGTGCGATCCTTGAGTATGACTTCCATTCCGTTTTCTTTGAAAGTCTCCATTGCTCTTTCAATTTCATCTTTGTCTCTTGATGCTCCTCCGTCCGATGAGAGAGAGCGAGTCCTGTCCTTCACTTCCTTGTACAGATTGTCTACGTTCTTCCTATTTTTCGGCAGGTCGTAGGCACTTCTCGATGATTCTTCTCTTGCGTTCGATTCTTGCGTGTTTTCATTCGTCATTTTGTTCCTCCGTTACTTTTCGTCTCAGACTTGAATTCGCGATATACGCCCTTCAGATCGGATACGACAGTATCGACTGTTCGCTTTGTGCTGTCCACTCCCTGCTTTACTCCATCGACCTTGCTGTTTACTTCTCCTTTTATCGTGCCAAGACTGCTGATTGTTGCTTCAATATTGCTCTGCGATGGATTCGCATATTTTGTATTGAAATAAGTGTCAATGCAGTGAGTTGCCCCTAAGTAGAAGGCAGCTGCGACGCCGACATCAAACAACAATCGAGTCAGGCTCATTTTTGTTCCAGCAAACGGTCCAATGGACTCTCTCCCTTGAAACCATCCAATATGTTCTCGACTTTGACAATGGTCTGGTACGATTTGATTGCTTTTTCCACAGGGACTGTAACATCCTTGTTCTTAAGCACCCATGCGTTGTTTTCCTTCGTCAATCCAGTCTGTTGCTGTATCGTGTACTTCGTGTAGCTTGCGCCACCGTACACGCCTGCCCCGCAGATCGCCGCAGCGGCAATAAGGTTCCTTAATATTCCTTCCATTTTATTCCTCCGAGTGTTTCCACCCTTTGGGACATACGTATGAAACAAATTATTAAAGCTTAAATAGTAGCACAAACTACTACCAAATATGGAAAACGATGTATATTCCCTGCTCGAGGAGACGGGAATGACGAAGACCGAGGCGGCCACATACATAACATTGCTGAAGAGGGGACCGTCGACGGCGTATCGGATAGCGAAGGAAGCGCACATCTACAAGGCAAACACGTATGCCGCATTGGAGAATCTTTCGAGGAAGGGCCTTGTCAGCGTAAAAGATTCCAGCGGGAAAAAGATGTTCACGGCGCTGCCTCCCGAAGAGATAGTGCAGAATCTCGAGAGGCAGAAAGAGAAACTGCATTCAATCATTCCGCTGATTGAACGGCATTTTGGAGAGGATTATGAGGAGCTATCGGTCTTCACGGGTCTTTCATCGTTCTTCAATCTCCTGTACAAGCTTCTTGAGAAGAAACAACCGATATATGTATTTGATATTCCTTCTTTCGTTCCGGAGATAGTGCAGGTGCACATCAACCAGTTCCACAAGGAACGGATAAAGCAGAAAGTGCAGATGTACCATCTATATGACTATGACGCGAAGAAAAGGATAGATTATCTGAACAAGCTGAAATATACTCACGCGAAACAGAACAGATCGGCGAGGCATTCTCTTGTATCTACGCTGATATGCGGCGACACGATACTGCTGATAAACTGGAAGAAGGACATGAAGGTCATAAAGATAGTGGACGGGGATGCGGCAGAGACATACAGGAAGCAGTTCCATATGCTCCTTAAGGACGCCATATAGGGCTTTTGTCACCACTATTCAGGAAAGATTTATATATATAAGCGGTTTATGGGCCGCCAAGCACATGGTCAAGGTAGCTTTAATAGGGACGGGAAGTACTCCGGCCTCATTTGGCTGGTGTGTATATAGACCTCTCCTTGAAAAAGTCAAGGACCTCGAGAAGCTGATTCTGTTTACCAGGAAGGATTACAACGAGCACGCCGTCACGTTGTTCAGCAACATAAAGGACAACGACAATGAAAATCTGCGCAAAGTATCCGAGGGCGGATACAATTCTCACGGAAGCGGCGCGCATAAGATAGATGGAGTGAAGGACGCGGACATAGCGATAATATGCGCCGACAACAAGACTGAATACAGGAATCCGGACATAGAAAGGACTCGTGAATTCTTGAGAGAAATCACGCAAAAGAATGCGTCGATGATACATGATATTTCCGAGAACATGAAAGGATACAAGGGAAAGGTCATAATGGTTACGAATCCGTCCGATGTGATGACGGATATTTTCAGGAGCATATCGGGAATAGAGAAGACATACGGATTCAACCACACTGACAGCTACCGCCTCAGGCTGATAGCGAGCCAGAAGGCGAGCAAGATACTTGGTGGTGATTTCAATCCATACAACACGAGCGGATTCGTGATAGGACCGCATAGCAGGGACATGGTTCCGCTGTTCTCGACAGTAAAATTCTTTGGAGGTCGTACTTTCATTGGAACAACCGAGCTAAAATCATTGAGGGGTGAAGTTCAGAATATCGTGATAATGCGCGGAGAGGATCTCATACAAAAAAATCAATCTGCGTCATTGGAATTGGGACCACCTCTCGCTGAAGTAATCAATTCAATCATAGAAAATGACGGCGGACATCCTGTGGAGCTTTCCATACCTTTCAGGATTTCTGACGAGAAGAACATGAAATTTTTCGACTCCATCAATATAGACAGGAGAGTAGGAAAAGACGATATGACTTATGTCGGGATGCCTGTCGTCTTCGAGGAAGGCGAGGCGAAAATATACAGCGGATTCAGTTTGGCAAAGGACGAACAAGAGAGATTCTTGGATAGTTGCATCAGGACAAGCAAACTGAACAAGGAACTTGTGCAGATCGGCATAGAAAAGATAAGACAAGATGGGCATAAACACATCTCTTACAATCCATCTACATCTACGATAATTTCTCCGTCGATACATGTCATCGCGGCAGGGAATGACGCGATACTTGACATATGCAACGAAAAAGCAACAGAATACAAATCGGGAAACAAGATACGTTCCGTGTCAAAGGTGGATTACGACGGAAAACGATGCCTGGCATTCGGATTGTTCCAGTTGGGAAGGGACGCTGTCGAGCTGCGCAGTCCTGAAGACCTGGACAGGATAGTCGAGACGTTCAAGCTGAACGACAAGGGAACGGAAAGGATTGGATTCAATTCAGTCGTTTCCATAGATGATGATCTTTACGCGGCCCATTCCAAAAAAGGGATATTCAAATGGAATACAAGAGGACCATATGATGGAGAACTCATCTTTGCGAAAGAAAAGGTGAGGCATCTGCAGTCGATCATGATTGATGGCGTTCCTAATCTGGCGTTCTCCGCTGACGGGATATACCTGATGCCTCATGACGGGAACGACAAGCCAAAGCTGATATCATTGCCTACAAATGTGGGGGACATGAGGCTGCACGATGGTTTGCTCTACATAGCGTCCGGAAAAAACATATTCACAACAGACGGAATAAAAAAATTGAACAGCATAGCATGCCTTGATGGTGCGACGATGGACGTGCATAATCTGCAGGCTAGCAAGATAGGAGGCAACGACTCCCTGATAATGGGGACGGACTACATGCTCTACATAAAGGATCTCAAGAAAAACAGCACGGAGATGATGGACATGCTCGGGGAAATAACTAGCATAGTGGCATCTCCAGGGAAGATTTCCGTCTCTTGCTGCAACAGGGGAAATAATTATGTCACTCAAATGGAGACAACTACATGGACGAGCAACAAGTACAGGACAGGGAAGGGAATACTTGACATGCTGGTGATTGGTGATGAAAATGTCGACTAGCTCAAAAGTTGTACCATACAAGAAAGGAGAAAAAGTCGGCAGGTACGAGATAATGGAGAAGAAAAAGGAAGGCTCGTTTTGCTACGTGTACAAGGCATTGGACACAACACTTAGCACTGAAGACAAACTGCACATAGTTGCGCTAAGGCAGCCGATGGACACGGAAAACAACTACCTGATGAGACGAGACATAGATGCGCTTAAAAAAATAAGAGACAACAAGCACATAGTCCCTATATTGGATTATTCCTGGGATGATACCAATTCCTTGTGGACCGTCACGAAATATTTCGAATACTCCGCGGAAATAGACGACCCTAGTCGCAAAGATAAGACAAAGAAGATTGTTGTAAATGACCTAGAGGAATACATAAACGAGACTGAAAAACCGTTCGAGCCGAAAGATGCGATAAGGATGACGTTGGACATTCTCGATGGACTGATTTTTGCCCATGATAACGAAGTTGGACATAGGGATCTGAAGCCGAACAATCTGCTCACGGAGAATGACGAGGAGGGTGGACTAAGTCTTTTGATAACTGATTTCAACACTTCAGGATGGAAGAGCGACGCAAAAACATCAGGATATACAAAATCCACTCATACTCCTTCATTGAGGAACGTAAACAATCCGTACACGAAAGGCGACGATCCAATAGATGAAAAGACGGACATAAAGGCGACGGCATACATACTATGCAAGATGATGGCCGGCACGGAATGGAATCCGCCTGATTCTCTGAAAGGATTCAGGGCAGTAGCTCGGCCGCCAAAAAATCTTTTCGAGCTCATACAGAAAGCGACCGCGGAACGCGACGAAAGGATAAAAATAAAAGATTTCAGGGACGATTTGGCAAAAATATATGAAGCTATACTGTTCAATCCGGCCCGCGCCAGGGAAAAGGAGATACACGATCTCGACGAGTATAAAAAATTATCTGCATTGTGCGCAAAAGGGGATGATATTCTCGACAATGGCGATGTCGATGACCTTTATGACCTGAAGGCAAGGGTATATCTCGCTGCAAAAGAGATTGGGAACGATCTGCCAATCGAAGAGATAGAGAATATGATAAAGCAGAAATACAGGGAGCAGAGGAAGGGGATATACAACTTATTTGACTACGTAAAAAACAAAGACAAGGCAAAAACAATACCATCAAAGTCAACGCGCAAAACCATAATCGAGAAAGTCAAGAGATATGAGCGTGCAAGACTGAAATGGAACGAGTTGGTTGGATGATATAATGGCAAAAAAAGAAAAACGGGAATACCTTTTCAATGACGAGCTTGGCGGCAAGATAGAATACATAAAAGACCGGGTCAAGAAATGGGATGTAGAGGAGAAGAACAAGCACTACAAAAGATACAAGGCTTTCGCAATGACAGCGATGATGACTGCGCTGGGCTGGTTCGGATATGTAGCGTTGCATAACAAGGAAACTGTAGAGGAATGCGCAAGCATAGCATTCAACACTTCCTCGAAATATGCCAGCGTTGCATATGACTCATCAAGAAAATTTCTAAATGATTTGCCATCAAATGTCCGTACGATATATTACAACACAAGGCTGCATCAAATTCCTGGAGATCTAAATGAAGAATACACGAATACGCATCCGGACGGAACAAAATCAGATTTCAAGCCAAAGGAATATCTGACGGATTCGAACGGGATTGTATATTTGATGGACAAGGATGGAACTGTGTGTGCGTTGCCAAAAGAGACCAAATTCGCGAAGCGTGCGGACGGCAGGATATATGCATTGCCGAAAGAGACTCCGAATACAGGCGTCATAGCAGGGTCCAAAAATACGAACGATATACAAACTCAAGGAAGCGGAGATTATTCGTACAACACAGGAACGACATGGTCCGACCCAAATAAAAAAAACAAGTACAACGGAGGATCTAATAGCAATAACAGCTATGATTTTGGTACTGGTGGATCTGCTGCGGGAGGAACAAATCAAACTAAAAAGGTACCTCCCGGAACATTATTTGAAGCCAAGTCACTTATGTGCATCAAGAAAGGACCGAATGGAACCCTATTTCACTTCAAGCCAGAAGGATATGTCGTGACTTCAAAGGGAGTTACGTATGTCAGGGATGACATCGATGAAAAATTCTATGAGCTGCATCATGATGGAACCATTTCTGAAAAGCCCACAAACGACGAGGAAGTAATATGGATAAACAATGTTCACCAATCAGTTGATCACTCAGAAGATTATTTCGAATTCCCGAAGAACAAGGGCGGTTCCGGAGAAAGATTCTATGCTAAAGATTCTCCAGTATCGATGTGCATAAGGAAGGAGAAAAAAGGAGTGATGCGTTATTTCAATCCGGACGGATATTCCGTGAATTCCAGGGGAACTACTTTTGTGAGAGACATTAAAGGAAAGAAATTCTATGAATTGCATCATGATGGAATCATCTCTAATAATCCTACGAATGAAAAAGGAGTCAATCTATTTGCCGGCGTCAAGGAATATTTTGATCATTCGCAGGATCATTCAGTCACAATCGTCGATAATTCTAATTCGCATCATTCTGAATCGCATCATTTCAATAAAAAAAAGAGCAATCCGAAAAAATCAAATCCATACGGGCTTCAGCAGGTATTCGGCGATCTCAATAAGCAGTATGCCAGGAAAAATGAGAAAGGAGATTTCGTCTATTTCACTCCCAGAAAATATCTGGAAAACGAGGGAACCACTTTCGTGAGAGCGGATAACAACCATCTTTATCCCTTGGAGGAGATAGTCAAGATAACGAAAAGGGCGAACAAGGCAGCTCAGACTCCGACCATAAGAGCCAAGCCTACAAAAATCCCATCGCAAAACTACATCGATGATGAAGGATACGATGGCGATACGAATGTCTCGAATACATACATGCCGCAACAGGAACAATATGATGAGAGAGAGCAATCATATCCAGAAACCAATCAACAGCAGGATTCCTGGACAAGAGTGGAAGGGAATCCTAACGCAAACTATACTGTACATAGAAATGGAACAACACATACATTCAAGCCGCGAGAGTATTTGATAAACAACTCCACCGGAAGGCTATTTGTCGTTGATGATGGTGGAGTCACAATCGATGTGAGTAGAGCTAAAGATTTATACCATGCATCACCAAATGAATGGACAGTAATCCCCGCGGACCAGAATAGGTTATTCGCCCGGAGAAATCACGATGGCACCATAATTAGATTCTGGACTACAAAATACTACATAAACAATTCCACTGGGGTGACATACATATACGATCCTGAAGGATTATTTACGGAGATTCGCCCACGATGAGTCAGCGATATTCCAGAAATGATTTTTATTATGAATTGCACGGCATCGCTTTCTCATTGCAAAACAATATAAATAAGGATATTACCGGGAATTCATGAAATCAAGATTAAGAAATGCGGCGTTTTCCGGACTGGCCGCTGTCGTGCTGGCTGCAACTCCTTTGACACTAAAAGGGGATGCTGCCAAAATAAAAAAAGGGCATGGCAAAGGGTGATGTCATTTCTAGTTCAAGGAATTACTTAACCGCTTCGATATTGAATCCCTTTATTCCCCATTGCGTCATTGACGAGCATTTGAATCTGGTGAACTTGGAGAATAGCATATCGATCTCTTCCCTGGTGAAATAATGGTGCATCATGTGCTTGTCGTCTTCCATCCCTCCAAGATATGTATTCTTTTCTATTTTTTTTCCGATGCCGCATGTCTTATCTTTACTGGACATTAGGTTAGTCACGAGCATTCCTTTCGGTTTGAGGATGCGGTATATCTCATTTACTGCATCCTGATTGTCCTTCAGTAGTCCATGGCTGAGTACATTCATGCACCAGACTGCATTGAAATAATTGCTAGGGTAATGCGTATGCCTCATGTCAGCGACCTTGAACTTGATGTTTTTCAGATTGAGAAGTTTGGCTTTCTTTTTTGTGATGGCTACTCCTGTTTTAGATGCATCCAACGCATAGACCGAGAATCCTTGTCTTGCCAGATATACAGTGTTCCTGCCGGTGCCGCATCCGAGATCTAAGACCTTCTTGCATTTCCTTCTTTTGAAAATTTTGGAATATTTCCTTACTTCAGGACCTATGTCCTTGTAAAGATCTCCTTCTTTCTTGTATACTACTTCCCAGCCTTTTGATTTCATTTTGTCATCTCTGTAGTTTTTTGCTATAGATTATTAATTTCTTGCTCGGTTTGTATTTTCGGTTCTCACAGAATTTCCTCATGTTCCTGTTCCAGTCGTAGACAAGAAAAAGTATTGATTTGACCTTCTTTTCTTTTGCAAGCTCTTCCAATTTGTTCAACATTAGATTCCCAATCCCTTTTTTTCGTGCTTGTTTAGAAACAACAATACTATTCAAAAAGACATATTCCTTCTCAATTTCTGCGTTTAGTGCACCCATTATTTTTTTATTTTCTTCGGCAACCAAAAGAACCCTTCCATGTTTCATAAAATCAGAAAAGTATTCTTTTTCATGTTTTTCGCCAGGAAAAGCCATAATTTCTTTGATTCCTGAATATAACCTAATCAATCCAGAAATGTCGCTTTTCTTCGCATTTCGTATTTTTATCATTTTGTTATATCTTTTAATTTCTCAATTATTAAAATCATCGCTTCCGTATCTGCTCCAGGAATTCATCCACGTCATCGATAAGCTCTTCCGTTATCGAATGGAACACGAGCTCGTCATCTACAGTCCCGTACTCATGAGCGATGATGTTGCGCATTCCCTTAGCGTCCTTCAGTTTTTCCGATAGTGATTGAGTGATGATTTTTGCCTTGACAAGGATGTCGAATGACATAGTCTCTGAATCAGGCATGCCGAGGTTTCGTTCCTTGATTATGAGCACGGCGATACCTGCAATGGCTTCCATGATCTTCTCGAAATACCTCTCGCATGCCGCTTTGGTCCTGATATCTAGGTATTCATCAAGGTCGTGCGGCAATATCTCTTGCAATTCAGAACTGTACGTCTCTAATTCCTCGCACTTATCGTCTATCCTGCTCATAAATTATCTTTCCCGCATCTATCCCTTTTCTTATCTTCTCAGGAAGTATATTATATACTTGGACGTCGATGCGCTTGTCAGTCTTTCCCATGATCCTTGCCCTGAATTTCGTGGCTTCATTCAAGTTAGTTTCCGAGAACTCCACAGCGATGTCCACATCTGAGAATAAGGTAAGCTTGTTTTGAGTTGCGGAACCGAAGAGCGTTATGCGCCTTATCTTGTCGTGAAGGATGTCATTCAATATTATTTCCTTTGTTTCCTGTATCCTGTTCTTTATTTCCTCCCCTTTCTTTAGTTCGGAAACGAACGGCGCCAGTTTCTTTATGATCTCGAATTTCTTCCGTATATCTCGCGATAATCTGTTCTTTTCCGATTGGGTGAGAGAGACGCCGTATAATTGCTTCTCGATGATGAGCAATTCTTTCTTTCCGAACACTTTCCGCATATCCTTGTCGTTCTTGATTATAGTTAGTAAAGACATTATAACCTCAATTATGGTTATTATAACCTAAATAATGGTTATATTTAAAGGTTTTGGATTAGATTACATAGCTCTTCTAGATTATCATCACGCTGGGAAGCCCTTCAAAATCATAATCGCATGTTACAAGCGTGGCTTCCTCTTCCTGGGCCAGCGCCAGATGCAACGCGTCCGCCAATCCGAATTTCGGCTTCTTGTTCCGTATCGTGTTCTTTAGTTTCCCGGAATTTACCGCGACTTCCACTGATATGTTCAGGATTGCGGCCTTGCTCTCTATGAACTGGAGCGCTTTCCTGAAATCGTTTTTTTCTTTTTCGAATTTGTCCGAAAGTTCCGCTATCGCTATTATGCCCGTGCCTATCGTCTCCTTCTCAACTATCTCCTGTATCTTCCTGCCCTTCTCGCTTCCCCTGAAATATTCGATCCATGCTGAGCTGTCAAGGACGTATTTAGTCTTCATCGAATTTCATCCTGTCTTCTTTTTTCCATGCGTTCAGCTTGAACGAGCCGAACATGGACGAGGCGACTTTCGTCTTTGTCTTAACAAGCTCTTGTATTATCTGGTCGTATGACGAGGCCTGTTCCTTCTTCTTCAGGCCGTCTAGGACCTGCTTCGTGGCGTCCGATACCTGTATTGTGGTTGTCATATGCTATAGTTATAGCTATAAATATTTAAAGGTTTGGATTAGATATTTACAATATAGAAGATAATAAACACAAGCTATAAATAGTAGTATGGAGTAGTATTTTCTACTATAAAGTGGTTAAAATGAAAGTAAAACTAAGCGTCTCGATGGACAAGGAACTTGCGCTTCAAGCAGACAAAGCGATAGCTGAAGGCCGCTTCAGGAATAAATCTCACATCGTCGAATATGCACTGAAATCGTTCTTGAAAGGTGAGAAGAAACAAAACTTTTTGGAGAGCCATAGAATAAAATGAAAATTTCACTATCAAACAGAAAGCTAGAGAACAAAGTCAGGGACAAAGAAATACCGACAAAGCAGGACTTAAAGAAACAATATTTGATCGAAAGAAAAACTGCAGAGGAAATTGGGGAAAAGTATGGCGCTAGTCAAGGCTCTGCTCTTAGATGGTTAAGGCATTATGAAATTCCAATAAGATCTCCGCAGGAGAGTAGATTAGAAAATCCTCTTGCAAGAATCCCAACAAAAGAGGAATTGATTGAGGATTATATCATTAAAAGAAAAAATGGTACATGGATTGCAAAAAAATATAAGGTCAGCCCTGGTGTTATTTATGGCGCCCTGGAAGAATATAAAATCGAAACAAGAAAAAATAATGAATCAAAATTTTTATTTCATGATGCAAAAATCCCCACAAAAAAAGAACTACTGGAACTATATATCAAAGACAAGAAAACCATAGCTGAAATTGGAGAAATTTGCAAAGTTAGTTCTGCTGTAATCAGCGATAGACTCGACAAATTCAGAATATCCAAGAGATCTTTGTCAGAATCAAAGTTGGCTCCAGACGCAAAAATCCCCACAAAAAAAGAATTGATTCGATGGTATGTGAAGGAATGGAAAAGTGTACAAAAAATTGCAGAAATGTGCAAGGTCAGTAGTCCAATAATCCTAAATAAATTACGCGCATATCACATCCCAGTAGGGACTCGTTTATTAAAATTACTGCTTCAATCAAAAATACTGACAGAAGATAAATTGAAGGATCTTTATCTGATTAAAAAAAATCTATCACTTATATTTCTGAACGTTACAAAACAGATAGGACAATAGTATCTGACTTATTAGACAAATACGAAATCAAAAGAAGATCCATTTCCGAATCAAAGTTGGCTCCAGACGCAAAAATCCCCACAAAAAAAGAATTGATTCGATGGTACCTGAAAGAAGAAAAAAGTCCTTACGAAATAGCACGGGAATGCAAGGTAAGTTACCCTGTAATTTATGGCCTATTAAAAAAATATAAAATAAGAATAAAATCAATTTCAGAATGGAGATTATCAGAAAATGCGAAAATCCCCACCGAAAAAGAACTGAGGAAGCTTTACCTTGAAGATAAGAAAACGAGCAGAGAGATTGCAAATGAGTATAATGTAAGTCCATCCTTTATTCTTAGGCTTTTGAAAGAAAATAAAATACAAATAAGGTATTGCAACGAAAGACCTAGCAAATGTTTTAAAAAACTTGTATCGAACAAAACATTTCAATCTCTCTTTGAAATAAAAAAACAGCTTCCAAGCGACGCCTACGTCATAGATGATGTGATTAGAGAGATGTATTCTGGTGAGTTCAAGAGCTATGAGGAATTCGAAAAAGCAAGCACGCAGGCGATGAAAGAATTAAGCGATGTTGCCAATAGTGGTTTTACAAATCTTGGTGCATACATGGGGCCACATACAGTAAAACATGCTCCTGCTTTGCCAGTACTTCTCGGTAAAGTATTCAAAGCAATAGGCACCACTGAAATGAGCACCTCGCTTGAAAATAAACTGTTCCGATTATACAAATCGCATTACGGGCCGATGTTTAATGACAACCCAAAGAAGACAATCGCAGAAATGAAAAAGCGGACAGCAAACAGCGAAGGAAAAAAGAAAGAGATTTACCAAAATTTAGAGAAACACTACAAGGAAACGCTTGATGTATTGAGGGAAGCGCAATGAATCTTCGAAACTATCAAGCCGAGGCAGTAAAGGAGATTCTTCATAAAAAACGAGTAATTCTCGCGGATGACATGAATCTCGGCAAGTGCGCAGAAACGATATCGGTGAAAAATGTACTCGAATCACGCCTAAATGAACCTGTCAAGACACTCATATCTTGCCCTGGCCCAACTATCCAACATTGGAAGGATGAGATCGGCGAGTGGTATAAAAAGAAGCATCCGAAAATAATCACCGTAAACTCAGATACCTATGACTCTGATCTGCATAACACGAAGGGAGCCGATTTCGTATTGACTGGCTATCATACTCTTTCCCAAATAGTTAAAAACAAAGAAACAAGAATGCTAGAGAACGTACAGCCATATTTTGGCATTATCGACGAAGGGCACAATGCAAAAAATCCCGATTCCTTACGAAGCATGGCTGTTGTACGAGCATTCGACCCTTCAGAATACCTTGCCATAGCGACAGGAACACCAATACCAAACACACTTGTCGATATCTACATGTTGCTCCATCTTCTTGATAAAAAGAAATTCCCTCTTGATTCACTCAACACAAAACAAATACTTTCTCGATTCTATGCTCAATTTAAAAAGAATCCAGGGGTCATTAGCGATGTCATCAACGATCATATAATTCAAAGATCAGCAAATGAATATCTCAAGGGAAAGATGCCAGACATCGAGCATCAACCGCAAAGATTCTGGCAATCCAATATCGCGCCCTACTTTTTCGCTTATCAGCCATTTTTGATAACCGATGTCATCTCTGTCGCATATCATGAAACTCAACCCGGTCCATGCCGTGTAGCTTATCCTGTCGCTGATTTCATCAGGAAGATGGAAGCGAAAGTCAGGTTCTATCTCCTCGATTTGAGTTCCTTTCAAAGAAATATTATCAACCTGCTGTTCCGCCATCATCCGAGCACAATCTAACATACTTAAATAGTTTTCGTTGAAGCGATCGCTAAGTCTTATTGAATCTAATCGATATCAGGTTCTTTAAATAAGTCATGAACAGTCATTAAGAAAAATGTCTGGCGAATATTTACTCATTATTTCTCAAATATAATTTAGAGGCAAGTGTGGAACCTGTTCCGCCAAGGACTTTTGCCGTTGTTCCGATCAAATTAAAGATTTTTGGCATTCCAGTATCATAATAGTTGTGATTGTATGCATCGATTTCCTGGCGTGCTTCCTGCGTGGCTTTTACAGGACTTTCTATCAGTCTCATATTCCTTAGTTCAATGTATCTGCCGAGTCCCATGCCAGCATTCATGGTTCCTAGGACGAAGCTACCCACAAGCCCGTAGCCGATGATGTTTATCTTCAAGCTATTCAATTTCTGTTTTAACGTTTTTTCCATGCATGACGCAAGTAGTGACAAATATTTAAGCTTTGTGTTCGTTACTACTCTCAAGGAATTTGAAAGACGTAGCCCGAGATAAAAAACGCAAAAATAAGGAGCAAAGTTGTGCAAAAATTTTCACTCGGCATAGTCTCTATGGTTCGCAATGATCCTCCTTGGAATGCGCGTCCCGGAAAATTCCTTCAGAGTCCAATCTGGAGAAAATATATAGAGACGCATGAGCGGCAATTTATCGCGGCCGGCAAGATGATCGGGAATAAGCATGTTGTTGGTTGAAAAAATTAATGCGAATATCTTCGTTGATTTCTTAATACTTGCATAGCCGCCCCAAACATAGTCTCGTCAGGGATTATATATTTTGCATATTCCTCGGGATGGCGTTGGTAATATTCAACTTCTTTACTCAGTTGTTTTTTCAATTCTTCGCTAAGCGGATTGATGACGATTCCATGTGCCTCGTACAAAGGAACTTGTTTAGGGGTTAAATTGCGACGCATCTCACGGTCAACCATCCTATTTGTCACTTCCTGAAAAACCGCATCCTTGAGAACTTGTTCTTCCGATTTGCCAAACAAACTCATTATGAGTTGTTTTAGGTTCTTAACCGAAGCCATATGGGCATTGGTATCAAATGAAACTTATAAATCTTCTCAAAATTCAGTTAGTCCGCAATGTAAATAATGGCAAGTTAGACGACTCAGACCGAAGAATTAGGCACATGGCGAATGAAGACGAGTTTGCCCGAAGACTGCCTAAAAATATATAAAGAAAGTTCATGACATTCTGCACATGCAAAGCAAAGTGGTTTTTGAGAACAGCAAAGGCGATAAATTATTCGGAATACTTTCGAATCCGACTGGAAACAAAAATTGTCCTGTAATCATTCTATGTCACGGCCTTGATGCAAGAAAAGAGAGCTCGACAAATCTGGCATTGGAAAAGATATTTTCAAGGCACGGAATCGCTTCTTTCAGTTTTGATTTTTTCGCTCACGGAGAGAGCGAAGGGAAGATCGAAGACAGGAGTCTGGAGGAATTCGTCGATGATATCCTGAACGCTATAAAATATCTGAAAAGTCAAAATTATAAAATATTCGGAATATGCGGCATAAGTCTGGGAGGGGCAGCGGCAGTGATTGCCGCATCTAGAAGTCCTGACTTGAAAGTCATGGCGTTGAAAGCCGCGGGAATGGGGAAGAGATCCAGAATAATGCCAAATTACAAGAAAGATTTTGACACAAAGAGCTGGATAAAGGCAGGAAAAAATGTCAGGATTCCGACATTGATAGTCCATGGCGGTGCCGATGATTATGTGGAAGTGCCGCTTGCAAAAGAGCTGGCAAAATCGATAAAGACGAGCAAACTGGAAATATTCGAGGGTGCGGATCATAAATTCTCAAGAAAAGAGGATTTCGATAGGATGGTAAAGGACATCTCTGAGTTCATAATCAAGAATATTTAGTGTAGTTGTTTTGTTCTTTTAGGCAGGGATTACCACCAAAAGTATAATACCCCTGCTGGGATTTGAACCCAAGTTTCCGCCCTGAGAAGGCGAAGTGCTTGACCGGACTACACTACAGGGGCAGGAACGTAAAATCCGCACATTTTTGGGCAGTGGTTTTCCACTGGCCGCCTAGCTGGATTTGATAGGTCTTTAAACCTTTAAAAGTTTGAAGATGGAGGGTATTTTTAAAGGTTGTCATCTTCTTACATTGTTGAGGTAAATAGAGTCACTACATAGGTACCAAATCCACATACTTGCTGAACAGATAAAAAAAGAACATGGTGGGTAGGTATAAATCAAACTAAAAAAAGTTTTCACGAATATTTTTATATATTTTCTCTTGTCTCGTGCAATAAAGGTGGATGAGATTAATCTCAACTGTTGCATCTTCGAGATCCTTTTCGACAGGTTCAAGAACATAAACAGAAAAGCCAATAAAGTTTGCCATCCCAGATTGATTTTTGCCATATTCATCAATCCCTTTCTTCAATTTAATGCATGCCTGTTCTATGTGGAAAATGAAACCCGAGAGTTCCCCTTTTTCTGAAGTGCCCGAAAGTTCTTCTTTCGAAAAATCAATCAACTTATCATTATTAATTTGTTTTTGCATAGAGTTACAAATTTCAAGTATTGTGAACACATCTTTCTTGAACGAAGTGTCCCCAAAATTAAAAATATGGGTTGATTGCTTGCGGCAGTGATTACGCGCGCCTTCTAGTAGATGTTGTGCCTTGGAAATAATTTTCGTATACTTCATATATATGATGTAAATGAGTTAATTTATATATATATCGAAGCAGGGGCTCTGCCTCAGAATATTACAATAAAGTAGTTCTCGTCAGAGATACAACGTAGAAATAAATATGCATAGTTTGTTTTTTGAGCAATATTTCTCTGCCTCAAAATATGCTGAGAATACGTTGCAGCCCTACAGGGGCGCATAGGTCAAATGTTCCTATTTTAGGGCGGTAGTTTTCGACCATTTTTCTACCATGTCCACCTAGTCTATCTATGGCTTTTGTGCGGTCTAGGGTATTTTTAAAGCTTGTCCTTCTTGTCGCCCTTTTCTACGTTTTCACGCACAAATTCGGATAGCATCAGAATCCACTTTGGCATATCCTTATACCTGTTTCTTATGAACTCGATTTGATCCTGCTTTACTTTGTATATGATTATTTCATCCGCCATGTTCGTAAATGAAAAAGAGCATTGGTATTGCCTCGTTATTTTCTTTTTTCTTTCATTTGTTTTTCAACGATGCTGAACAAATCGCCGAGAACTTTCTCTGGAATCTTTATGCTTTGTTTTTGTAATCTCTCCAGGAAGTCACCAAGGTTTAGTGCAGCAGTTTTTCTCCCTCTCTTTATTTGAACAAGTATTTCATCCACGATTGAACTCCAATTAACCTGTTTTGCAATGAGTATCTTCTTTGCATCCTCTATGTCCTTCGGCCTGTCTGTGGCGCATTTCATCAGCAAGATATCGGCAGGATCTGCAACTTTCAGTATAAAATTATTAAACTCATAGGTTGTTTCTGCGCGTTGCTTCATCGTTTCTGAAAAATCGAACGAAATGACATTTTCCAGGAACAAGTCAAATCTTTCATCCCCTCGTGTTAGCATGACCGGATGACTGTTTTTTGCTCCATAAATGTTTTTTGAGTCCATTTCCTTATATCCGATTGATTCTATCGCGGACTTGAATTTCATTCTGTCTTCTTCCGTGTTGAAGACCAAATCGATGTCCAATGTTGCTTCCTTGAACCCGTGAAACATCATTGCAGTTCCGCCGATAGCATACGCAGTGATTTTTCTTTTTAGAATCTTCCCTATGTCCAAAAATAACTGTTCCTGCTGTTCTATCGCAATCATGCTTCCTCCTCAATGTCTTTTTTATTGAAGGGAAGATAAATATGCCAGTAATTTTCTATTTGCTTGAAATCATATGACGTGAGCCCATCGATGACGTATTCGAATGATTTTCCTTTTTTCTTTGCATATGTTCTAAACTGATCAGGCATATGTCTCACCCTGAAGCAGGATCTTGCAAGATCATATAAAGCACCAATTCTTCTTTCCAAGCGCTCTTTTTTTGCCAAGGCATATAGCTTATTCCAATCAATCGGTTTTCTAAAAAGGAACAAGGCAGCAAGCAGCAGTCTGGGACTTCTTGATTTTACCGCGTAAATTATTGTTTCTTCTATTGTCAGTTCTCTGCCGTACACTTTATGGATGGTTGTTTCAGCGAGTTTTATCGGTGAATTCTTGTTTAAAACCTCGATATAGCTATGGCCTCCCAGTTTATTTTCAAACGAGATGCTATATATTCGTTTGTTTCCGTTGAATCTTTTTGTTTTTACATAGCCCGCTTTTCTCAAACGCATAACCGCCCGTATCGCCCTTCGTCTATCGCATTTCAGCCTATTTTGGATCGTTTCAATGGTCTGATTTCCTTTAATCGCATTAACTAATTCTGATAGTTTCATATGTGACTATAGCTATTTTGATATTTAAATACCTTTCTATTTTATTATAAACAATCTAAATGTAGCTTAAAAGATATATAAATATCCTCGTTATATCGAGTGATATGGTTTTTGTGTCATTGCCCTTATCGTGTATTTCTGATTCAATACCAATAAGCACGTCAAACAAAATCGATATTCAGTATCTTCGAGGGGTTTCCTGCAATGCAAACATTTCATAGAATACTTTGTGTCAGAAAAAATATATATAGGAACTAGGAGAAAAACAGTATAAATTTAGTAGAAATAATACATAGATAACTTTTTATATTGCGCTGTCCCTATCTATATCCATGAAATTCCCGACAAAATTACGACATTATATTTTGGGCGCTGGGCTGCTTACAGCTGCAGCTGGCTTCGGCACCATGTGCTCAATGGAATCCTCTCCAAAACCAAAACTCGTCTTGCTAGAACAAAAAATAAATAGTATTGAGAATAATTCTTTCAAAATCGCGGACCTCACACAAAATCCTTCAATGATGAATACATACAAAGGTGTCTTGCGTGAATATCAAGAAACAAAAAATGATGCCTCGGCGGTTGTGGAACGTGAGACCTACAAAGATGAAGTAATCGACCGTGCGAGGCTTGGGTTATCTGTGTTCGGAATTGGTGTCTTGATTTCTTGTTTTGCTTGGCCATCATCAAAACAAGACAGAGAACGCGCTCTTCAAAACCGAACCAGTGAACGATATTCGCATCAGATATAAATTTGGATACATAGATTCGCTCCGCAGGCAATTTATATAAACGGGCATGTTCTTAGAAAATCATGGAAAAAGCCGAGAGGTATGGCGACCGCAATCTTGTTCTTTTAGGAACGTCGTTAGTTCATAGAAAAAACGGTTTTCAGCGCCGACATAGAGCTACTTCCGGCACATATAGTTTCTGTTATCCGTATAATTATGCATTCATGATGAATGGAAAAGTGGTGTATGAATGGGACAAGGATATAGAAACAAGAAAAGAATTCTTTTTTGGCGAACAGAAGAGAACATATGAAGGGGATCAGTTCTGTTTTTTGGAATATTGTCAAATCGCTCTCGACAACAACCGGTTTCCGACAAAAGAAGATATCAAAGGAAAACTGGAAGAATCCATTGCGCAAATGTATGATGATTTTCTAAGAAGAATCGTTCAGCTCGCAAAGCATTAATCGTAACTAATCCATATGAATACAATACAGATATTGTGCAAAATTGAATCATTAAAAAAGCGAAAAATTAAAAACTACCTTGTTCTGATGATATGTGGCTGAGTGGGGTGTACCAATAAGGCAAGCAGTGCACTAACAGGTCATGCTGAGCTCCGCGTTGTATGAGGGCTTGAACCCCACAAGGTCACTTAATGCTCAATATGGCTATAAGACACATTTGTTCTGGATGCGGAGAGGCAGATGAATTTTAAATGCCTTTTATGTGATTACACTCTGCTAGAGGAAAGGTGCGTCCATAGCTCCTCAAGGTTCTTGTTTTTATCAACAGAAGATATTCAATTCACACAGAAACCAACATTTTCTTCTTGGTCTTCACGTTTTCAAGTCGCTTATGTATTAAAGAATCGTATACTTCAATCATTTTCTGAGCAACGATGTTCTCTTTGTTGATCTTGTATAGTTTTGCTCTGCCGACTTCTCGTGTCTTCACGACGACTCCGTGCTCGATCAATTTAGGAAACACAACATGCAATGTACCCCAGCTGACGCCTGCGTTGAGCAGATCAGTGAGTGTGTAATCAAAATCCCGTCCTTCTATCAGGTATTGCATAACTCGCATCGTGGGAGAATCCCCTACCGCATCCAAAAATATCGAATCTTCATCCATGACTTATAGTAAACCACACTACTATTTAAATCTTTTCTTTTTATACATTAATATATAAAAATAGAGGATAAATTATATAAATGGTTGGCGATTTAGTCTACTACATGGATGATGTTATTGCTGTTAAGAAACTTATTCTCAATAAACTCGTGCGTTCAAACATGTGGGGAGGCAAGCACACACCTGTTGATTTTGTGCTGAAAAGTCTGCCAGAGCACTTGAGAACAAGGCCTGAAGGAAAGCGGGCAATAGACAGAGCATTGAAAGAACTTTCAAATAATGGATGGATTTCTGTGTTAAAGAAACGGACGGGCAAGGATTATGATGATCATGTTTCATTGAATCAGGAAAACGTTTCAGAAATACAGAAATTTCTTGCAGAACATCCCTAGAAAAGATTTCTTTGATTTCGAATCTCTCCCCCTCGAATATCAGAAAATAACATCCTTCTCTACAGATGCGCATAGGTCAAATATTTCTTTTCATCTCTTTTATGTAATTCTTGAAAAACCAATTAACGAATATCCATTCGTTTTTCTTTATTTGTGCCCGTTCCAATGCCGTGTAATAACTATTCCGTCCTTCATATTGTATATCAAATAATGGGAATTTGTGCTTATGCAGGACGAAATTCATCATAAGCCTCGAAAGCCTACCATTTCCATCAGTGAACGGATGTATCGTTACAAACTTAAGGTGAACTAATGCAGCCAGCTCGATGGGTTGCATTTTATTTTTATTTTTGTTATACCATTCAAAAAATTCATTCAACAAAGCGTTCAATTCGGCAGGAAACGGCGGCATGAATCTACTTCCTGATATCGCAACCTGATGATTTCTTACTTTTCCGGCTATGTCTGGTTTTGTCCCAAGGAAAAGCTTCCTGTGCCAATCGAGAATGACCGAAAAAGAAAGGTCTTTTTTGAACGCCATCGCCTCAAAAAATAATTTTCTATGCGCCTCCGCTTCCTTCACATCCCTGCTTGGTCTTGAACTTGGCAGGATTCCTCGCTCGAGCAGATTAGCTGTTTCTTTTAACGTCAGAGTTGAGCCTTCGATTCTCTGAGTGTTATAGGTAAACTTAGTTGCGAATGTCTCTTGTTCTTTTTCCTTCGCAGAAACAGGCATTCGTTTCTGCTCTTTTGCATAGGTTTCTTTTATCTTATGCAGTTCTGAGTAGAACTTTTCCTGCATTATGTCTTTCATGAACTTGATTTTGATTTCTTCGATATCTTTTGGTATTTCCTTTCCAAGATATAGTTCTTTTTTCACTACTTTTGAGCCAGACTTCATGGAATGCTCTATGTAGAAGTATGTTTGATTCCCGATTTGTTTTTCCCTTATCTTAACCATGCTCTTTCCTTGCCCCTACAAATATATAAATGTTGCTATTTTTCTTAATAAGTAGGGGTAAGTTCGATTTTGAAGAAATGGCTCTGCTCTACAGGGGCGCTAGTACAATCTGTAGATATGTTAGGGCAGTAAATTTCTACTATTTTTCTGCTATATTGGCGTTCAACACCTGAACTTTCCAAACGAAGGCTGAAACGGTGAGCCCTAGCTGGTGCAAGTCCAATTGGACGCTTATTTAAATGCTAATAAGGAGCATCGTCGCTTGTGCGACACAAAGGTTCCTTCATCAAATGCCTTTGCGAATATCTGCATCCGACCACTTTATTTTTTAAAATTCTTATAAGAAAATTTAAATACAATGTATTTCTCTAAATAATCAACGATGACTGATATTTTGATGAATTCTGTCGGTGCAATAGCCGGATATCTTATTGTTTTACTTTTTGCCATTTTGGCTACATATACATATTCAATTCACGGAATTAAAAATAAAGTCAGAGTATGGAGCACAATAAGTCATCATGGAAAAAATCATAAATTAAGAAAAGTGATACAAATCGGTTGCATTTCAATCGCATTGCTTAATATCCCGTTACTTATTGGATTGAGTTCCAAATTCAATCTCGTTTATTCTCCAATCATAGTGGTTGGCATTTTGGCATCAATTTTTTTATTTCTGACTGCAATTTCAGTCAGATGGTGTGATTCAAAAATTCACGTAATCTCAGCGTATTGTTTTTTTGTTTTTTCAGTTCTCTATGGTCTATTTAGTGGGTTTTTCATGTTTTCACATATTTCTTTTTTGGGAACAATGGAGATAATTGTTATAGGTTTGATGCTTGTAACAATCCCGTTCTTATTTTATGAACACGAAGCAAAAGGGTTTACAGAGGTTACTTTTTTAAGTCTGAATGCTATTTTGATATTGCTTATGGCGACGGCATTGCTGTTGTAATTTATGATTTATTTTTTCGGTCATGTGGCTCTTTCTTATGAGGCGGAGCAGAGATAAATATGCCTTTGTCTATTCCTTGCTGCACGGTTAACTCCCTTGAATGTAAGAAAACAATATCCTTCTCTACAGGGGCGCATGCAAATGTTACTATTTCTTGGCTACAAGTCCTGATGTCATCCTAGAATAGGTCGTGTGGTCAATTGAGTATTCTCCTAATTTCCTTTTTTTCATCAATGCATCGTTCCTGCACTTCAGAAGTATCTCGCGATGTCCTGTTTCTTTGTATCCTGCCGACCACTTATTTATTATCTCTTTAGCAGAATTCTTGATTATTAGGTCCTTAGCATGTTTTTTAAAGTTCTCCAGTCCTCTCTCTACAGCTGGATACAATAGCTCTTTTTTATTTCCTCTCATGTTTTCGTAAATATTCTCAAACAATTTCGCTGTCGCGGATCCGGAAGCTTGGAATGGCGCCATCACCCAGTTCATCCAATGGTTTTTGTTCAATATCCTGTTGAGTGGGCTTCCAATATATACTTCCGTCATCAACTTCAAGGCCATTTCCTGCAGCTCGATAGGATCAATCCCTTCTGGAGTAGGGTCATGACATAAGAATTGTCCATCGAGTCTTTCCCAACCGATGCCTGGAAGGATCCTCCCTTCTTTCTCTAAATTTCTCCTTAAATCGGTTCCCGGAAGAGGTATAGTATTCAGTACTTGCACTGTCGATATTCCTGATTCCTTGAAGAATTTCCTGTATTTGTCTGCGCGCTCCTCTAATGTCAAGGATGATTTTTGTTTGGATTCGCCGCATATAGGATAACCGAATATGAACATTCCGTGTATGAAGAATCCTCTATCGACAAGTTTTCTCGAACGATCCAGTTCTTGCCTATATGTAACTTTTTTGTTCATCTCCTTGAGCTCTTCATCAATCGGGCTTTCATAACCTATTGCGAGAGACCTTATGTTCGCCGCGAGCAATGCATCGAGGAGCTCGTCATTCTCGGCAGCTTCTGTCCTTACCTGAACCATGGACCCTACATTCCCGTTGAATTCAGATAGTATCCTTCCGTATCTGCTTTTATTTTTTCCATTGCCGAGTTCAGCTTCCATCCTTCTGCAAAGTTCTATTGCTGCTTTTGGATTCATTGCGAAATTGTCATCCGTGAAGAACCTGACGGGGTATTTGTCGAATTTCTCCTGTCTTTTCATCTGCTCCATTACATAGTCTATTGAGTGCGCCCTGTGTTTGCCGTACAAGTCTCTTACTACGCAGAATTCGCAACGGAAGTTGCATCCTTTTCCCCAACTTACAAGATGGGCGCTTGGCTCTTTTTCCCTTAATTTCAAGAGGTCAAAATCAGGAGGTTCAAACCTGTCAATGTCTGGTACTGGCTCCCTTCTTCCTGTAAAATGAGGAACGCCTTCCTCGTCAAGATAACTTATTCCAGGGATATTCGAAAGTTTGTTACTGTCAAGAACTACTCTCCCATCTTCTATGATGTTATTTATGATTTCTTCGACAGTCGCCTCGCCTTCGCCGTGAACGACTATGTCTATTCCAGACTTTAAAGATTCAATCGGAAGTGTATCGACATGGGGACCTCCTGCGATGGTGACGGCTCCCATTTTTTTGTATTCCTTCACCAATGAATATAGTCTGGTGGCGGCATTTGTCAAGCCACCGTAGAACATGGCTATTTTTGCAGGCCTTTCCCTGTTCAAAGAAGCATGATTCGGCATTCCCGAAGAGGTTGGACCATTGTAGTTATTCTCGTCTAATACATATATGTTGTTGATTCTTTTGTTTGATTTCAGCGGACTGAGGACAGAGAGCAGCCCGTTAGAAGTCAAATACGCATTCGTGTATATATTGAGGGGCGGGTAATGCGGCACGATTCCAACTACGTTGACTTCTTCCATGCTAAACGCGACTAATTAAGCTTATTTAAATAGGTATCCTCTGCTTTTTATATATTGGGAAACAAAATCCCTCTCTACAGGGGCATTGCAGTTGATTCTTCTGGAAATATTTACGTCGCAGATGTGTATAATTATATGATCCGGGAAATTCAATTCAAATAATGATGGAAACAGAATATTTCTCTCCCCCTCAAATGTAAGAAAACAATATCTACTTGTAAAGAGTAAGTGGGCAGGCGTGGAAGCGTTAGAGTTCGTAGCTTTTCAAATCAACTGACTTATTGCGAGCCCTATTACTATTCCTGCTATTAAAGCACAGAACATTAATATCCGCACCTCTCTAATATGTCTATATTTGATCAAAGCTTTAATGTCAAATAGTTTCATATAAAACAATATCTAAACCATGCTTATAAATCCCTTGATTTCATCCACATGATGATACGGGTGTGCGGTCTAGGGTATTTTTAAAGCTTGTCGTGGTAATTAGGCCCTTTTCATAGTTCTTTTTCGTAGTAATTTCATGGTGGTAACAAATGGAAACATTTATATCTATATTATTTTTTTGGCATTCATGATTTACGGAGAAATTACGGTCAATAGGTTGGAACTCGATGAATCTAATCCTTCACGATTTATTGAGGCGCCACGTGATCCTAAAGGAGGAACTTGCGACATCTTGTATCGTCTTGCTCTTTCATATTCTTCTGAAACTTCAAAAGATGGAGCAGTCATTGATTGGGTTACCGGAAGTGGACAACGTCTTCATAATGATTTTCCTCCTCAAGGAAGGTTTAATGCGCCCGAAGGAATCTATCCAGGAAAAACGATATCTGTTTTGTTGAAGGAGGACCATGGTTCAATGACGCCATTTTCTTCTCCAAAAATGGGCTTTAAATCTGTTGACTCTGCCATATCAGCGATTCTCGAAAGAGATAAACTTATGTCTGATATAGAACAAATTCAAAAATGTTCTTTGGTCGCAAGGATTGTAAGCTTAGATTTTATCTTTCCATAGAAAAATTCTAGCTATCACAAAAGTAGTTTCTAAAAATGTTCTACGATTGTTTGTTGAGCGTGAAGCTGCCGCCGGTTATGCTCGCGAAAGACCCGCCGTTTACGGTTATGGTACCGGCATAGTTTCCGGTCATGACATCATCGGCGATTGTCGCGGTGAATGGTATCACATATGACATCTCTTGGTCAGTGAAGTACATTGTTCCCGTGAGCGTATCTCCTGTAATGCTGCCTGAAATAGTTCCGTCGGAGGCATACGCTTCGTCGGCGCAATCAGGGTCTGAACTTGTGGAAGATCCGTTGTCGAATACAGTGCCGCTGAAATCTCCATGGCTTTCATTGAATGTGAAAGTCAGGGTTCCTGCATCATCAGCCACACAATTTGGCGAAGTCTCTACTTCTGTATATGGTCCTGCCCATGTTTCCTCAGTTGTTCCTTTTTGGACAGTGATGTCTGCAGTCCCGCATTTTTGGTATGCCTGAGAATCAGTCGCACAAACACCGACTGTATACTCTCCTTCTTTGTTAGGCGTTCCTGTCAGATGTCCATTAGTACCGACGATCGTGCCAAGAGGTGGAGCTCCGTTCATGAAAGTGTCTGATTGGAATCCATATGGTGGATTTCCTCCCGATGCTGTCGCTATCTGCACATCGCATTTCTGCTTCACTGTGCATGTGGCTGGAGTCGTTATGATTTGGAGAGTGTTTGTCTCGACAATTTTTATGGTGTATGACGCATCAGCAGAATGTCCGGCGCTGTCTTTCACAGTTACGGTGAATGAAGGAGATTCGCTTTTTGTTGTTCCGGGATCCAATCGTGCGAGACCACCTATGGTGCCGTCAGAACCGAGATTGAATCCTTGGGGCAGTTGTCCGCTGGTGATTGAGAAGCTATATGGAGGAGTGCCGCCAGCGATAATCAGCTTGTATGTCGCTGATCCGGGAGCTTCCCACGCAGGAAGTGCCGTAGTCTTTATCTGAAGAGCTCCGCCTGTCGCAGTTTGTCCGGAGGAACATGCGATGACTGCAATAACAATCATGCTCAAGAATGCAAGATATCTTATGTTCATATTAGTTATTCATTTTCTATGCTATTTAAATTTTATTATAGAAACAAGAAATACCCTAACTGAAAAAGGCAAAAGCTTGGATAAATATTTAAACAAGATATATATCACATCAGTATGTGGGTAGCTAAAATTAAGATTAGTGGTGAAAGAGGCTTACTTGGCAGCAGGGCAAAGAAGCATGACATTTCCGTGGCAAGCTATCCGATATCCGTAAAGAAAAAAGAAGGTTATCTCCTCATTGACACAGTGGCTTTTTTATTTGGCAAAGAACAAAACAAAAAGAGATTTGTAAGCGATTTAAAAAAATCAAAAGAGGTAATCAATTTGGAGGTCAATGGGGATTTTATAGTTGCGCAAGTCAGAGATCCTAAAGAATTGGAGCCTGCATATCCTGAGAGCATAATGAATATAGAGCCAGTATTAATTGATTCAAACGGAGATAACTTCTATACAATCGGCGGCTGGGACAGAAAAGAGCTGAACAAATTCCTCAACTTTATTTCCAAGAGATATAGTAAAGTCGAACTTCTCAAAATAGAAAAAAGAAAATTATCTAATTTCTCTTTAATGAAATTAGTGCCAGAACTTACTGGGAAACAAAAAAGCGCGATAGAACTGGCCATTAAACATGGTTACTATAAATATCCAAGAAAGACAAGTGTGGAAAAACTGGCGAAGCTTTCAAATGTTTCATTTTCTGCTTTTCATGCTCATTTAAGAAAAGCTGAGCAAAAACTCCTGCCTTTTTACCTGGAGAGATAAACATGCGATATGTATCACTATAAATATTATATATCTTTGTCCCATTTCTTTGTATCATGGGAAGTGCCGTAAAAGAATTAGTCAGAAGCGATAATACTCTTGTGGGGAACTTAGCCAATCTGCTTGCTGAGCCTTTCGGGATACAAGACCCTGAAACGATCTCTGAAGTGGCGTCGATTACGAGCAATTTTAACAATTTTACTCATTTAATTGATGATGCTACGGATGAACATGCATATGATAAACGTGCAAGTGGTTTAGTCCATTTGGGTGTGGATGAACTTCTAGAAGGAATAAATCGCGGATTGCTGATGGTTCGTCAGCCAAATCAGTGGTTTTCTAGATTGCAGCAATATTGGAAAGAAGCCAGCGCAGGAGAAAGATATTTGTGGAAGCATAATTCTAATTTAGCAGTTTACGAGGAAAAAGACTTTGAAATGCTCGGTAAAAGAGGGGCGATGGCCAAAGTACCTATTTCTTTATATGCAGACATTTCTAGTCAAACAGATTCAGTCTTGCCACTCGAAGCAGGCGTTGAAAATGCGGCTATTGCAGTTCAGTTATTTGATGATATTTTCGATTGGAAAGATGATCTTAAAAATAAAATTTATACTCACCCCATTGCACTTGCATACAGCAGGGTAAAACAATTGGATCATGAAAGCATTGAAAAAGGATTATTCTGCCATGATGCATTTAATGATTCCATAATTGAAGCTGTGAAATACTTGGAAAAGGGAAAAAACTTTTTCCGCGTTTCCGGAGCGTATCAATTGGCATCAATGCTTGAGGATTTTACAGAAAATGCATCGTTCTTGAACGAAAATGTCGGGCAATTGGATGAGAAATATCACGGGAATGCAGACTTGACTAAAGAGATAAAGAAGATTACGCATCCATTGCTGCTGCAACATTAAAATAATGGTAATTATAAGGAATTATCGCGATTCAGACTATGAAGATGTGAAGCATAATTTGGAAGAATCTGAATTATACATCCCTATGTGGGATACTAGAGAAAATCTAAAGGAAAAAACCAGGAGAAAGCCTGTGATTCTAGAATTGTTTATATATTAGTCTTATTTCGCCTCGTGAATGATAACTGGAAAGAATATTGTCTCATTGCAACCTACGCTGCCTGATGTGCTTGAGGCAGTCATCGGTTCAATTGTGCAGGCAAAGAATGTTCAATATTATTCACAGAAATCAGAAAAAAAAGAGGATCTTGGCGTCATCATCGACAAGTTCATCAGGGGAGACCTTGCAAGAAACACAATTTGCACATACCTGAAACAGATAGATCCAAGTTCCTCATACAAGACATCACAGGAGTTCCAGGATATTAACAAAGGTGATGCCGGATGCGACATAGTCCATAGCTATCATACCGATGACGGATATATGCTCGTCACGCTTGAGGTGAAATCATCCATGTTGTCGTTCAAGATGGAGAACATAGATTCCTTGCTCAAGGAAAACTCTTTGATAATTCCTGCGGAAATCAAGAACGAACAAGTCGTCCCTCCGGAAAACATGAGTTGCGTCACGATATTTGCGCAGGCTCTGTTTGAGAAGAAGCCGGACATAAAACTTCCGACAGAAAAGGAGATTCTTGACAATACTGGCAAGATACACGATGAGACATTATCCTACATAAAGGACAAGTTTGATGTAGAAAAAAGATATCCATTAGTGCATATCGTCGGCTGGTATACTCAGATGGATTTGAAGAAATTGCATCATGATGGGAAAACTCATCTGTGGACATACTGCGGAAAACAGCATTGGCATGTTCCCATGAATCAGGCCCTCCCCATGGATCAATATCCTATTGTCAAAGGGCTATTTAGGTCAGTACAGCCCAAGTAAGGGCCTATAAACAGGTTTGACAATATTTATATAATAGGGGTAAGTTAGGGCCACTACTTACTAGAGACGTGAAAAACCATGGAAAAAATAGGCATTTTCATGCCGGCGTACAACGAGGAAGAGACCCTCGAAAGTAATGTTCTGCAAGTATATGATAGGGTAAAGGATATATCCGCTGACGCAGATGTAATGGATGTAATAATCGTAAACAATAATTCAACGGACAGGACAGGGGAAATCGCGGAAAAACTTGCCAAAGAAAACAGGGGGATAATAAATTATTTTGTCGAGCAAAGGGGGAAAGGGGCTGCGATAAAATACGGCTGGCTCGGGCATGACTATGACATAAATGCGTTCATGGATGTCGATCTTTCGACAGGCCTCTCCGCTCTTTCAGACCTGATCAAGGAAATCAAAAGCGGATATGACATCGCGATAGGTTCCCGTTACATAAAAAAGTCCATTGTCAGCCGTTCGCTGAAAAGGGAAATGATATCAAGGACATACAGGGGATTGTTTCACATCTTGTTCGGGACAGACATCGCAGATCCGCAGTGCGGATTCAAGGCGATAAACAAAAAAGTGAAGGATAACGTCCTTGCCAAAGTCGAGAATGAGGGATTTTTCTTCGATACGGAACTGCTTGTCAGGGCGCATAACGCAGGGTACAAGATAAAGGAAGTTCCCGTCATCTGGCACGAGAATCCGAGCTCAACGGTGAATTTCAAGAAGGATGTGCCGAAATTCCTGAAGGGCCTCATGCGCCTGAAATACGAGAAGACGGCCAATTAATTTTATTTCTTCATTTCTTGGATGATAAAATAATTTTCAGCGCCATTCCAGCCTGAGCTCAAGGAAGAGATAGGCTTCTTTGAAGTATCGTTCATGGAAGAAAGATGATTTAAATAATTATGTTCAAACACCACAGGACAACCACGGCATATATTTAAATACTGTCTGCCTCACTTTTTTCACATGGACTCCCCAAATGTAGCGTTCAAGAGAATACAATCTCCCTCCTCGATAAATCTTTTCAAGCAGTGCCCGAGAAAATATTTCTACCAATATATTTTGCAGCTTCCTACAGGGGATAATGTATATCAGATACGCGGAAATGTCGTGCACAGCGTCCTTGAGGATTTTTTCATGATAAACGTGAATCACATAGACGACAAAAATTTCGAAAACCAGCTTAAAATTTCCACTCAAGAATTGCTGGTAAAACATTGGCGCGAGCAGAAGGAGAGGTTCGACAAGATAAGCCTTCCCCCGGACAAGACCTTGTTTTATTTCGAGGAAACTCTGCACATGCTGATGGGATGGGTCAACCTGTTCTGCAAAAAGATAAAAAATACCAAGAAGTCGTTCAAGGAGGCATTTCTATATCTTACGCCTTTGGCCGAGCAGCATTTCATCTCGCAGAAATACGGCGTCCAGGGATATATCGATGCCATAGAGATCCAGGATGGAAAAATACGGATCATGGACTACAAGACGTCGAGCAAGAACGAGATTACGGATGAATATCTGTTACAGCTTGCGATATATGTTTTGTTGTATGAGGAGAAATACAAGAAGTTCCCTGACGAGGTCGGCTTGTATCTCCTGAAATTCGGAGAGAAGAGCATAAAGGCCGACAGGAAACTGCTCGATCTCGCAAAGAAAGAAGTCGAGATGATACACAAGAATACGCAAAGCGAAAGCATGGAAGACTATCCGAAGAATGCAGGTCCTTTGTGCAAGTGGAGCTCGGGAAAATGCGATTTCTACGATATTTGCTTTGGACAGAAGAAGATCCATGATTTCTAAAAGGCAAGATTTATATTTAACCGGTTGGTCATTTTTAATGATGAAAAATGGCTAAAAAAGAACTAACCAAGGAACAGAAAAGAGACTTGGAAATCAAGATGGTTTCCGCCGTCAACCAGGCGCTTGCCTGCAGAAAGACAGATATGGATGGTCCTGTCGAGAAAATAATGGGGCATGTCGTAAAGTTCGCTTCGCCGCAGAAGAATGACGTCGCAAAATTCTGCATGATCTCGGCGGCATCGAAAGCACTTTCAATTCTTGAAAGGAATCCGAAGATGACTGATAAGGAAGTGATCGCTAAAGTAATGCCGGAACTGCGTAGCATGATTGATGTTGTCGCAGAAGACCATCTAAAATAATTATTTTTTATTGATTAAAAAAGAATGAGCGGTAAGGGATTTGAACCCTCGACCCTCTGGTTAAGAGCCAGATGCGCTAACCAGGCTGCGCTAACCGCCCATATTTATCCTTGGTTAAAATTGGTTTTTGCGCCCTCTAACCTTGTTTTAAGCGATTTCCACGCCTTTTTATAATTTGCCATTTCTGGCCTGTTTTTCATACAAATGCTACCCATAACCAACTTTAGCCTATGATATTATAACAAGATATATAAATAAGTACTACTTTCGAGTTACATCAAATTTAGTTGGTCATTTGTTAGATTGATAGTGATATAATGAACCATAAAACACAAAGAACTAAACACTCCAAAGAAAAACATCCAAGGATTCTTGTCGGTTCACCTGTCTATTCCGATAAAAAATACGTTACTCCTAATTGGATAGAGAGCGTAAGAAACATATCATACGAAAACTATGATATTCTTGTTGTTGACAATAGCAGAACAGGGAAGAATAAGCGAAAAATACGGTCTTGTGCCTATTTTTCCGGAATACGGAAGGAGAAGTTCGCTTGATACCGAAGTATATAGGGGATTCTTCAAATGAAGGAGCAAATTAGGCCGGCGAGGGAACTGCAGAATCCTGGATTCGTTCTTTTTGAAGGAATTGATTTTACTGGAAAATCTACTCTTGCAAAGGGTTTAGTAAATTATCTGAATTCCGATCTTAAATTAAATACGGCATACAGCTATAACAGTGGATTTTTGAATAGCATACCTGTCGATGAGAGGTTATTGTCGCAAATGAATAGCAAGGAAAAATCTAATTTTTTCTTTCCATTTTATCTCTCCGAGTCCCTTTCCTCGGATCCCGGGGAATTCAAGGAAATATTTCAAGATAGATATTCTCCGAGCTTAGGGCTATACGCATTGATGAGGGCACATATGTCCTTCGATGAGATATCTCCTTTTATCAAAGGAAGCTTAAAACCAAAATATGTGTTTTTAGTGGAGTGCGATTACGATGAGCGTGTCAAAAGGTCTCGCGAGAGAAAGAATCTTACGAACTTGGAGGTATTGAGTATTTCATCCGAAAAGACGCACAATTATTTTATCAATACATACCGTAGATTAATTGACGTGTTGGGAGTTCCTACCAAGATAATCAACACAACAAAACAATCTTGCTTTGAGTCAATTCAAAAGTGTGTTGCAGATATAAATGAAAAGAATATCTTGACATACCCTCTGCAGATTGATAGTCTTGTTGTTGATTTCGAATCACGAGTTTACGAATCAACAGCAAACGACATGCTCAAAGAAATTAATACTGGACAGAAATTACTTCCGATACTTGTAACTAGAAAGATTGATTCTTCTGGGAACTATATTAATACAATAAAAGATGGAAGGCATAGAGCTTATGCTGCGTGGAAGGCAAACGTCAAGTCAATACCTGCTTATATTAATTATGAAGTGGTTGATTCTCTTGATGAATTAAAATTTAAAGCATTAAATGAGTTTACATTCAAATGAGGTAAATTTAGAAAAACTTTTGAATAAAAATAATAAGTTTCACTTGGAGTTAGGCTTGATGTATATTCCACTGGATTTGAATCCATTTTTGTAATCCTTTTGCAATAAATGGACAATCTCTTTTGGGTGGAATTCTATTTCGTGTAGTTTGTTGATTTCAACCCACTCAATTCCTTTTATGTGCCCCGACGCCAGGCAAGGGTCGAGAAGGTGCGTCTCTTTACCGCTTATTATTTTGCCCAGGAAAATGACGGAGAGAACATTTTTTCCCCTGTCTTTTTCAATCCATTCCTGCAAATAAAGAAGTTTCTCTATTTTAATATCATAATTTGTCTCCTCTTTTACTTCCCTGACTGCAGTCTCTTCCAAAGATTCAGTGCCTTCGATGCCTCCTCCGGGCAAAAGATAGAATTCTCCGCTGGAATACTTGCTTCTCAAAAGAAGAATCTTCCCCTCTTTTATGAGGACAACTGCTGGCCTTATTGTTTTTTGTGTCATGTTTTCAATAATAAAATTTTCTGTTTAAATAAGTACCTCTTGTTTGGTTTGAATTGTTTTAATTCTTCAAACACTCGCTACAAACACCGCCCATATTTACTTATTCTTTTTTGAGCTATTTAAATACCTTTCTTAAGACACGGCAAAAATGACGGAAATCTATATATAATAGGTGGATTTTTCACGTTCATGACAAATCCAATGATGTACAGGGTTTTCTTGCGGGAAGAAAGAACCGATCCTCAAAATGAACTCACATTAAGTTATCGTGTTTCTGCCATGGATATTCTTGCGTGGGTTTATTCAGATCCAAAATGGAAACCAACTTTAGAAGAACAAATAGAAAAAACTGCCGTCGGTGGATAAAAAATAAAGGTATTGCCAGAAGAAGTAGATGGTCATCTTGTCATAATCAATGATGGATATCCTGTTGGAATAGCTCACAAAAAAGAAGAACTTGAGGAAAAGATGTATTCCATAGCAAAAAAATATGCAGAAGGTGTAGCTGAGAGTTTATCATCTGATCGCAATCACAACTACATTTTCATTGATGTGACATCAAGAGGAGACAAGGCTAAAGCAGAAGAATTGTCCAAAATAATAGAAAATGTTTCTGTTCCTGGCGAATACTCTGATTCTCTTTCAACATTAAGAAGGATAAAAGCAGCAAAATTATGATTCTAATAAATTAGCATTTTGTTATTATCGGACTACTTCTTTGAATAGAATAATAGACACGACAAAAGAAACTATGATATCCAAGGCAACCAGTATGCAAAGCAGACAGTATGTTCCGATCATCGCTTCTTGCAGCAATATCATATACGCCGAGAAGATTGTCGCCAAAAATAATATGATTACTATCAATGTGGATGATATTCTCTTTCCTAAATGCCCCTTGATGTGGCTTTTCATAAAAACATGAATCGTAAGTCCTAGAACGATAATGCATGTCGCCAACGCGAACAACGCAATAGAAAATCCGCTGACATCAGTCGCGATTGATGTATTTGCTGAGCATGTAATTGAAGAAAGGTTGCAGAACGGATTTATTCCAAACAATCCAAGGTAGGTAAGGTATCCTGTCAGGGCGATACCGACGATTATGATTTTCATGAGAAGCGAAGCGAGCTTCTTTTCCTCATTTATGACTGGATGCTTCATATTCTTTCTTGAGAGAAAAGAGTATTAAAATCTATTGGTGTGTCGTTTATATGAGCCTATTTCTATCGGCAGATAGGTCTGAATTTAGGCGCTTGAGAACATTATTCCTGTATTTTTCCTGCCCCTCGTATTTCTTTGATAACGCTAGATAGTCATTCCGTATTTCTTCTATTGTTTTTTGCCTTATGCCTCTCAATTGATTGAATATCGCAGGATTCGCGACAGCGGCCCTGCCGATCATGACTCCTTTTACGCCTTGGTCCTTCAAATTCTCAACGGTTTCCTTCGAGCTTATGTCTCCGTTCGCGATAATTATCTTTTCTGTCTTGACGCATTCCGCATAGGCAGAAAAATCAGCCGGATCGGAATATTTCTGCGTGCCATGCCTTGCATGCACTATGAAGAAATCAGGGTCCGTTCCATTTATCATGTTCAGGTATGTCTTTTTGCTTTTTTCGAATTGGTTCATTCCCAATCTCATCTTCACAGAAACAGGATAGTTGTGATCCCGCATGATCTGTATGAATCGCTTGACTTTTGAAATGCGCTTTATCATCGCGCATCCCTCTCCTATGTTGATGACGTCTGGGCTCGGACAGCCGAGATTGAAGTTAAATCCGGCAAATCCTTTTTGCGGCTCGAACATCTTCAGGAACTTCTCTATGTTCTGCTCCTTGCTTGGGAGCAGCTGGATTATCGTTGGCGTCTCGTCATGGAATTTTATTCTCGACCATGTCGCCGCATTCTTTTTTGCAAGTCCCTCTATGCGCGTCATTTCCGTGAATGTGATGTCTGCCCCGTTTTGGTAGCATAGCGTCCTGAATGCGCTGTCGCTTATGTCTTCCATTGGCGCTACGCAATAGATGAATTCCTGTTCTATCTTCCTGAGAAGGTCCATATAGTATATGCCATAGGATTCCTTTTAAATATTCTCACTAATCCGTATACTTATAAATGAAAACAATTTATCAAAAAAATGCTAAAGGATTTGCTCGAAGGACGAAGAAGCATTTCTCAATTCATAGACAAGCCAGTTCATCCAGAGACGATTGATGAGATAATTGATCTCTCGAGAAACGCACCTTCCAGCTGCAATACCCAACCATGGTTCTTTTTGGTCTTTAACACGTCAGGAGAAAAAGATAGATTGAATGAATACATACAAAAGGGATATGAGCATACAAAAAAAGATTTTGAAAAAAAGCTGTTTGGTCCATTATACAACAAGATACTTACCTCTTTTTCCAGATATGGCAGATTTGACAAGGCGCCTGTATATGTCCTTTTGTTCGCAAGACCGTATGATACACCAATACTGTCTCATGTGATGAAATTTATTCGTGATGAGAAAATACAAAGAATAGGAGAAGAGTCAGTAACTACCAGTGCTGCGATGGCGATGCAAAACTTTCTGCTTGTTGCCCATGACAAAGGATTGGGAACGAGAGTCAAAGATGGCATTAAATTCCTGATGAACTTCGAATCGCTAAAAGATGAATTCTATGATGAGTTTAAAATTCCGGACAATTACAAGTTGATATCTGGCATCCAATTAGGATATCCGACAGCGGATGCGTTGAAAAGAAAGCGACCAAAGCAATTGCCCTTGGATGATATCAGAAGGTATGTTTGAAGAATGAGCGTCGTGGCAGCAGGAATATCCTATTTGAGAGGGCCAACACCAATTTGGAAAGACCAAGGAATTATGGAAGATGAAGAAAGCAATTTCTGATTTTTTGAGATAACAAGGGATAAAATTAGATTAATTATTTGTTGCAGTTGACTAACTTCTTATTGAATTCCTGTAGTATACTTGATTCTCCTCTTGCTAATCTTCTGCCCTCCTCAGTGAGAAGATTTTTGGAATTTCTTATCAGATGATTTATATTTCCATACAGGCTTTCATCCCCTTTGTCTTTTTTTGAGATAAAATAAGGAACATGTTGTTTGCTTGAAAATGAAATAATTCTTATCAAGCCGATTGTCCCCAGTGCGTCTATGTTGTCTGCGTCGAACATTATTCTTGCTTCCATGGAAAGTTCGTCGATAGTATTTGGTATCGTTTCCTTCGGAGCATAAGCACGGTTGTGATTTATTATGACGTGATAAACATCCTTTAATTTTTCACCTGGAAAATCAAACTTAGGCAGGAGTTTATTGGCTTGTTTTGCTCCAAAGACATGATGTAGTTTAACCGGGGCGTCTCTGCCGAACGCGATATCATGCAGTAATGAGGAAGCCACCAACACATCATAATCTATGTGTTCGTAATCTTCTGCGATTCCTAAGGCTGTATGCAGAACTCGTTTGGCATGCCCGTAATCGTGTCCGCTATCTTCAAATTGCAGTGTTTTTTCAACATAAAGATCCAAGTAGCTCCAGTCGACAGTCTTTGTTAACTTAGAAATGCCTTCTAATGTTTTTTTCATAAAAAGCGAAACTGGACCTTTTATTTAAACTATTCTCTTCTGACTATTTTATTCAATTATGTGCTTTGTAAAACATGAACAAAGAATGAGCGTCGTGGCCCGTCTTGGTAACTTTTGATGCAATTTGTGCACCAAAAACAAAGAAATTTCACTTTTCTTTGAAAATCAGGTAATAAATAGAATATTTCTTTAATAAGAGTCCTGATGAAACTGTTCTAAATGCCTTCTTTTTACTTATTATTTTTGGGCTTATGAATATTTGATTTTTTAGACTTTTGTGTATTCCATTTACTACAATTCGAATTTTTCCTAGTTTTATTGGTTCGTATTGCTTATCCAATAAATCTTCCCATAGATTCGATTCGATTTTTTCTTTGATTTCTTTAATTTTGATTTTCTCTTTCTTGATGTATTTTTTTACTTTTTCGGGAAATTCAAATTTTATTTTCATATTGTTCTTTGTTGTTTTTTGTGTTTAAAAATGCTTCTAAAAGAAAAAAATTAAAAGCACTTTTTTGTTTCAACGCCGTAACTCACAGAAAATTGAAAACGGCCATAGCGTCAATTTGTTTGATTTCTAGACTCTAGAAACGAGTTTGAGCACCATGGCCCGGATTTAGCTGTTTTTTTGGGTGTATTTATGGTGTAATGCCAAACATAATTTGCACCAATTCAATTAGTTTGGTCAAACTCAAAAATCCACCAACCAATAACGGAACATACATCAATACTGCTTTTTCTTTATGCTTCCAAAAACTAATGGCAGCGAGAATAAAAGATATGGCTCCCAATAATACAACGAAACTTTGTTCGGTAATTAGGGATAAAATTGCTGTAATGAAACCTAAACAAGTTGCGATAATTCCTATTTTATCAGTTGGCAAAAATTTCCTTTTTCGTTGCTGTTCAGGTATAAAGCAAGCTATTAATCCTACGATAAAAACAAATGCCCCGAATATATCTATATCTATGCCCCATAGTGCGTTTGTGAGTATGCTTGCTAAAAAGATTATAACCCCCTGCAATCATTAAGCCTATTGATGTTTTCATATTTTTAAAATTTGATCCTACTTCAATATTATAAATTAAGCGCCGTGACCCAGCGACCCCCATTTGTTCAGAACTGAAATGGTTTATTCAGCATTTTGCACGTCTTATAGCCCTTCTTAAGACATTCAGACTATTTAATTTTTTCTTTTTCGTCGTCATTTATGGGCAAATTTAACAAAATTATCTTTTATGAGATTGTGCAGATATTGTCAAAGTCAACTAAGTGATTCCGAATTTCATTTGTGCAAAAAATGCGAAGATAGGCTTCAATACAAGTATGAAAAAGCAGCAAGACCTTATTGGGAAGCAAAGGCATCTTATCATCCAGATATGACTATAAATTGGAAGCAAGGATTTTTCAGAGAAAAAGACCTTCCAATCCATGAAATAAAGTATCTCATCGAAGAAGATGTCTATTTCTTTTACTATAGATTCAAAGCAGTCGGCATAAAAGGAGGCAGAGAAACAGCCTACCTTTTAATGCCTCGCTTCAATGAGAGCCTTATTCATTTCTTTCTTTGCAAATCAATAGAGGAATATATTAAGGGGTTTACAGGGGATGTTCGGCTCTACACCACCAAAAAGCCAGACATAGTGTTTGGTGCGGGCGGGCGAAAATTCGCTGTTGAGGTCGAGACGGGGAGCGGGGCGAGCCACCCCAAAAGACTGCGGGCGAAAGTTAAACAGCTAAAGAAAGAATATGAAGACAGATGGTTCTTTGTTGTATCAAGCTACAAGCTTAGAGAGAAATATGCAAAGTTCGGAAAGACATTGTTGCGGGGCGAGGTTACGGGCGAAATTCAAAAGATTTTCAGGGAAAACTCTAAACAGCCTGAGTGAAGCCTGCGATGAAGGAATACAGCCAACGGCGGGTTGAATTGTTTGGGCATAATATAGCTCCCCTAAGCTTCGAATTAAGGTGTTACAGACTTCCAGAAGGCAAAATGATAAAATTAACACTTAACAAAAGTCTTCTGTAACTAAAACAGCATCATATGAAGAAACAGCTACTCCAATTCCTTCTACATCATAAGTTGGAGTAAGAATATTTTGTCTGTGACCAGGGCTATTCATCCAACCATCGACAACACATTTTGCAACACCTTCTTCTGAATAAGAATCATCACAACCGATTACCGAAGCTCTGAAATGAGTGGAAAATATGTTCTCTGCTATTCCTGTGGTATAATATGAACCATAATTTTTATAACAACCATAACCTAACAAACTTCCTCGTTCTGTTGGGTCTTGCCCGCTTGGATTTATGTGTGCAAAAAACGACCTATCTATCATATCTTGGCTGTGTTTTCTTGCAACGACCGATAATTTAGAATCGAATCCTAAAGAAGAAAGTCCATGATTGTTTCTTTCGACATTGATTAAATCATGTATGTTTCTTTCCAATAGAGAAACATCCAAAGGTGCAGGCGTTACTGCTTCTTTTACTTGAGTTATTGTTTTTTGAACTTCGGGAGTTCCTTCATCAATAGTGTTTTGAATTTCATTTCCAACATTCCCAATTAACAATGATATTTTGTTTGGTAATGATTTAATCCATTCAACTGCTCCTTTTGGAACCGCTCTTCCGCAAGAAAATCCGTCTCTTGGTGCAAAAGACGGACAGCCACACAAATCTGAACGTTCTATGAGTATTCCTGCATCACAATATAGTGGTTTTGTGTTTGAACAATCTCCAAATTTAGTCTTATCGCTACAATAACGGATTTCCACACATTTTCCAACGTTCAAATCTTGATAACCTGGCGGACAACTCAAATTTGATTTAAGTTTTGTTTGATGCTGTACTTGAGGAGAATTATTTACATAAATAGATATGAGAATTAAAGCAATTACTAATACAAAAATAACAAATCCGTAATTACTTGATTTTTTGTGAGGTGTATGTGTCGGTTTAATTTCTTCTGGTTCATTTGAAGAAATATGCTTTGGAATATCGCCCGGTATTTGACTTATGTTAGTGTATGTCTTTTCTTTAGTCTCTTTATGTGGTTGAGCCACATATGTATCTGGAAAATAATATTCTGTTGTTTTGCCTTTTTTTCTGGTAGCATTCGCTAATGCAACTTTATATTTTTCATTTGTTTCTTTTTCCTTTTCTATTGAATACTTCAAATAACCCAAACACGGATGACCTGATATTTTCGCAGAACCTCTTATTTTTATAGAAGGTTCAAATGGATTCATATGTTCGCCACAATACCAATTTTTACAGTACTCACATTGGATGAGTTTTGTTTTCTTTCTGCATATGTGATAATTACATCTTGTTTTGTCTTCTCGCGTTGGTTTTGATTTGAATGTTTTAGTATTATTGCTTGACACCACAACTGCTCCTGCTGGAGGCCTGAAATTTGAAAGATTACTATTAGCTTCTTCAGATATGAAATTTGGACCGTGTCCATGAACTCTTATGTGGCTTACTTCGTGAGCGGCAACTTGCTCAACATCTTCTAAATTTAACTTAGCCAATTGTATTTCAGAAACACAAATCATATGTAAATCTGGATGATAATGAGCTAATTGATTTTCATCTTCTCCTTCACATCCTTTAAAATTTAATCTTGGAACGGATAAATTTCTTTTTTTACAAACTCTGTTAACAACTTCAGAAAATCTTTGTTTCTTTAGTTCAAGAATTGCTTTTGCTGATTGAGTGCTTGTCATTTGAATAAATCATCCTTCGTAATCTTTAATTTTATTGCATTTTGAACAAACCATTTTTTGTCTGAATTTACCATTTCCTAAATTAATGGGTCCACCTATTTTTCTCCATTCATGCCCAAATAAACAACTCATTTTCTTTTCCTCTGCATTTCTTTGAACTTTTCAAGTTCTTGTTTTGCAAGATTTGGTTCACCCAATCTGTTAAGTAATTCTGCTTTTAAAAGCAAATGATGTTTATCTTTTGAGTTCGTTGCAAAATACGAACAAATTCTTTGAAAATTTAGATTAAGATGATATAATTTATCTCCTGCGTATGAATTTTGTACAGACCCAAGAAATGGAAAGCCACCACTGTTGCTCTTCCAATCAGAAGGATTTTCTTCTGGGAACAAATCGGCATACCATTCTCTCCCTATTCGGTCTACGAAGAAATTTATTAAATTATTTTCACTAGCTAACAAGGGTGGAGTCCATTCTTTATTTTTCTTTATTTCTTTGATTTTTTCTAATAAAAAAAATACAATGAACACTCCAATTAACAAAAAAATCGCAAAGAGTATTGAGTTTGATTTAATTACTAAGCTAGAAAGATATCCTGCAATCATAAATCCAAATAATATAGACCATAAAAAATAGCTGTTATTCATTTTCTTCCCCAAGCATATTGTTTGTTCAAATTTAATCTAGCAATCCTTTCTGCTTCTTCTTTTGTATGTCCTTGTTTAAATAAATTTTCATAATCTTTCATTTAGATTCCTCAAGATATTTTTCAATTATTTCTTTCGTAACTCCTGAAATTCTGATATTGGAATTTGGGTTCCAAAAAGCGACGTATTTTATTTCGTGTCTTGGTCTTGGATTCCCTGTCGCTTTTATTAAAAACACTTTGTTGTGGTCTTGAAAGTGACCTCCACGCTTATCTTTATGAACTCTACCAATATGTCTAAATAAATATTTGCTATTTGTTGCAATTAAACCTGTTTCTTCTCTTAATTCACGAATTGCTGCTCTCTTTCTGCTTTCGTGTCTACCTGCACCGCCACCGGGCAAAAGAAAGATTTTTCTTCTTCCGCTTGCAACCAAAATTCCGTTTGGTGTGTCAACGATTGCTGTTCCTCTGCGTCTTCTTCTTACCATTTGAACCTACACAACTTTAATTATTTTACTTGATAGTGTTTAACTACCCCTCTTCCTTCAAGTATTCTCTTTCTTATTTTTTGACGCCCCATGTGACCTTTATTTCCTCTCGTTTTAGGTAATGTGTCATGGCTTGAGTTAATGGCAAGCCTATACATTTCATTTCTTGTTGGTTTTTTACCTTGGTGTTTCTTCTTCCATTGCGCAAGACGTCTTTCAAAGTCAATATCGGCTTTTTTCTTCATCCAATGGGGAAGATAATTCAGATTTATTCTTCCTTTAAACTTCCTTCCTAGCCCGAAATGAGGTCTGTACGCTCTTCGAAACTTTCTAAACCGCTTATGCCTTACATTTATACGATACCCTTCGCTTCTTTGTTTTCGAAGAATCGTTCTTATTTTTGAGATTAACCAAGTAAAAAATAAAGATATCAAAATAGAAATTGCCGAAAAACCGTTTAAAATAGAAAACAAAATTACAAAAAACACAAAAAGTAACCAGTACCTTTTCCAAAACCACGCTTCAAATATTCTCATTTTGATTTTGTATGCCAATTAATTCTTATTATGAATGCAAACATCAAAATCAGAGCAAAACTTACCGAAACAAGCAAACCAAGTTTGTAAGCTTCTGATAGTGATTGTCCAATTAAAACACATAATCCAGAAAAAGTTCCAGCAACTATCCCTATTGTTAAGTCCCTTCTACCTTTATTTGTTATATTAATCATGGAAAATCTCTTTTGGTTTGTATGTTTCTTGTTGTCCCAAATTCAAGTATTCTGCCGTCTTAAATCCATGAACTTTCGCAACAATGTTTCTTGGGAATGTTTGAACTCTCTGATTGTAGTTTCTCACAACATTGTTGTATTCAAGCATAAATCCTGCCACTTTTTTGTTTTCATGTGTTATATCTCCAGAACCCATTATTTGCTGATATAATTTGTCTGCTCTAACCTTGGGGTATCTCTCGAAAACAGCTTGCAAGTTGAGGAAGTTCTTTTCTATGACTTCAACTGATTTAATCTTTTCATTTATCGGTATGTCTTTTGACCATCTGCTCCTTGCTTCAATCGTGTCTTTTATTGTTTTATATTCATGAATGCTGTATTTTTTAGCAATTTGTGCCAAAGCAAGCACTATGTTGCTTCTTCTCTGCATGACGACGTCTATCCCTGCGAAACGCTCATCCAATTTATTTTTCCAATAAATGAATTTATTGTATATTGAAATCCAACCACTCGTCAAATAAACTGCACCTATTGCACATACAACACCTGCCCCAATCCAAATCATAGTTGATATTTCCATTTTAAACCTCGAAATAGTCTTTTTCTTTAATGTTTTTTGGCTTTACAGTGGCTTCAAAATACCTTACCATTTTCTTTACTGCTTCTTGCTTTGTCTTTAAGCCGTTGACTATCTTAAACATTTCGACAATCTTGTCTTCGTCGTCAGCTAAGTCAACCAGTATTTTTGCCATTGTAATTCCTTGTTATATGGTATAACATAAGGTTATATATAAATGTTTCGTTTTTGAACATTCTTAAGAAATTTCTTAATCCTTTTATGCTCCACTGATTTATATCTTTATTTTCATATGATGGGGATGGTATAAAAAAGTAGACTAGTCCGTATTTAAGGAAGCTTCACTATGTGTCTGCAAACAAGAAAGGTAATACCGAGAATTAAATATCCCTTTTGGATATTTATTGGATATAGACTTAATTCAAAGAAATACAACAAACTATGAAAATGAACGAAGAACAAACCCAGCCAGAATGGATAAAAATCCTGCTGAAACTGCATCAAGAGGCAACTAATGATACAAATACCTCTTGAAGAAAGGGCAGGACTTTGGACGTTATGTCTGAGAAGGTTGCATGAACTAAAGATAGCCATAAAATACAATTCTCAGAGCGACTATATCCCTTATAACGTTGTTGCAGAAGGAATATGCAGGAATTTCAGCATAAAGAAACAGACATTGTTTGAGTTATTGTTATTTCTTCAAGAATTAGGATTTGTGAAATTATCTTGTGGGCATGGAGTTAAATTAATGTATGAAATAAAAGATAATCAAATATCTTGCAATTTATCTCCAAATACATAATATGCGCTTCTGAATGCACCTATTTTTTTAAGATATTTGAACCGCAGCGCGGCCGTGAGCGCGGCAGGATCACCGGCGCCGGCCGCGAACAGCCGGCCGAGCGTTTCGTCCGCTTCGAGCACGTGCCGGAAGGGGGCGAGCACCAGGCGCAGGGGAGTAGCATCATTGTCGAATTCCATTTCCTGCGGAAGGTAGCCCAAACGCAGGTCCGATGGCGTGATGGAATGGTCCCCGCGTCGATTGATGCTTCTCCGGCAATGGCGCGCAAGAGCAGGGTTTTCCGCAGCCGTTCGGGGCCGATAAGCTGGTGCGGCGGTCCGGGATTGAACGATGCGGAAATCCCGTTGTAGAGGACTTTCGTGCCGAATCGTTTTTGGATCGAGCTCAGGGTGATCATCGAAGACGTACGCGAGCGCTTGCGGAGATGGCGGTAAATATAAAGGAAAGCGGGAATGCAAGGAAAAGCCAGAACCGCAATGTCGATGATCCTGCTGTAATGCGTCACCGTTTCCCCAGTTCTGGCGGAGACTGAGGGACCCCGCAAAAGGCGAGAAATGAATTCCACAGGCCGGCGCTCGGGATTGTATATATCGGAAAATTTTACCACGCTCATCCGGCCCACACCGGCGGGAATGGAGATGAGTGCCTCACCACCGGGATAAAACGGCTCACGGAGATGGTCGTATCGCCGAACCTGCCGAAAAACCGCTCGGCGAACGCCAGTTCCTCTTCGTCAAGGAGCAGGTATTTGCCGAAGCGCCTGACCAGGGCTTGCCGCCCCAGAGGCCGGCATAGTACGAAACAAGCGATCCCGTGATGCTTGCCAGGTGCTGACCGCAATGACGGCCGCAAAGCTGAACCGGTGTTTCCCGATAAGGAACCCTGCAAAGGGCATCACGGCCTCGCTTGGCACCGGAAGGACCATGCTTTCCATGACCATGAACACAAAGACGCTCGCGTAGCCGGTCTGGCTGATAAAGGCGGTGATATGCGTCGCAAGAAATTCGGTTATACCCATGGGATGCTATCGGAAAAATACCGGGATATGCCTGATTGCACGGAAAACAAAATACATCAGCAGGCGGAGATAGGGGATTACCGGCACGACAAAGGGGCGCGTCCGGTCGGCGGCGGCCGGGGAAACCTGCTGCGCGAAACGCGCAAGGCGGGCAAAATCCCGGTCGCTTGAGGTGCGGAGCGTCTTCATCAAGC